>JAIRMC010000015.1 GCA_031258965.1 Azoarcus sp. | reverse complement strand
TAAGCGCCGTTTTTCGCCTTGAAAGTCTGGTATTCGCCATCGCAGGCTTCCATCATGCGCTTTTTCAGGATGCCTTTCTTGTCGCGCAAGAGCAGCGCGTCCCAATGCGTTCCCCAGATTACCTTGATGACATTCCAGCCCGCGCCCCGAAAAAGCGCCTCTAGTTCCTGGATGATCTTGCCGTTGCCGCGCACCGGCCCGTCGAGCCGTTGCAGATTGCAATTGATGACGAAAATCAGGTTGTCCAGTTTCTCCCGGCCCGCCATGTCGATCGCGCCGAGCGCCTCCACCTCGTCCGTCTCGCCGTCGCCGAGGAAAGCCCATACCTTGCGCTTTTGGGCATCGGCTGCGTCGATTAATCCCCGGCTGGCGAGATATTTCATGAAGCGAGCCTGGTAAATCGCCTGGATTGGCCCCAATCCCATCGACACGGTGGGGAATTGCCAGAAATCCGGCATCAGCCAGGGATGCGGATAGGAAGAAATTCCCTTGCCGCCGGTTTCCTGACGGAAATTGTCTAGTTGCTCCTCCGTGAGCCGTCCAAGCAAGAACGCGCGCGCATAAATGCCGGGTATGGAATGCCCCTGGAAGAAAATGAGATCGCCGCTGGACTGTTCGGACGGCGCTTTCCAGAAATGGGCGAAGCCCACGTCGTAGAGCGCGGCGGCGGAAGCGAAGGAAGCAATATGGCCGCCCACATTGGTATGTTTATTCGCGCGTACCACCATTGCCATGGCGTTCCAGCGGATATAGGAATGGATTTTTATTTCCATGTCCGGATTGCCGGGATAACGCGGCTGCTGGTCTGGCGGAATAGTATTGATGTATTCCGTCGTGGCGCTATAAGGAATTTCCGCCCCCGCTTCGCGCGCCGTGGCGATCAGCGACTCGATCAGATAATGCGCGCGCTCCGCGCCTTCCCTTTCGATGACAGCGGCAAGTGCATCCACCCATTCCTGAGTTTCCATGGGGTCTTTATCGGCCAGATGCGGGATAACGGGTAGCTGTGCCATGAGTTTGTCTCCTGTCGGGATTGTCCGAACGGCATGCGTTTGGAGAGCGCATGCTACACTTTCCTGGCGAGCAACGAATCCGGACAGACTGGATTTCATGATACCGGTAGTTGCGCCAGTTTTGTACGGGCAGATCCAGACACGCATTGCATGGGACCTGCATGGAACCGCCTTTGCGGTTGCGTTCATGCTTCATTGATTCGCGTTGTACGCCTGTCATGGAGGGGGCAGCCTTGACCCGGCAAGCTGTTTCAGGCGGCGGCTTCCTCGCTTGCCAGCGATTGATAGATCTTCATATGTTGTGCGACGACCTGCCGGACATCGAAGGCTTCTTCCGCCAGGGCGCGCGCCGCCTTGCCCATTGCCTGCAAACGCTCCCGGTCGCTCAGCAAGGTTTTGATTGCATCCGCCAGGGCCTTCGCGTCACGGGGCGGCGTCAGCAACCCCGTGACGCCCGGGGTGATGGCGTCGCGGCAACCGGGCGCGTCGCTGGTCACAACAGCGCGGCCACAGGCTTGCGCCTCAATCAGCGCCTTGGGCAAGCCTTCCGCGTAGGAAGGCAAGACCACCAAGGAAGATCTCGCCATCACCAAGGGCATATCGTCGCGATAACCCCAGTACTCGATGACGCCTTCTTTTACCCAGGCTTCAATGGCTTCATGCGTTACGCTATCCGGATTCCCGGCATCCGGAACGCCCGCCAGGGCGAAACGCGCCTTGACGCCATCCGCGCGCAGTTGCCGCGCGGCTTCGACAAATTCCAATACCCCCTTCGATCGCAAGAGGCGGGCCGGTAAAACGACGAGGGCAATTTCGTCATTTTTTGGCAAAGGGGTGAAAGCATAATTCGCCAAATCCACGCCTGCCCCCCGGATTAGGCAGATTCGTTCCGCTGGAAGGGAAGCCAGACGGGCGATACGTCTGGCATCTACTGGATTCTGGAAAATCGCGCGCAGCCTGGGATGTCCCAAGGCCATGCGGTACAGAAGGCTGAGCAGGAGCCTGAGAGCGTCGGCCTTGAATCCTTGATGGGAAAAAACAAACCCTAGCCCCGGCACTGCCGCGGCCACGGCGGGAACCTTGGCGATCCGCGCCGCGATGCCGCCATAGACGACGGGCTTTACCGTCACCAGATGGACGATATCCGGCCGGATTCTCCGGAACAGCCGAATCAATGCCCAAAGGGTTGCCATCTCCGTGAAAGGATTGGTTCCGCTCCGCGTCAGCGGCAAGGCGTGCCAGACTAGACCATGGGCGCGCACATCGGCTGTTTTTTCGCTTTCCGGTGCCGCTACATGCACTTTGAACCCCCCCGCCCGCGCCGCCTGTGCGATGGGCAGACGATGGGAAAGAAAGTAAGCGGCGTCGTTGAGGACGAAAAGAAGCCTGGGTATGACGGTTTTCAAGTAGAGAGTCTTCTATTGGAAATGGACGGTCGAAAAGGCAATGCCATGCATGCACCCAGCACCAGCCAGAAAATACGCTGATAAAAGATTTCATGTGCCAGGCCGAAAACAGCGAAAATCCCCAATATCAGAACAATGGCCCGGTAGGGCGGTGCACCGGACAAGCGCCGGTACGAAAACAGAAATATTCCAACATAAATGGCGCCAAGAATCAACGCGCCCAAAAAACCAAAATCGGCCAAGATCCAGACGGGCGTGGAATGGACGATGATGGGAGCGCCATGCAAAAGCGCGCTCCTTTCGAGGCTGACGCCCAATCCCGCACCCAGGAAAGGGTTGCTTGCCCATGTTTCCAGGCCATGGCGTATGGATTCGAAACGTTCGGTATCGCTTACGGCGGGGTCCGAAAAATGAACGCCGATCTGATTGTCTCCCCGCTCCCCGGACGATAGTGGCAATATACAAGTAAAAATAACAAATGCGACAATAGCATAGACACTGCTTTGCAATAGCATCCCGCGGTGGAATAAACGTCCAAAAAAAGCGGAAACAAATAATAAAACAATTCCCGTTCCAATCCCTGCCCGTGAGCCGGAAAATAGCAAACCAGCCAAAACCAGGCCATGAAGAAAAGCAAAAAACGTATATCGTTTATCGTACAAAGAGGAGAGAAGTGGTTTCATCGTATGTAAACGGTTCAATATTTTTCGCTGATTGAGCGACCAGGCGATAAATAACGCGGAACACAGCAACATCTGAAAGGCGAAAGCATTACGATTCCCTGCGTATCCCTCGAAATTGTAAGGAAGCTTGATGTCCAGCCATTCCGCGGAAATCATCCAGCGGACTAGCGCGAATGAAATCACGACGGCGGCGGCCGTTATCACAAGCGTTTCGAGAAAGCGGCGTATTCCCCTGTGGCCTAGCCAGGAGATTGTCAGTACCCCAATGGAAACATAACCCAGAAGCAGCAACCACCCGATCAGGCATCTGCCTAACGCCCATTGGGTCACTCCAATGGTATGCGCGCCCCGGATAAAAGCAAAGATGAACAAAAGGCCTGTTGCCAATAACATTTTGTCGAATCCTGGTATACGCCAACAAGGCAGTGCGCCTTTGTTGATTGCATGCGCTACGATTACCGCCAGGCTGGCGATGGCAAAGGGATCGGCCAGGCTTAGAGTGATTTCGCCACCAAATAAAGGTAGATGGAGTTGAAAAAAAACCAGAATGGCTGTCACCATGGATAAAACCCAAGCGCCAATTTTTTCTATTGGCACGCGGTTTGCTGTTTCATGCGGAAGAGGGTGGGAAACCTCTTTCCTGCATATTTGATCAACATTATTCTTCGGTGCGCCATCCTTGCCGCAAAAAGGCCAAGCAGCCAATATCGTCAAAGTAGAGGCAAGACCGACCAGGATGGATATGGCGAGCGCCGAGGATGCGGGGATGCCAATCTGACCAAAAGCAAAAATCGCGGTCAATTCGCGTACCCCCCATCCACTGATGGAAATCGGCATGCTTGCGGCAAAACTTATAATCGCGGCGGCAGCCAATAAATCCACCCATCCAGCTTCCGGGGCTAGTCCTTTTCCGCCAAGAAAAAAAGCGCCTAACACCAGGGATTGCGATAGCAGAGTAATCGCATTGATTTCCAGGAAATTGCCGATATTCCCTCGTGTGCTTATTTGCGTAAATATCCTCGCTTCAAATTTCGATCTTCCCATCCACAGACTCAGCAATAGGGAAATAATCGCGGTTGTCAGAATTAGAAAAAATGGCGTCCGATCAAAAAAGGTCGAGATTTTGCTGCCGTCCCATAGCCAGAAAGCACCTGATAAGCACAGACCGCCACAGACAAAGAGCATGGTAAATCGTTCGATGACTGTCAACATGGCGACTCTCATGGAAGAAACGCCGTGTTGACACAGCACCCAGTGACGTCCCATGATCTGTCCGAAAAGAGAAATCAAAAAAAGGGTGCCAAATTGTCCTTGCACGCAGGCTTTGTAAGCGGTGGTAAAAGAAAGCGGGATGCCAATATGTGTCAGCAAACGTTCCAGCCGAAAGGAAACCAGCATCAGATTCAAGACAAAAGCTGCCAGGACGCCTATTATTACCCATGCGGGAAAACGGCCAAAAGCCTCAAACGTCCTTTCCGCGCCAGAGAGCCAGAAGCCCATGCACGATAACAGTACCGATACCAAGCATAGTCCCGATGTTTTGACCCATTTTCGATTCGTCCCGGATGTTGGGCATGCGCCGAGAATCATGTGTTCCAGATTGCCTGTTGGTTTACATCTCCTATGGTAGATCGAAGCGTGAAAAGTTCCTGCCCTGCAAAAATAACAATTCTATTGTGTATACATATATAAAAATAATAACGTTTCGCTATAAATCATATCTACACATGGAAGTTTTTGAAATTCTCCAGGACCTTTGCCACACTACGGAGTCGGAAAAATAGATTCATGCAATCCTTTGAGAGCCGCAGGATAGTTTTCATTTATTCTGTTCATTCACTCAAAAAACCTTTCCTGATGCTCATGCCAGGCCTGAAACATCAACACATCCCATAAATGATACGACCAGTTACGTTGGCCCGTTTGATGTTCACGCCATTTTTGCGTGATCGGCGCGGGGTGGAAAAAACCTTCCCGATCCAAACGTTTTGGAGCGAGCAAAGCTTCGCCCCATTCTTTCAGTGGCCCGCGCAGCCAGCGGTCGATGGGAACGCCAAACCCCATCTTGGGGCGTTCTAGCAGTTTCTCCGGAACATGGCGGTAAAGCGCCTGCCGCAGCAGCCATTTTCCCTGTCCCTTGCGTATCTTCATATGCAAGGGTAAGCGCCAGGCGAATTCGACCAGGCGATGATCCAGCATGGGTACGCGGGTTTCCAGGCCGACCGCCATGGCCGCCCGATCTACCTTGACCAGGATATCGTCTGGAAGATAGGTGAGTGCGTCCAGGTACATCATCCGGGCCTCGAAATCAGGGAGTGCCGCTTGCCGCGCCGGATCGGTCAGGACGTTCTGCGGTTCCTCGCCATTCCTGACAAGTTGTGCGGGGATTTTCCAGTGCGAAACCAGCTCCAGATAAAGTTCTTCCGGCGTTTCCGAAACAAGGATTTTCGCCGCCTTGTGCAGTTTATCGCCTGGATGCGTGAAACAAAGGCGTCTGGGCAACAAACGATTGAAGCCACGAAAGAAAACATCCCAGTGCTCTGGCGTCACGCGGGTCGAGGCGCTTGCCAGCGTCGAGCGTACAGTCCGGGGCATCCAACCCAGGCGTCGCCAGAGAGGGGACGCCAAAAAATGGCGATTGTATCCCGCGAACAATTCATCCCCGCCGTCGCCGGAGAGACTAACGGTCACCTGGGAGCGCGCCAGCCGGGAAACCAGAAAGGTGGGAATCTGGGAACTGTCGGAAAACGGTTCATCATAGATTCTCGGCAAGGCGGGGATTACGTCCAGGGCATCCCGCGGGGAAACATACAATTCGGTGTGTTCCGTACCCAGGCGCTGCGCGACGGCCTTGGCGTAAGTCGCCTCATCATAGGCGGCTTCATGAAATCCGATGGTGAATGTTTTGACCGGACGGATGCTTTGCGCTTGCATCAGTGCGACGACCGTAGAAGAATCCACGCCGCCGGAAAGAAAAGCGCCAAGGGGCACGTCGGCAACCCGTTGGTTTTGGATGGATTGTTTCAGCAAACATTCCAGCATCTCGATTGCTTCTTCTTCCGGCCCTGCGAACGGATGCTCATACCCCGTTTCCGCCACGGCTTTCAGCGACCAGTAGCTTTCGATCCACACATCTTTTTTTCCTGCACTCAAACTTAGGTAAGCGCCTGGCATCAATTTGGAAATGCCGCGATAAATGGAATACGGCGCGGGGATGTAACTATAACGTAAGAAAAGCGTCAGCGCATTGCGGTCGATTTCCGACTGGAATGCCGGGTGCACGCGCAAGGCTTTCAATTCGGAAGCAAACAAGAACACATTGTTTTGCCAACCGTAATAGAGTGGTTTTTCTCCCAGACGATCGCGCGCCAGCGTCAAGATACGCTTTTTTTTGTCCCACAAGGCAAGCGCGAACATACCAGTGAATTTTTTCAACGCTGTTTCGACCCCCCAGGCGGCAAAGGCAGCCAGCATGACTTCCGTATCTGAATGACCACACCAGGCAGGCGCTTTCCCGCTTTTCTCCAGTTCATCTCGCAATTCCGCGAAATTGTAGATTTCTCCGTTGAAAACCAGGACATGACGGCCACAAGCGGAATGCATGGGCTGATGTCCCTGCGGGGAAAGATCCAGAATGGAGAGGCGGCGATGCGCCAATGCAATACCCGCGTTTTCATCTGCCCATACTCCCTCGTCATCCGGGCCGCGATGGACAAGGGTCGAGGCCATTCTTCGCGCCAATGCTTCCATGGCCAAGGCAGACGATTCCCGCTTTTCCGGGCGCCAGTATCCCGTCAATCCACACATGGCATGTCCGTTTCAAAGCTTGGCATAAAAATCCTCATACTGCCGCACGACCTGTCCAATCTCAAAACATTCCGCTACCCGATCCCTCGCGCGCCTTCCCAGGAGCGCGCGTTCGGCGGGCGACAGGGAAACAAGGGAAGCAATGGCATCGGCCAATCCCGGCATGTCGCCGACTTTAACCACTTTTCCGGTATTCCCGACAATAAAGGCGGAATCGCCCACGTCCGTAACCGCGCAGGGGACTCCGGAAGCCATGGCCTCGCCCAGGACATTGGGAAAGGCCTCCCCATGGGAAGAAGCGGAGACGAGAATATCCAGAGCCGCCATGATTTCCGGAATATCCGTGCGCAATCCCAAGAGATGAGTATGCTTGTTCACCCGGTTTTTCGTCATGGCTTTTTGCAACATATCGTTTCGGCAGTCTACGTCGGTACCCGCGAGAAGAAAATGGCTATTGGGAAATCGTTTGTGCAGTAATCCGGCGGCCTCGAAAAACCCCAAATGATTTTTTTGCGAGTCAAAACGGCCAATCAGGCCGATCAACGGCGTATCTTCCGAAATAGCCAATTCTGTCCTTATGCGCTGCCGCGCCTTGCCGTCGGGCCTGAAACGGCTCAAATCAAAGCCATTTGGTATGACCGACATTTTTTCTGTTTCGTAGCCCATGGCGCCATGCAAACGCAAGGCGTTATCGGAGCATGAAATGATATGTCGCGGGATGAGGGGAGAAAGAAAGGCACATAAACGCGCGGTCAGGCGGGTTGAAATTTTTGTTTTTCCCTTGGAGAGATCGCTGTTGCGAAGGCACCAAACCACTTTTTGCATCCCTGCCAGACGCGCAGCCTCCCCCCCGATCAAATCCGCGTGATACATCCAGGTTTGCACGATATCAGGTTTCATTTCCCGTATTCTCGCAACCAGGCGGCAGAACGCCAGGGGCGAGAAGACGCCGCGAGTAAACCCGGCGCTTGTTACGGGGATGTCGAGAGTTCTTATGCGATCCGCAAGCTCGCCCGGGGCGGTTAACGTAATGACGGCAGGGGAAAAGCGGGCGCGGGAAATACGCTCCAGAAGCTTCAACAGCATCATTTCCGCCCCCCCCGTGGAAAGCCCGGTAATGATGAACAAGAGGCGTTTCATTTTAAGGGAATAAAGTGTTTCTTCCATGAATATTTTTTGAGGATATTTGTTTAGGAGTTTCCGGTTAATCGTCATTGCGAGGCGCATGGCGCCGCGGCAAATACGGCCTTTCGGTCTGGCTTGGCATTTTGGAAAATTGAACCGCCGCATGGATTGCCGCGTCGCGTCGCTCCCCGCAATAACGGGGCGGGAGAATTGGCAGTCGCTTTGCGCCAACCCCTCTGCCCGTCATGCCGTGGCTTCTTCGATGATTTCAGCGTAACGCCCCGCTCGTTTCACGTGTCCCTCCTTCAATTCCACGATCCAATCGCAGTTTCTCAGGGTGGAGAGGCGGTGCGCAATGATCAGGATAGTCAGATCGGCGTCCAGTTCGTCGATCGCACTCATGACTGCCTGTTCGGTTTCGTTGTCCAACGCGCTGGTCGCTTCGTCGAATATGATTACATCGGCCCTTTTGTAGAGCGCGCGCGCGATGCCGATGCGCTGGCGCTGTCCGCCGGAAAGCCGGATGCCCCGCTCGCCGACCTCCGTCCGGTATTGCGCGGGCCAATTTTCTATGGTGCGGGCGATTTGCGCCTTTTTCGCCGCCGATTTCACCCGTTCCAGATCGATTTCATTCTTCGGGACGCCAAAGGCGATATTTTCCGCCACCGTGGCGTCCGAGAGAAAAATCGCCTGTGGCACGTGCGCGATGTGCGCCTGCCAGGCGCGGATATTGTTTGCATCGATGCGTATTTCATCGACGCGCAAAGCGCCCGACGAAGGTTCCAGAAGTCCCATGACGATATCCAGCAAGGTGCTTTTTCCGCTCCCGGTCTCGCCGATGAAGCCGATTCTTTTGCCTCTGGGCAATTCCAGGTTGACGGCATCAAGCACCCATCCGCCTTTTGGCGCATAGCGGAAGGAAAGGCCTTCCAGGCGAATGTGGCGATGAAAGGGCATTGGCGGTGCGGGCGGCGCGTCCGCGAAAGCGGGCAAGGGCTGGTTCAGGAGCGCGAGGACGCTCCGTAACACCTCTTCCGCGCCCTTGATGCTTGCCCAGGATTGATAGCTTTGCTGCAACAGGGGAAGAAGCCGCTGCGCGCCCAGGGCCAGGGCGCCCAGGACGGGAATCGCGGAAGCCAGGCCTTGTGCGCGCGCGCTCAACATATAGGCCAGGGCGGCGATCAGTACCATGCCGAGAGCTTCGATCGCGTAGCGCGGCGAGCCGGAGATGATCTGGATGTTGCTTCTGGCGCGGCGCAAGCCGCGATCCGAATTTCTATAGATGTCGCAATATACCGATTGTGTGCCGTCGAGCAAGACATCGCGTATTCCCCCCAATCCTTCCTGCAAGGCCTTGATGGTACGCGCGGACTCCTCATTGACCCGATGGCTTTCAAGAAAGAGGCGCTTTTTCGAGAAAAAGACAATCAGGAAATACATCAGGCCAAATCCCAGGAAGGCCAGCGTCGATACCGCGGCATCTGTCCACAGGAGCACAAGGGAAATCCCGGCCAGGATCGGCAACGCGCCCAAAATGGTAAGGCAAGGCAAAATCGCGCTGTGCACCACGATGTTTACCTTGTTGGAAATTCCGGCGATGATCACGCTCGTATTTCTTGCGACATGGGTTTTATAGGGCTGGTAAAGGGTGCGTTTATACATCTCGATACTCAAATCGGAACCCATGGCATGGCTCAAGCGCATCTGCACCCACAACAAGGCCAAGCGGATCATGCCGGAGAGCAGGACAATCAGCATGAACGCCAGGGTCAAGGGCAATAAAAGCGACCTGGCGTCAATAATGGAAAAACAGGCAATGAAAGGCTGCGTCCAAGGGTGCGCATATACCTTTTCCGGCGAGGCCAATACGCCCAGGAAAGGCAACAGCGCGCCAATGCTCACCATTTCCATGCAGGAGGCCAGAAGCACCAGAAGCAACAAACCCATGATCTGGCGTCTTCTGCGCTGGGAGACGCAGCGGAAAAACACCCGCATTAGTTCGAGATTATTCATGGTACAGAAAAGAAAACAAATCCAGATATTTCTTCGTGATCTTCGTTATCTCGAATTCCTTTATCGCAGCGGGCAAATTTCTCCTGATTTCCTCACGGGCTTTCCGGTCTTCCAGGAGAAAGTCCATTTTCGTGGCTAGCATTTCCACGTCATTCGTTTCGACCAATATTCCATCCAGGCCATCGGTAATGATATCCGCGGGACCATGCGGGCATTTTGTCGAAATTACCGGAACGCCCGCGGACATAGCCTCGACAATGACGTGGCCAAAACCTTCCCAACGGGAAGAGAGTACGAACAGGTTTGCGTGGCATAGCCAAGACACGATATCGGAAACGAAGCCGGGCAGCGACACCCGGTCCGCGACCCCCAGGGCTTTCGCAAGTGTCAACAGGTCGGACCGGTCCGCTCCCTCTCCCAAAATAATCAGCCTTGCGCGTGTTTTCATTCTTGCGAAGGCGTGAAGCAATATGTCGAAACCTTTCTGTCGGGTCAGACGGCCCGCAGCCATTATAATGGGATCACCGTCAATCGGGAAAGGAGAAGGACGCTCTCGCGCGGCGCGCGCGATCCCGGCGATGGATTCGATATCGACAGGATTTCCGATCGTTACGACCTTGTCCGCGCCAAGATGAAAATCCTCGATCAATTCCTGCCGGACGCCGGAAGACAAGGCTACGACGGCATCCGCGCGGCGATAGGCCCAGCCCGCGAGCAAGCATCGTGCACCGCGGATATCCCCACGCGCGCGATGACTGTTCGTTTCGCGCACGACTAGGCGAATGCGGCTCCGCAGGCAAAACAGCGCTAGCGCGGCCATGATATTGGCGTCCACCATGGTCGCCATCACGACATCCGGGCATTCCCGTTTCAGCAAACTGCAAAGCGGAAAGAAAGAATACAAGGTGCGCCGCAAACCCAGATCGAGCAAACGTACCGCTGGCTTCAACCAGGCCTGGGCGGCGCCGCCCGTTCGCGTGACAACTAGGGTCACGGAAACATCTTCGAGATCATGCAGCGTATTGACAAGATTGACCAGGGTGCGCTGCGCGCCGCCGCCATCCAGGTCGGACAGGAAAAACAGGATATGCCGGTTCATACTCTGCAAGCGACGAAAAGCGTCCGGGGAACGGGCGAAAGGCTGGTGGAAAACAAACCCGCGGCGTGAATCCTTTCAAACCCGAGACAACGCAGATATTGCGCGATCCATGTCGCGCCATCGGGTTGCATGAATTCCAGCTCGCTTGCCCATCTTGTTGCCTTCTCTTCTGGTTGACCACTGTCGAAAATCATGGCCTTGTCGGCCCGTGTTGCCAGAAGGGACAACATGCCGCATGCCGTCTCCCGCCCGAAATGGCGAACCCAATGATGAAATATGGAAAGGCAGACGACAATATCGCTCCGCGGCAAACCTGCCAGGTTGCCCGGGTCGATCGCGAGTTCAAGGAAGGCGGCATTTCTGACCTTGTGCAACTCCGCACGCGCACGCGCCACCATCAACTCACCACGATCATTGTCCATGCCCAGGCAGATGCCGCCTTTGCGCGCGAACCGGAAAGTAAAATACCCCTGGTTGCATCCAACATCCAGAACCGATGGACATTCCATATCTCCCAAAATCGTCATTGCCGCGTCAAAACGCCCCTGGCAATCCCGCGGATCTGGCTGGGGCGGGGAAACAAAAGGATTCGGTTGATAGCCGTGGGTCAGTTTCGCTCCGACTTGCAGGCCCAGGCGCGCTGCTAGCCCCATGCGGCCCAGACGATCCAGCGTCACATTGGCAAGATCACGAAATTTCATGACCATTATTCTCCATGTTGAACCATGTCCTCATCTGGCACGCAATTTCATCAAGCGCGGCATCTGTCACTACGCCTTCTCCCGCAACGAGAAATTTTCTATCTTCCGGGAAAAAATTCCAGATGCCCTCACAGATTTCCTGGGCAATTGCAAACCTCCGAGCATCGATTTCCGTGCCAGGGCGCCGACCCATCGATTCCTGCCGTCGCAAATAACGTTCCAACGACACGTCAACACCACTATTCAGATAAATCATGCCATCGGGCCGGGGTAGGATAGGCAGCAATCCCAGGACATCACTGGCAACGGCATCCCTGTTTGCATATTCCGACGCATAGGAGACCAGTGGCATCAAAACCCCTGAATCAACCAGTATTCCCCCCCCCCCCCGCATCTTCAGGCCCGCCAAGCGATAGCCCAGCTTGGAAAAAAGCCAGGTCGCGTCTTTTCTTGCCAGCAGGCTCGAAAAACCCTTCGACAAGAACAATTTTCCAGCAAGCCGCAAGGCGTGACGGATCGTCGAAATGCCGCCAGGATTGATCGGCGCCAGCAGCGGAGGAAGCGGCCGAGCCGCTTGCAATCGTTCCAGAAGGGTCGTTTTCCCGGAACCCGGCAAGCCGATGATCTCTATTCTCGCCATGCTTCCCGCCTTTCTTTTTTGCCTGTCACCTTGCGATAAATGGCGGAAACCGCCTCCGCGTGAGAATGAGCGGAAAAACGCTGTTGCGCGTCCAGAAGCGCCGTTTTCGCAAGGTTCTCCCGCGTGTATTTATCCATCATGATCCGTATGGCTTTCACACAAAATTCTTCCACATCGTCCACTTCCGCGAACAAGCCATTCTTGCCTTCCTTGATGATTTCCCTGTGTCCTCCGGCATTGCTTGCCAGGACGGGCGTTTCCAACAGCATGGCTTCCACCAGCGTGCGTCCAAATGCATCCCAGTAACTTGGCGCGATCAGGAGATCGCTGCCCGCGATACAGGAATCGATCGGGGATCGAAAACCCAGGAAGCGGACGGATTCCCCGATGCCAAGACGAAAGGCCAGATTTTCCAGTTCCTGCCGCAAGCCATCTTGATCATGCCCCGCCAAGATCCCGCAAACCGGATGCTGTGATTCCCGCTGGATTCTTGCCAGGACACGAATGAATGTTTCCGGTTTTTTTAGGGAAACAAGACGCGCGACGAAAGCAAATACCCATGCATCCTGTTCCAGCCCCAGGGATTCGCGCAGGCATTCACGCGCATGTTTCTTCTGTTGCGGCGACAACGGGTTTACCGAGACGGGGTTCATGATGATGGAGTGCCGGGGGCTTTCTTTCTTGCCCAACATCCTTTCTCGCGTTGCCGATGAAATGAAGATCACATGATCCGCCAGCTTCGGAACCAGCTTCCAAAGCCATGAACGGGAGTTGGGGATGCTGCGCTGGTGCCATATGAACCGGTATTGGGTTCCCCACACGGACAATCCCCAGGTGAGATTGATCCTGAGATCGTTTCCGTGGATGAGGCTCGCGTCCCGTTCGTGGCAAAAGCGGCGAAGCGTCGCGGCCGCGCGCGCCGCGCTTCGGAGAATATCGGAAAGGCGGGGCGTCGCGCCCGCATAGGCGGGAAGAGGCAATATTTCATATTTCACGCCGTTTTCCTGAAGAAACTCCGCAAGCGCGCCCTCCTGGTGCAGGACGATCACGGGCGTGAAAAAGCGCCGATCCAGCGTCCGGATCAGCGTAAGCGTGGAAATATGACTTCCCCCCACGGAATCCCCGACAAACGGATAAATGACCTTAAGCGCGTCCATCACGTCCGCCATTCCAGGGAAGCCCATGCCGTTCCAGGTGTTGCGCGGTCAACCAGGAAATCGCGTTCCTGTGCGCGGGACCCGTCACTACCTTCCAATAGGGAACCGCCGCATAAGTGCATACGATATCCGTCAAGGGATTGAACAGCCGTGTTTCCAGACGATGCCACGCGTTCTTTCCAAAGGGCGCGCAGGCCGCCATGGCGCAATAACGCAAGGGCCGTATCCAGGCGGGGGTTATCCAGCACGGCGCGGGAACGAGGGTATTCCAGACCCCGCCCCAATTTGCTTCCACCAGCATTTCACGATATAGACGCTGTCCGAATTTCAGCGGTAAGGGCGCTTCCTGCCAAAAATCCAGATAGTCCCCGTCCCAAAGCGGCAAGCGCCAATCCCGGCCAAAAACTTCATAGCCGCGCTGGTTTCCCAGCACATATTTGCATTGCCGGTTTCGGAACTCCGAAAATTCATATATCGAAAAGGCGAGTTCAGGAACATCGAGCGGCGCGCCTTCTTCTTCCAGTTCCGCCCATAGCCGCGCCTTGACGCGGGAAAGGTTTTCGGACGTTTTCAGTCCCGGCCAGAGACCGAGATGTTTCGTGTGAATGGCGGAGAAAATCACCGCTTCCCGCGCCTCGCGATCCATGGGAAGCGAAGCGGCGAGCATCGGCGGAATGTGCGCGCCGGAAATGTAATCTCCGCTCTGTCCGTTGACAATGACGGCATTCTTGTCCGCCCAGGGCTGGTCGCGCAGGGACATAACCACACTGACATCCTGTTCCACCGGTGTAGAAACCAGATTGTCCGATAGGGAAAGAAAACGGGAAAAATCTTCCTCCGCGCGTTTTTGGCGAACCAGCCCGGGCGTACAGGGAATGAAATGCCATTGAAACCCAATCTTCTCCGCGACCTGGCGCGCGGTGTCCGCTTCATGATTGCCCGCGCGGCCATAGGAGAAACACACGACATCCCGAGCGCCGAGGTGCTTCAGGGCAGAGACGATCAGGCGGGAATCCAGTCCCGCGCTCAGCGGCAACAGGATTTGCCGTCCGGAAACACTGATCATCATTTTTTCGATGATGCCCAGCGTGATTTCTGCCAGTTTTTTCCTCCAGGCGCCTTCATCCCCGATGACCGTTTTCGCAAGCCACGGATGGTAGGAGGCATGGCGGAAGATTTCCAATTTTCCGTTCCTTCGGATGAGCGCGATTTCCCCCGGCTGCATGGAACGGATATTCCGGTATAGCGTCCCATTGCCAACTACATAGCCCGCCATTGCGAAATCCCTTGCCGCTTCGCCGTCGATATCTCCCGTTCCCATGTCCAATGCTTTCAACAGGGGAGCGGCATGGTCGGCGATGACGTAGGTTCCATCTCTTTCCGCCAGCAAAACGGGAATGCTGCGGGTTCGGTCGACGGCGAGCACGGCAAAATCCCTTGCCACGACAATAAACGAGAAATGCCCATCCAGGCAGGACATGGCCTTCCCGTCCCCTTCGCTCACGGATGTGGCGACTCGGGCAATTCGCGGGAGCGCGTCCCTGTGCCGCGCGAAACCATGCAAGTACCCCTTGCAGAAAATCCGCATTCCCATGAACTCGTGGCGCGACCAGCCAAATGACTCCCCCAAGAAAACCTGGACAAAATCGCCCTGCATTCTCATCCCTTCGTCAAAGATCCGTAAAACAAACCATCAAATTCCCGCTTCATTCAGGCATTTGGCCAGGGCCATTGCGCATTGCCCTCTTCCCCGCCGCACAAAACCCTGAACGGGGTTGGATCTTCCGGCGACGCGGTCAATATGGCATCGGAAAACAGATTGGCGTCCCAGACGGGAATTCCCGCCTCGAATTCCACATTGATGACACGCGCCCGCTTCTCGATCAAGGCGCGCATCTCTGGAATAACATGGCTCGTTCCCAGGTCGAACAGCACCACCGCGCCATCGCCGCACAGTGCTTTCCAGAAGGTCGTGGAATGCACATAATCAAAAACAAAAACGTCCCCATCCTGTAAATGATTTTCAAAGAGCGCCGTGCTGGTAGGCACGATTCCGGAAAGCGGATTGACCTGCCCGCGCAACAGTCCCTCCGGATGCGGCTTGAACAAGGGCGTGACCGGCATTCGCGCAAGCGATTCCAGAACCTGGCGCTGCCAATGCATGTATACCGGATCGGGAAGAAGATACAGGGAATACTGGCGGAAACCATAAAACACCGTGGGCGCATAAACCACTTGTTTCTTTTTCTGCCTGACAATGGCGCGACGTGGCACTGCCCGGAAAGAGGGGTCGCCAGGCCCCGCCAGAACCTGCTCTTTCCCGACGCCATCATCCAGAAGCCTTTTCCGGTACATATCTGCCGCCAGCGCGGATGTCGCCACGAAAACAGAATATCTGCAAATTTCCAGATGAAGAAAGTGACTGGGGCCACTTGCATTGTTTCCAACGCCGCCGCCATGATCGAAGGCATGGACTTCGCCCTGGCGCGCCAGCACGCTCAGACCGATGGCGCGCGACACCCACGGAGTAAAGGTGCCTGTCCATATTCTGCCGGGAAGCGGCACTCCAGAAAGGGCGGCAAGATCGCGCTCCGCCCTCTCCGCGAAACAACGGATAATCTCCGCCATCAGATCCCGGCAGGCCGAAATGATCCACTCGGGAAAAGATTCTTCCCAGGACAGATAAGGAAGCATGAATTCCAGCACGCTTTCTGTTTTGCCTGCCAGGCTTTTCCCGTAATTCTTCAACGCGATGTCCAGAAGATGGCTTCCGTGAAAAAAGCCAATCCCGTCCGTAACGCCGCGCGCGGTTTCGACAAGCAACGAATTGTGCGCGATTGCAAGCGTTCTGGGAGAAAACAGATTGCGTCGGAATGTGCCCGGCCGCGACCAGGACAGGGTGCGCGCTACATGGCGGAATCCGGCCTCCAGCCGTCCCATGGGTTCCAGCCTCTTGGGCGCCAGGCGCGAGAGGAGATGGCCTCGGCGTTCCCTGTCCATCAGCGCCGCGACGAGATCATGCGCCAGCAATGCGTCATTCCTGCCCATTTCCCGGCAAAGAAAAGCGGCCTCCATCACTGCGGACAACCACTGGCAGATGTGCGGAGAAATCAGATCGACAATATCGCGGAATTCCGGATTTGCCTCACGCGAAACACGAAGAAAAAGACCCGGCAAGCCCTTCTGGCATGCCTTTGCTTTTTCACGGTATGTCGGCCAATAAGGACGCGCGAGCCATTCCTTGTCCCGCAAGGCCGCGGACAATGTCATTGGCAACGATATTCCATTCTGGAAATGATTCACATCCACGCTCCCTTACAAGACAACCAGACGATGATGAATCCCTGATGGACCCTCATTACGAGGAGCGAAACCCGTGATAATTCATGTGACCCATGGATTTCTCCGCTTTTCTCACCTTTGACGGTGGATTCAACCGAGGCTTTCATGATTATTCCTCCCTCGCGGTTTTTCCAGCTCGAACAACAAAAACAAATGCATCGGAAACAAGGGATTGTGCTGGGAACTCAAAAGCTTAAAACCCATTTTCTCGATGATTTCAACAAACTGCCGGCGCGACAGCCCAAAACGACGTCCCAGTTCCCACCAATGCGCGGAATGTTTACGTTCCAATGGCCGTTTCTTCAGGGATTCGACATCGATATGTCCGCCCCCCAAACGATCCGCGACGAGATAGAAACATGGATCTTGGGAAGGCGCAGGGAAAAAGAAAAGGAAAACCATCCTCCGCTATAGGGAACCGAGAGATAAAGATATCTGTGCGTAAAGCGGATCATGTGTGCAAGAAGCTCCACAGTCTCGTTCCACGGATTATGTTCCAGACACTCAAACGAACAAACCAGATCATAGGTTTTCCCGTCAAACGGGTAATCAGCAATGGAGCTTTGCACATCGGGAAAGAAACGATCGGAAATGTCAATCGATTTGTATTCGATGCCAAAGTGTCTGGCCAGGCTGCGCGTGACATCCCGCCCGCCTCCAAATTCCAGCACACTAAGAATATCCGGCGTCATGATGATCGGCGCGGCCTGAAGCCAGATGGACGGCCAATGGCGCTTGCGTATTGGCAGGAAGTCATTGGCAAAATACCGATAGGCATCGGAATCCTTGCCTCCATATCGCCGGATAGGATTCACTTTCATCTTCAATTCCCTTGTTTTAAACAAATACACGATAATGTCGATTCAATCGCCGCCAGGATACGCTCCGCTGTGGCGCGGCTAATCGGAAAATCCCGCAGGCGACAAAGGCGTGCGCGTGAGCGGGCAGCGCCAGGCAATACGCGGAGCGGCAAGTTCTCGGGGGGGGGGATTTCTCGATTCGCATTACACCACTGAGGTTCAATGGATTTTCCGCGTAATCCAGCAGGCGGCACCCCTTCACGTCATGGCCAAGGGACGCCACGACGCCGCAGAGATTGCGCACATAGCCATGTCTCGTCATGCACTCGCGGGCCTCGCTGTCCGCCAGCTCGTAAATTGGCTCGACCAGGACAAGCGCGCGGCGCGTCACGCGCAGCAGTTCCCGCAGGGCCGCTTCCTCGTGCCCGCCATTGAGTTCTAGCGAGCGAGCTCCATCGCGTTTTCGCCTTTTTCATACGCTTTTCGCATTTCAGAGAGTAGTTCACGCAACTCACGCGCTTCATTTTCCGTCCAGGATGTATCGAACCGCATCGCTATCTTTCCTGTTTTCCGCTCGTCGCGCCTTCCTGATCGTCATGGACGCTTCCGCCGCCGCGCCGCACCGCTTGCGTGGAGGACGTGATTTCCGCCCCATCCAACGCGGCGATGATACGGGCGGTGTCCCGGAAATTGGCGTATTCGACGCCTTCCGCGAATGCCGCTTGCTCTCCCGCGTAAATCACGGTGGGCGATTCGCCCGCGTTGGTCAGCTTGAGGAACGCTTTCAGGTTCCTGGCGAACCAGGGATCGTAGGTCATGCCGCCCTTGATTTCGATGGGCAGCAGACGCCGCCCCCGGCGCGCGATCAGATCGATCTCCAGTCCCCGCTGGTCGCGGAAAAAATACAATTCCGCTTCCCGGCCCGCGTTGAGCCTTGCCTTCATGGCTTCCACCACCACCATGTTCTCGAACAGCCCACCGAAAAGCGGATCGCGCGCCGCCTGCGCAGGCGTCTCGATCCCCAGCAGCCAGGCAGCTAGCCCCACCTCGCTGAAATAGATTTTCGGCGCCTTGATCTGCCGTTTGCCGAAATTCTCGAAATAGCGCGGTAGCCGAAACACGATGAAACTTGCTTCCAACACGGAGAGCCATGTTCCCAATGTCGTGCTCGAAACACCCACGTCATTCGCCAGCGAATTCAGGTTGACGATCTGTCCAACCCTCCCGGCCAGCAAGCGGACGAAAATTTCGAAAGCGTGCTGATGGGTGATGTTGATCAACTGCCGCACGTCGCGCTCGACATAGGTTTGGTAATAATTCCGGTAAAAAACGTCCGGTTCGATTCCTTCAGCATGCACCCCCGGCATGAAGCCCTGGTACAGATAATCGTCGCGCTCCAGGTTCAGCCCGGCCTCGGCGAGTTCGGCAATGGAAAGCGGCAGGAGACGCAACAAGCCCACGCGGCCCGCCAGCGATTGGCTGATCTCTGCCGCCAGATGCGGCTGATGTGAACCTGTCAGGATGAACCGGCCCTTTTGCCGTTGTTCATCCACCATGACCTGGATGTGACTCAGCAATTCCGGAACGCGCTGGATTTCGTCCAGAATCAGCGGGCTGGGATGCGCCTTGAAAAAACCAAGCGCGTCCTGTTGCGCCGCTAGCCGCAGGGGAGGCGATTCCAGATTCAGATATTCGTGCCGTGGAAACGCGGCCCGCGCCAGCGTTGTTTTGCCCGACTGGCGCGGCCCCAGGATCGTGACCACGGGAAATTGCTTGGCAAGGTGAATGAGTTGTGGAGTAATGTGGCGGTTCAGCATGTCCACGCTTCGATTGTTTCATTTGAAAACAAGACGATAAAGAAATATTGGTGTTTTTTCAAGTTCAACTTGAATGTTCTCACGGTCCTGTGGGCGATAGTCCCGCGAACCCAACTCTCGTCAAGAGCGAGCGCAACGCAGCAATCCAGGCGGTGGCATGGATTGCCACGTCGCTTCGCGTTTCGCAATGACGGATGAGGGGCGTCACGTGAGCCTCCCCCTTTCTCGCCATCGCGAAGCCACAAATTTTTGTCATTTGTCTTTTTTTGCCTGTCGCACCATCCTGATGGTCATGAATGCTTCCGCCGCCGCGACGCCAGCGCACATGCCCCGATGGACGGCCAGCGCCTCGACATGTTCCAGGCTGCGGGAATGGGGAGCCGCGCGTATTTCCCCTTGATAGGCGCGCAAGGCCGCCATTTTTTTATCCAGCCAGGGCGTAATGTCGACATAGAGTTGCGGCGTGAAAGGCTCGATGACGGGGTTGTTCCATTCCGTGCTGGACGCGACTTCAAAGGCGTGGATTTCCCGCGCGCATTGCCCTGGCTGCGGGCGGCAGGCGGTTAATACCGCTTTGTGCGCGACGCGATGGTCGACGTTCAGATCGCCGTGGTGATGGGTGTAGATCACATCCGGGGCCAGTTTTTCCAGTATGGATTCCAAGGCTTTCACGATGTCCAGAAGCGGAAGGCTGTCCAGACGGTTGTCAGGAAAGCCCAGATGATGCGCGCTTTGAATGCCGAGAATGCGATGCGCCACCGCCGCCGCGTTTTTCCGCTCGCGCAACGCTTGCGAGGCCGATGCCGCGCCAACGGAACGGGAACCGACGCCGTCGGCCAGGAAAACCACATGCGCCGCGTCGCCTTCCGTCACATGGCGAGCAATGGTTCCGCCGCACCCCAGGACTTCATCGTCGGCGTGGGCGGCGACGACCAGCACGGTTTTAGGCATCGAAGACATCCCAACGGACGGGCATTCCTCTTTGCACCGCCACGTTCAGGCACTTACCCAGCACATCATCGAAATATTTCGGCGGCAAGCCCATGCCCGGACGGATGCGCCGGATGTCCTGGGCCGTGACGACCGCGCCCGCAGGCAAATCGCGGACAAAATAAAGGGAACGCCGGAATACTTTGCTGCTTTCCTCCACCTTTGCGCGTTCATATCCCGCCTTGCCCAGCGCCAGCCAGGCATCGCGGGCAGCCTCGCTCAACTGCCGCAATTCGGAAGGCTCGATGGAAAACGCGCAATCCGGGCCTTTGTCCGCGCGGTTCAAGGTGAAATGTTTTTCGATGATACAAGCGCCCAAGGCAACCGCCGCGATAGAAACCGTCGTGCCCAGGGTGTGGTCGGACAAGCCGGGGAGGACGTCAAAACGCCGCGCCAGTTCCGCCATTTGCCGCAAATTGGCCGCCTCGGCTGGCGCGGGATAACTGCTGATGCAATGCAGAAGCGCCAGATCCCGGCATCCCGCTTCCCGCGCGGCGGTGACGGCTTCCTCGATTTCCGCCTCGCTCGCCATGCCCGTTGACATGATGATAGGTTTTTTCGTGCTGGCGATATAACGAATCAGGGGCAAATCCACGATTTCAAAGGAAGCAATCTTGTAGGCGGGTACATGCAGGTCTTCCAGCAGGTCTACGGCGGTTTCATCGAAAGGCGTGGAAAATACCGTGATGCCGATCTTTCGCGCGTGCTCGAACAGGGTTTGATGCCATTCAAAGGGAGTCTCCGCCCATTTGTAGAGATCATGGAGTTTATAGCCATCCCACGGACCGCCGCGAACCATGAAGTCGGGTTTGTCGCAATCGATGGTGATGGTGTCCGCCGTATAGGTTTGCAGCTTGATGGCGTCCGCGCCGCATTCCTTGGCGGCATCGATGGTTTCCAAGGCGCGCTCCAGTGAGCCATTGTGATTGGCGGAAAGCTCCGCGATCACATAAGGGGGCATGGAAGAGGCGATAAAACGGTTTTCTATTTTCATGACGATGGTTCCAACAGGAAATTTCTGATACTGTCATTGCGAGGGGATTTCTCCCCGCGGCAACCCAGTCCTGCGGACAGCAATTCCGCGGACGGCAAACCACGGCGCTACGCGCTTCGCAATGATGAGAAATTCTGGCCGGTAGTGTCAGCATTTGAACAGAAACTGCTCCAATCAGGGTTTCCACAAATTGTCTCAACAACGCCCCAGCATGCCCAAGGCGTGTTTCCTTATTTTGTAAACACCATCTGACGCAATCTTGCGCGCAAAGAACTTTTCCGCTTGGGTACGCTTCTCCCCAGGGCAATAGGCACATCCATCATAATACTTCATCAGATCGTCCGTGCGATTGAACGTCAGGGTATTTTCGAAACGATGGCACGATGTTGAGCGAAATGTATTCAACATTGCGGGCAATATCGCACCACGGCTGACAAATGGAGAGCGAGAAATTTCCTCCGGAATTACAAACATGCTTGCCAAATCCTCGAACCATTGTCGATTATTTTCCTCATCTGGAGCTACACAAAGAAAACGGCCATCCGCCGCAAGAATTTTCCTCGTGAGATCGTTTATCAATGCATTTACATCTCGGCTGTAGTAAAGCGCATAAACAGAGTAGATTAGCGAGTATTTTCCTGTCAGCGCTTTCGGCGATTCATCCATGTTGAGTCTCATCAATCGCACGTTCTCCGGCGTTCCCGATTCCTGGATGAGATCTATTAAATCCTGTGAGATATCAATGCACAGCATGGAATGAACCATAGGGGCGACAATACGCATTTGCTTTCCAGAACCGCAACCGATTTCCAATACGTCATCATTCTCGTCGGGATTTGCCATTTCGATGATAAATTCCTCAAGGTCCCTGTCACCCCGCGCATTGGATTGAATACGCAAGGCCAGACGCTCGGGCGTGTTATTTTCGTTATTCATTCCGTCCTCCAACAGTTTGAATGACTGGTTGGGAGGAGGCTATTTTCCGCGAATCACCACGCTTGCGCGCACCTCCCCGTTCTCCAGGTTTGCGTGAAAGAACTCGATCCGGAAAGCCCCATGCTCCACGAAGGCGAGGGGATAGCCCGACGCGTCCAGCATGCGGATGTGATCGTAAAGACGTGATATATCTCCATGATCGGGCAGAAGGCTTTGTGCCGGCGCGCGCCGTTTGAAGACGACCGCTTCGCCCTGTTGCGGCGTGGGGTCGGGTTCTTCTTCGGCGATCCAGCGAGCCAGCTCCAGGCTCTTTCTTCCGGCTTCCAGATAGATTTCCTCGGCGCGGCCCGAAAGAGACAGGGGCGTCTTCACATATACCGGCCCGGCATCCAGTTCCTCCACCATGCGCAGGGCGGATAATTTTGTCTCCCTGTATCCGCGCACGACGAGATTCTGCAAGGGGCTTCCGCCACGGCCATAGGGCACGTCGGTCATGTGAAAACAGACACATTCGATCCGCGACCAGATTTCCCGGGGAACCTTTTCGTTCCAGTGCAAAAAGAAAATATAGCGCGGCACGACACGCGCCAGGGCTTCGCCAAGCGCCTGGGGCGAGCTTACAAAATACCATGTGCCCCCCCCCCGTAAGACAAAGCCATCTCCTCGAAGGCCGGACGATGCCATTCCTTGACGCTTGCGATGAAGTAGATCTTGGCATTTTGCATTTCAGTTCCCGGATTACTGAAGATCGTCGAGCGAAGTGGAAACCTTGGCCTCAATTTGTTCATCTGCTCCAAGCGCTCCAAAAGTTTGATCTGCTGACCTTTCCCCATCAAGCTATGTGTTCTTCAGGGCTGATGATACGGCATGAATACATATTCTTGCGAATGTTTGGATGGTTTCTCCTGATCAGTATTTGTGACAAATCATGAGTTTTCATCTCCCTGAAACGCCTTATCGTGGATGTCAAGTTTTTGGGATTTTCTGGAGATGAAGAGTATATATTCCCTCCCCCCAATTTCAAAATAGGCGGGATAACGTTCGTTATCGACAACACGCAGGAGGTCGAATTGCTCTTTCAGCGGACGATCCGGATTCAGGCGGCTGTCCTTCGGGGTACGGCGAGGGTAGAAACTTTCCTTCCCTTCTTGCCGATGGGCGAGATTCAATACCGCTGGATATTCCGAAATAAAGGTGCTGCACAACTTTCGCGTCATTTTGGCTTGCAGGGCACGCCATTCGGATACCAGTTCCGTACCCTGCAAATGGAAGGTTTCCTGCAAATAGATCGGCCCGGCGTCCACTTCATCCACGGCCTCAAACAGACTAACGGTAAACTGGTTTTTTCCTGCCAGTATTTGCCAAGTCATGGGCGACCAGCCTTTTCCTTCCGGCAAAGCGCTTTCATGCACGATGAGATTGTGTTGGTAACGGTCGCGAGTCACCCTGTCGACGATCTTTCCATAGCCCAGGTAAAAACACAGATCGCCGCCGGGCAACGCCTCGGCCTGATGCCCCCAGGTCATGCGATGCCCTTTCGCCCACAAATCCAGCAGCAAATCAGGAATTTCCTCATTTATCCAGGAAGCAGCGTTCGAGCATATAGCGATACCCCACCCCCGGGGTGTACAGGGGGGGGGAGTTTAATTCATTTTGTCTATCAAAGCCCAGGCTTTCAAAAATGCGGCATGATCCCGGATTGTTTTCTTTTACTCGCGCCAGAATCAATGGGGTGTCTATTTCCTGGCGAAACTTCAAAAGCGCCGTCCTGAGCAGAGAACGCCCCAGATGACGCCGACGCAGGCGAGCATCCAAGCTGTAATCCATTTCCCATTCCTGGCCCAGACGATCAAAACGCACCTGTCCCACAGGAAATCCGGATTCTGTTTCGACGATATAGAGCCTTGATTGCCCGAATTCACGTAAACGTTCCCTGAACCATTTGCGGTGCGTGTTTCTGTCGATGGTCTCCGAGTGAAAACTGTTCTTCCGAACCAAGGGGTCGTTGGCCCATTCGAGCAGCAAATTTTCGTCTTTCCATTTGGCCGGGCGCGCGACAAGCGGCGTTTCCCGATTGATCGTCAGCAAGCTTGTCACCCGCCCGGTTCCCCTGCCATCCACCAGGGCGCGACAGGCTTCCGACATGGCCGGCAATCCTTGGGGAATGATTTCCCTCAAGGCTTGCGACAGAATTGCCGGGGTGATTTCCGGGGCGTCGCCCAGCCAGTGGATCAATCCTCGCTCATGCAATTGGGCCGCAATGGGGCGCTGGTTTTCCGCCAAGGTCACGGCCAAAGTGGGCAGCCCCAGGCAACAGCGTTCCCAGGAAGTCGCCCCACATGCACCAATGGCCAAATCCGCCCTGGCCATCAGGGACGCAAGGCTGGGAAGGTTTTCATGAAGCGTGATGCGTGGATAGCGCGCCGCTTTTTCCCGAAGCGCGGCGGTATGGGGAATCGTGGGATGGATGACTACATCCAACGCGATTTCCGGATGTTCGAGGGACAGGAAGGCATCCACGGCCATGCCGGAAAGGTCATGCGCGTCGACACCGCCGAAATATGCTATTATTCTGCGAACTTTTCCTTCGCGCGGGGGAATCCGGTCATGAAGTTCCGCGTACTGCGGTTGCAACAGGGCATAGCGCGGCCCCAGCATGCGTCCGCATGATTCTGGCAAAAGGGCATCGTAGCGATGTTCCCAATTGGCTACCAGATTCTGATCCAGCAACAAGCTGCAATCGTGCCGCCGGTCGGCCAGATCGTCGATGACCATGAGATTTCGACAATGAGGGTGCAGGGCTTTTTCCCAATGTTCCTCCAGCGCGTAATGGTCAACGATCAGCCAATCCACCGGAGGATTTTGCGCGAGAAGCGCGGCACAGGCCGTCGCGTCTTCTTCCCGCGTCGCGCCCAACCAGTGGGAATGAAACAAATCCGCGTCCTTTTTTTCCGACAAAGGCAGCGTTTCCACTGGATAGCCCGTCTTCTGTATCCATTCCACCAGGTTTCCCGGATGTTCGCGGCAGAAAAAATGGCACTTCGCGCCACTCGCCGCCAGGGCGTCGGCCAGGGTCAGGCAACGCATGACATGGCCCGTGCCCATCATGGAGGAAGCGTCGACGCGGAAAACGATTTTCATGGGGATTTTTCGCCACTTTTCATTGCTTTTTCCCTTCGATAGTCACGAACGCGAAAATTTCCTTTCCCCTTCTGTAGCTCCTGCTGACTGTCTCGCAATATGGCACCTCAAAACCATGGGACATCAAGAGATCACTGTATTCTTGCTGCGTCATGAAGCGGAAAGGATACGCATTGCCGTAATAAGGGGAATTTTTTCTGTGTACGCCATTCAATGTGTCTTCGTCAAGCATGGTGGAGGGAGCATGGTTATTGAAAGCGTCGGATGATTTATCCGGGAAATAGGAAAAGAACAATCCGCCGTGACGTAATACCCTCCATACCTCCCGGATATATTGTTCCCCGTGGTTCTGCGTAAGACAGTAGCTCGAAAACACATCCACCACGGCATCGAAGAAATCATTCGGGTAATCTAGACGGGTCATGTCGCCTTCCTGGAGACGCGCGCTCACGCCATGCGAAGCCAGCATTTCCTTGGCAAGACGCAATGACGCCCCGGATAAATCAAGACCATGGGTTTCCATACCTTCCCTTGCCAGCATCCACAGATTCGCGCCACTGCCGCATCCGGTTTCCAAAATCCGGATCCCTCTTTTTTCATCATGGGATAAATGATGAAAATGACGGCCAATGAATCGGCAAAGCTCTTCATTCGGATAGCGCCGCTGCGCGGAAATCCCCTCGCTTGAATAAGCGGTATCATAGAAAACCTTGGCGGCGTTCCATTCCGGTAATTTTTCAGTCATTTTTCTTTCTCTCATGGCCAAACAGGACACTCAAAGCGAAGCGCCGCGAAGTGATGGGTCGCGAAACCCTCCTTGAAGTGAGAAATGGAAAGCTCCTTGTCCGTAGGTTTGGGGCGATCTCCGGGATGGGAGATCATGCCTATCTTATACCAATGCAATCCACGCCGCTTCATTTCCGTCATGGCCTTCCATTGCACGACATGGCCAATGGGCCTGTCGAATAGGGAGCGGTCATACGCGCCGACAGCATAAACCCCTTCATCCCTACTGACATGAAAAAGACCGCCGCCGACCATGCGCCCGTTTTCGTCCTTCAAATAAATCAGGAACGCCTCTCCGGACACAATGGCTTCATGCTGGATATTCCAGCTCTCCAGCGAGCGGGTTTGCCTCCCTGACACTTCCCTGTGCAATGATCTGAATTCTTCCCAGACATCTTCATTGCCACGCTCCAGGAGAATACCCCCGCGCCACAGTCTATCGCCGGAATGTATCAAGGATTTATAACTTTTCCGCAGAGAAGACCAGATATCCGCGAGTGGTTGGCGCAAATCGGCGAAAGCGGCATGGCGTACCCCCCCCGATTTTCCAGAGGATTTCATGGCATGGAGATACCATTCTCCCAGTCCCGAACCTTCTGTTCCCATGAAAACATCTTGTCCTGTATACGCGGACATTTTCCTGTTTCGCGCATGAGCGACCGCCGCATCATGGCAGCAAGCAAGCACGGACTTTGTGATTTTCCCGGAATCGCCGCAAAACATGGGAGGAAACAGAGGCTCGCCCGACGAGGTCAGGGAACCGTCCGTTCCTCTGTACATGAGCGGCCAGACCGCGCAAGGCTTGTGATGGCGGGAGATCACGACCGATATTTCCTCGCAGCTTTCATCAAACCCCTTGTAGTACGCCCATTGATAATCCTGCATACGCGACGTATAAGATACCGGGACATACCGGCACTGTTCCAGAACACTTTCCCATGAATCCCGAGCATCTTGCCGAAAGGCGACCGAAAAACCCGCGTCTTCAAAGATAGTCCGAAATAGAAGTTTCGGGTGCGTCCTTTCGTCCATGACGATACTCAATTTAACCGCTTGAAGCCGCCATGGCAAACCGGCCCCTTGAGCAGTTCGTGGATGTCGCGTCCCTCCTCGCATTCCCGAATCCGGGCGAAAACCGGATCCAGCGCGATAAGATAGGCTTCCACGATTTCCGGTGTGTGTTCGGTGCATACATAGACGCTGTTGCCTGCGAGAAAGCCTTTCGCCAGCATCTCCTGGGTGACCAGCGTCTTGTACGCCAGCGAGTTCGCGCTCTGGAAGGTATATCCCGTCAATGCGGGCAAGCCCCAATGCGCGATCTTCAAGCCGTACCGATCGGCTAGCGCCTGCCATTTCCCGCGAATCTCATTCCCGGTAGCCGTGATGATTTCCCAGGAAGACATTCTTTCCATGACCTTCAATGTCGCCAGCGCGGCGGCGGGGCCGATGCGTTCCGTCCAGAACGTCGAACTGATGAAGGTCGATTGCGCCGCCTCCATGATCCCGCGCCGCCCAATGACCGCCGTAATGGCATAACCATTGCCTAGCGCCTTGCCAAAGATTGCCATGTCCGGTTCGACGCCATATTTTTTGTGCAATCCGCCAAAGGTCTCCCGGAAACCGGAAGTGCATTCATCGAAAATCAGCACAATATTTCTGCGCGTTGCCAGGGCGCGCGCTTTTTGCAGGAAGTCGTTTTTCGGACCATCATTGCGCATGACTTCCATTTTGATGACGCCGATGTCGTAGCTTTCCACCAGCGCCTCAAGCTCTTCGTAATTGTTGTATCCAAATGGAAATACCGTGCCACGTAGATTGCGCGGCACGCCGTTTGGCTCAAGACCGGGGAGCAGATGGCCGTCCAGGCCCTTTTCGTCACCTAGATTGACAGACAAATACCAGTCATGCCAGCCGTGATAGCCGCAAATGGCGACTTTATCCCTGCCGGAAGCCGCCCGGGCGATACGGATGGCGATGGCGTTGGCCTCGCCGCCGGAACGGGCAAAACGCGCCATGTCCGCCCACGGGTGCAATTCCAGCAGTTTTTCCGCGAGATACACTTCCTCGGGACAATTGAAGGTGGACATGTTACCCTTGTCGATCGTTTGGCGAACCGCGCCGTCGACTTCCGGGTGCCCGTAGCCAAGCGTGTTGGTGCCGATTCCCATGATAGACATGTCGATATATTCGTTGCCATCCAGATCCCATACCCGGCAACCTCTTGCCTTTTCGAAATAGGCGGGCCAGCGTTCCGGCAGGAACATTTCCGCCCGTTTGGAAAGCAGCATGTTGCCGCCGGGAATGACCCGTTTCGCCCGTTTCCAGAGTTTTTGCCCTCTGCCCAGATTCACGCCCTCATTACGTTGGATGGATTGATTCGCCACGAAAATTTCCGGCTGCTTTTCCTGCAAGGCCAGCACTTCTTGCCAGGAGAAATAAATATCCGGCGCGAAATGCGCGAATATTTTTTCGATCACCTCGAAATCGGACGGTTCATCAACCGTCCAGCGCAGCGTCGATAAATCAGGTTCGTTTTGCAAAACGCCCTTGCTGAATTTTTCGGATTCCCGGAGATAGGGGGTGACATGTTCCCGGTCAAAGGCGCTTTGTGTTTCACCATTCGCCTGTTCCAGAGCCGAAAATCGCATGACCTCGATATCCAGGCCATCCGGAAAGGTCGGCGGGTCGGTATTGCTGTAATAATCAACGCTCGTGGCCCGGAAACGGGAGATACATTCATCCACCAGCGCCGCATCGACCAGCGGGCAGTCGCCGGTGACGCGCACCACGACATCCGCGCCATGCGCGCGCGCTGCTTCCACATAGCGCGAAAGCACGTCGTTTTCACTGCCGCGTTCGCAGGCATGGCCCAGCGATTCCACATGTGCGACCAAGGGCCAGTTTGTTTCCTCCAGGGAAGTCGCGAGCACGATCTCGTCGACTTCCTTCGCGTGGGCGAGGCGCGCCAGCAAAAGCTCGATCAAGGGTTTCCCATTGATCCGCTTCATGACCTTGCCGGGAAGCCGGGTGGAACCCATGCGCGCCTGGACGATAGCAACGGTTTTCATAACGCGCTCCAGCAGGATGGATTCAACAGCAAGGGGTCTGGCGGTTCCGTCCAAACGGGCAAATTCGGCAGGGCGTCCTCTTCCGCAGTCGCGAGAATTTCATCCATCTGCGTGGAGGAATCGATACCGATAATGATCTGTCGCGCTTCGGACTGTGAAAGCGCATAACGTAAACAAGCCTTGAGTGGAGAAAGTCCCGTGTCACGCAACCATGTTTCCCAATCGCGCCAACAAGCGGCAAACCGCTGGAATCCGGGCGGGCGCTCCGTTGGCGACATCAGCAGTAAGCCTTGCAGAAAACAGGAACGGGTATGCAATTCCACGCTCCGCGCCGTCAATCGCGCAGCCCAACCCGAATCCACAAGACGCCGGTCGAGAAGATTCAAGGGCGCCTGCACCAGATCGACCTCGAAACGCGCCATCAACAAATCCAGTTCGTCAGGCGTATAGATGGAAATCCCGATTTTTCGGACAAGGCCGCTCGCCTGGACATCCCGCAAGGCCGTGTACAACGCTTCGCCTCGCGCCTCTTGCAATTGGGCGGGACGATGCAAGAGCAGGGCTTCCAGATGATCGATCCGCAATCGCGCCAGAGAATTTGCCAGTTCTCGCCGTACCCATTGCCCGATGTCTGGACAATCCGGCGGCAATCCCGGCAATTTACTGACCACATGGAAATCGGAAATCCCGATTTTCCCCAATACGATTTCGCTTTCACCATAGCCAATCGCGGTGTCCAGAACCCGGATGGCTGCTTCCCTAGCCCTGGACAAAATTCTTTGTACTTCTTTGAAAGCTACCTTGCCATTTTGGTTCGCCACACCATAGGAGAGACCAAACTGAGCCGTGCCGAGCGCCAATTTTTGTTTACTTTGCATCAGTGATATGTTTTCTCAAAACAGCGGTGAATTTGTTCTGACGCCTTTGGGTTTACTCAACAGCCAATAATTCAGAAAATACGCAAAACCCGTCGCTATTGCGGGCGTGCGAAGCAATCCATGAGGCTACATGGATTGCCGCATCGCTTCTGCCCTCGCAATGACGCAGTCCGGGGCCTGTTTACGTATTTGGTATATGTGTGTAAGCAAAATTCCCGGTTGATGAGTAATCAGAGCTTCTCCGAACATATCATGTTCCTGTACAAAGCGCGATTTCCAAAGCTTCTGTTATCGACGCCAAATTCTTTTCTTGCAGTGCTGGATAGAGCGGCAGGGTTATTGCTTCCCTGTAGAAAGTTTCCGCATTTGGGAAATCACCTTTTTCAAACCCTGGATCCCGGTAATATGGCTGCGTATGCACAGGAATGTAATGCAGGTTGACGCCTATCCCCTGTTCGCGCAGGGACTCGAAGACCCGCCTGTGCGAAACCTGGATTCCATCCCGCCGCAGGCGCACGACATACAAATGAAACGTGGAATGCGCATCGGGATGTTGCCAGGGCAGCGCGAGCGGCAAATCTTGCAATAATTGGTCATATCGCGCGGCCAATTCCCGGCGGCGCGCCACGTATTCCTCCAGCCGCGCTATTTGGCTCAGGCCCAGGGCGGCTTGGATGTCCGTCATGCGGTAATTGAACCCCAGGCGGATCTGCTGGTAATACCAGGGGCCATCCGGCGCATGGGTCATTTGCGCTGGGTCGCGGGTAATGCCGTGGCTTCTCAGGAGTGCCATTTCCCCGGCCAGCGCGGCGTCATTTGTCAGCGCCATGCCGCCTTCGCCGGTAGTGATGATCTTGACGGGATGGAAACTGAATACCGTGATGTCGCTGTACCGGCAATTTCCCACGGGTTCATTCCGGTAACGCCCGCCAATGGCGTGCGACGCGTCTTCGATGATCCGAAAGCCAAACCGCCGCGACAGCGCGTGGATCGCCGCCATGTCGCAGGACTGGCCGCACAGATGCACGGGGATTACTATTTTTGGCAAACGACCGGCCCGTCCGGCTTCTTCGAGTTTTCGTTCCAGTGCTCTTGGGGAAAGGTTGTATGTATGTGGGTCTATGTCGACGAAATCCACCTCCGCACCACAATAACGCGCGCAATTGGCGGAAGCGACAAAGGTAATGGGCGAAGTCCACAACCAGTCTCCCGGCCCTAGTCCCAGCGCCAGGCAGGCAAGATGCAAGGCGGAAGTGGCGCTGTTGACGGCAACGGCGTGCAAAGCTCCTGTCCGGGTTGTCACGGCTTCTTCAAAACGGGGAACCGTCGGGCCTTGTGTCAGGAAATCCGAGCGCAGAACCGCTTCCACGGCCTCGATATCCGCTCTTGTGATTTCCTGGCGACCGTAGGGAATCATGTTCAGATCTTCCCGATCCTGTCCTGATTGACGGCAAGCCATTGCTGCAATTCGTCTACGCGCATCCACTCGCTATTGTTATTGCTGGTATAGCTGAAACCTTCCTGCAATTTCCTGCCTTCCTTGATATGCCGCTCGCTCAGGTGGCAGTTGTGGATTGCGGGTAGTATCTTGAAATGATGCGGGTATTCATAGGTATAAGGCGCGTCTTCTTCGCCGATCATTTGTTCGTGCAATTTTTCTCCGGGACGAATGCCGATGAATTCGAGACGAGCTTCCGGAGCAATGGTGCGGGCCAGATCCACGACTTTCATGGAGGGGATTTTTTTTACATAGATTTCCCCGCCCTCCATGTCTTCCAGCGCGTGCCATACCAGTTCTACGCCCTGTTCCAAGGAAATCATGAAACGGGTCATGCGCTCGTCCGTAACCGGCAGGATGCCCTTGTCCCTGATCGACAGGAAAAACGGGATGACCGAGCCGCGCGATCCCATGACGTTGCCGTAACGCACGACCGAGAAGCGGGTTTCATGCCATCCAGCGTAGGCATTGCTGGCAACGAACAGCTTGTCGGAAGCCAGTTTGGTCGCGCCGTAGAGATTGACCGGGCTGCTTGCCTTGTCCGTGGAGAGCGCGACCACCCGTTTTACCTTTTTATCAATGCAGGCATCAATCAGGTTCATGGCGCCGTTGATGTTGGTCTTGATGCATTCAAACGGATTGTATTCAGCGCTCGGCACGATTTTGGTCGCGGCCGCGTGGATGGCGTAATCCACACCGTCCAACGCCCGGTAGAGGCGTTCCCGGTCCCGCACATCGCCAATGAAAAAGCGCAGCCTTTCTTCGCCGGGGAATTTCTTCGCCATTTCCCATTGCTTCATTTCGTCGCGGGAATATACGATCAGACGGCGTGGCTTATAGCGCGCCAAGGTCAGAGCGGCAAAACTGTATCCGAACGAGCCGGTTCCGCCAGTCACCAGGATGGAAGCGTTATTTAGCATTTGTTTTTTTGCATGGGCATATGCAAGTGAGGGGGGGGCTGTTTTTGCGTCGGGGAATTCAGCCCAGTCCGGCGCTGAACCGATCAGGCACGCTACCGCCCTGCCGTCACGCAATCGACAAGCGCGCAAGATCTTTTGTCATATCATTTAAAGGCGGCGGCAAGCGCTGCGGAACCAGTGATAATACTATGGATGGGAAAACGCGGGAAAGGGTATTGTTTTGGTATTACGGGCTGAGCTTGCGCACTCCCTTGAGATCGATGCGCAAGGAGGCTGTCTTGCCCAGCAGTTCGATGAGCACCATGGCGCGGCATTCGCCATCGGTCATCTGGTAGATGCCTTCGATGCCCGCGAACGGGCCTTCGGTCAAGCTGACGCGCTCGCCTTGCTCGAACAGGCGTTCCGGCGCGTCTTGCAGTGCGTTCTCGCGGGATTTCAACAAGGCGATAAGCTCGTCATCCGCCTTGGCGGGGTCGTTTCCGAAACGCACCAATGTACTGACGCCTTTGGTCGAGCGGATGGGACCCCAGCTCTTGTCCGTAGCGTTCGTGCCGAGGCGGATGAACAGGTAACGTGGGAACAGGGGGGTATCGATGACGGTAAGTTTGCCTTGGCGCAATTTTTCGGCGGGAATGATCGGCAGGTAGCATTCGTAGCCTTGGCGTTCGAGGTTTTCCAGTGCGTATTTTTCCAAGCGGGGTTTGGTTTGGATGAGGTACCAGTACATGCCGTTTTCCGGAGGCTGTCTATTTCCGGGGCATTGTAGTTGTGTGCCAGGCGCTAGGCAATGATGCCTGGCGCTGACATGTTGTTGGAGGTATTCGCGGCTTTTCGGCAACCACAAAACACGTAGAACCGCAAGGGCGCGCTTCATGGTCGGCGCGAATGAGTGGCGGGCGGCTTGACATTGTTTCAAGACGGGCATGTACCATACGGCGTCGTTATCTTGCCTGATTGTCTGGATCTATCTGTTTGTGCAGAACGTTTGGATCCCGCGCGGTTCTGCCGGAGCTTCTGTTAGAATCCCTCTCCGATTTTGTATTCGCGGTATTTACCCGATGTCTTGAAAAATGAGTCCTGGAATAGCTGTTTCCGAGGCGCGCCTTGCTTTGGGTAAACAAAAGCCTGTCTTCGTGCGCGCCGCGTTGTTCAGCGTCGTGATCGGGGTTTTGATGCTCGCGCCGTCGTTTTATATGCTGGAGGTCTACGACCGGGTGCTCAACAGCCGCAGCATGACGACGCTTGCCATGCTCACGTTGCTGCTGGCGGTTGTTTACGTAGTGTTGGAGGTGGTGCAGTGGGCGCGGCAATGCGTGTTGCGGCAGGCCGCCGAAGGGTTCGATGTGGCGCTGGGGAGCCGCGTGTATGAGGCGGTGTTCCTGGCCAATCTGCACGGCGCGCGAGCAATAGGCCAGCGTAGCTTGCGCGATTTCGCCACCGTGCGCGATTTTATTTGCAGCCCCGTCATGGCGGGGCTGATGGATATTCCGATGGCGCTACTGCTGATCGGGGTGATTTTCTATATAGATCAGGTATTGGGCTGGTTCGGTCTGGCGAGCGCCCTCATCCAGGGGGTGATTACCTTTTTCAACAAGCGGTCGGCGCAGGCGCCTTTGGCGAAGGCCAATATGTTGTCGAATCACGCGCGCACTTTTGTCGATGCTTCGCTCAAGAACGGCGAGGTGGTGCAGGCGATGGGGATGTCGGAGGGCGTGCGGCAGCGTTGGCTGGGAATGCAGAAGGAGTTGCTTTCCCAGCAGGCCCTGGCTTCCGACCGCGCGGGGGTGTTTACCGCGCTCTCGAAGTATGTGCAGTTGGTATCGAGTTCGTTGATGCTGGGCTTGGGCGCTTGGCTTTTGCTCGGGGAACATTTTAGCGGTACTCCGGGTTTGATCCTGATGGCGTCGATCTTGGCGGGGCGGGCGCTGGCGCCGTTGGTGCAGGTGATCGTCGGATGGCGCAAGGTGGTCGATTCGCGCGAAGCCTTGGCGCGGCTGGAAGAATTGCTGATGAAGGTTCCCGCCGCCGTGCCGGGATTGTCCTTGCCCGCGCCGCAGGGGCGGCTGACGCTGGAGCATGTGACGGCGCGTCCGCCGGGTATAGGGCCAAGCGCCAAGCCGGTGTTGCGCAATGTTTCCCTGGAGTTGCCGCCCGGCAAGATGCTGGCGGTGATCGGACCTTCGGCTTCGGGCAAGTCGAGCCTGACGCATTTGTTGGTGGGAATCTGGCCTTGCCTTGGCGGCACGGTACGGCTCGATGGCGTCGATGTGTTTACGTGGAACAAGCGGGAACTGGGGCCGCATGTGGGTTTCCTGCCGCAGGAGGTGGCGCTGTTCGAGGGCACGATAGCGCAGAATATCGCCCGGTTCGGCGAGCTGGACTACGATAAGATCGAGACCGCGGGCAAGATCACGGGCTTACACGCCTATATCCTGGGTTTGCCGATGGGGTATGACACATCGGTTGGCGATGATGGTATGGCGCTCTCTGGCGGTATGCGGCAGCGCGTGGGGTTGGCGCGGGCGATTTATGGTTCTCCGCGTCTGGTGGTGCTTGACGAGCCGGATGCCAATCTGGATGAAAGCGGCGACGCGGCGCTGGCGAATGCCTTGCAGGCGTTGCGGGCGAAGGGCGCGACGGTGGTGGCTGTGACGCATCGCAAGAATCTGTTGGCGATGGCGGATCTGATGCTGCTTTTGGTGGATGGGGACCCCAAGGCGTTCGGCCCTCCCGCCGCGGTGCTCAATGCGTTGAAGCCGCCGAAACAGGCACAGGCGGGCGCGCGCAGGTTGTCGTATTCTTCTGTTATAACCACAAGTTCCGGCGGCGGCTCCGCGCCTATGGGATCGAGATGAGTTCGCTTTCGGGAAAGCCGTCGTCGCATGTGAAAAAACCTGTGCATGCGAAGGCGAGGAAGCCTAAATCGTCGCGCATGAAAAAACCTGTGCGGGCGAAGGCGAAGAAACCGGGGTGGTTCGGAAAGCTTGCCGCTTTTGCCGAGCGTAGCGAACTGAGCCGGATTTTGTGTTCGTTCCGCCGCGAGTTCGCTTACGCGCTGGGTTTTACCGCGCTCATCAACTTGCTGATGCTCACGCCCACGCTGTACATGTTGCAGGTTTTCGACCGGGTGATGGTGGGCCGCAACGAGTTCACGCTTTATGCCGTGACGCTCATGCTGTTCTTTTTCCTGGGGGTGATGAGTTTTTCGGAATGGGTGCGCTCGCGCTTGCTGGTGCGGCTTGGGGTGCGGCTGGACATGAAACTCAACCCGCGCGTGTTCGATGCCGCTTTCGAGATGTTCGACCGGGGCCGGGAGAGCAGCCGCCTGTTCGGGAGCATGGCCCGCCTGCGCCAGTTCCTTACCGGGGCTGGTTTGTTCGCCATTCTGGATGCACCGTGGACACCCGTGTATATCCTGGTGCTTTTCCTCCTGCATCCGATACTTGGCGCGCTGGCGATCATCTTTTGCCTGATTTTGGGGGTGGCCGCCTATATATCCGGTCTCGTCATGGAAGAACCGCTGGAGACGGCGGTCGAGGCCGCCGGAACGGAAAGTCGGCATCTAGATGCCCGTCTGCGGCATGCGGCGGCGGTCGAAGCCATGGGTATGCTCGATAACATTCGCGGCATGTGGTGGCGCAGCCATCTCATGGCGCTGGTGCAGGGACGGCGGGGACTGGATGCGCAGACGCGCATGCAGTCGATCACGACATTCATGCGCTTGATGCAGCAGTCGATGACGTTGGCCGCCGGGGCGGTGCTGGCGGTTTACGGCGAGATTTCGCCCGGCGCGATGATCGCGGCCAATGCACTGATGACCCGCGCCACGTTTCCGCTCGATGCCTTGATGAAAGCCTGGAAGGACTTGCAGGCGGCCAGGAAGGCTTTTCTGGAACTGGAGGCGGCGCTCGCGGCGCATCCGGTTCGCGCCAGGAGCGTGGCAGAGGCGTTGACGCCGGGGGCCGCGTTGCGGCTCAAGCATGTTTCGGTCAACGTTGCCGGTCGGGAACAGCCCGTCCTGGACGATGTGTCGCTGCGAATTCCCGCCGGATCGGCGCTTGGGGTGCGGGGGCCATCGGGTTCGGGTAAATCGACCCTGGCGAGGGCGCTTCTCGGCATCTTGCCGGAAACGCGGGGAGTCGTGTTTTTCGACAAAATTCCTCTCCGCGATCTGAACCGCACGGAAGCGGGGGGATGGATGGGATACCTGCCGCAGGACGTGGAACTTTTCGATGGCACCATCGCCGAGAACGTGGCCCGTTTCGGCAAGCTCGATTCCGCCCTGGTGATCGAAGCCTGCCAGCAGGCGGGGGTACACGAGATGATCCTGCGTTTCCCGAAAGGGTACGATACGCCGATTGGCGTCGGCGGCGGTTTCCTGTCCGGCGGTCAGCGCCAGCGTATCGGCTTGGCGCGGGCGCTTTACGGCAATCCCCGCCTCGTGGTGCTCGACGAGCCGAATTCCAATCTGGACGACGCCGGCGACCGCGCTTTGCTGCAAGCGGTGATTGCGCTGAAAGAGCGCGGCGTTACGCTCGTGCTGATCAGCCATCGTCCGCGCATCATGGCGGCGATGGATTCCATCCTGGTCATGGAAGAAGGCCGCGCGCTGCGTCTGGAGCCGCCGCCGTCCGAAGACAAGGCCGCGGACGGCGCCATGGAGGCCATCATGCCGATGCAGTCCATGCAGGCCCGATGACGACGATAAATAAACCATAAGGAACCCGACGTGAGTCCGTCTCCAACCGCGATTTCCCCCGTAAAACACAAGAGCGCCCTGACCAAAAAATACGGGTCGGCCCCGGCCATGGCGGAAAAACCCAGGAACGCCCTGGTCAAGTTTCTCGCTCCCCCGCCAATCGTGCATGAAGCGGGCGACCCCGATGAGGGGGCATACCAAGACTTGCCGGTCGACACCCGTTCTCCGGCCCGCATCGGCTTTTGGGTACTGGCGGTCGGCTTCGGCGGTTTTTTGCTGTGGGCGGCGCTGGCCCCGCTGGATGAGGGCGTGCCCACATCCGGCGTGGTGGCGATCGACACCAAACGCAAGGCGGTACAGCACCTTTCAGGCGGTATTGTCAAGGCTGTGTACGTGAGGGAAGGGCAGTTCGTGGAGGCGGGCGCGCCAGTGTTGGAAATTGACCCGGCCACGGCGCAGGCAAATTTTGAAAGTACACGTTTACGCTATTACACTTTACGGGCGACGGAGGCTCGATTGGTAGCGGAACAGGAAGGGCGCGACAAGATTGATTTTCATCCGGACTTGCTGCGGGTAAAGGGCGAGCCGCTGGTGGTCGCCATGATCGCCAACCAGGAAGGACTGCTTCAGTCGCGGCGTATGTCGTTGCAGGCCGAAATCCAGGCGATGGAAGAGTCTGTCGCCGGGCTTGAAGCGTCCATCGCGGGGTATCAGGGTTTGCTGGAAGCGCGCCATGCGCAACTGAAGCTGATCGAGGAGGAAATGCGCGGATTACAGGGATTGGTCGACGATGGTTACGCGCCGAAAAACAATCTGTTGGCCTTGCAGCGCACGAGCGCCGAGACGCTGGGCGCGATCGCCGATTTGCAGGGCAACATCGACCGCTCGCGCAGCTCCCTTGCCGAAACGAAGCTGCGCATCGCGCACCGTCAGCAGGAGTACAGGAAAGAAGTCGATACCGAACTGGCCGACGTGCGCAGCCAGGTCGAGGGGGAAGGCGAGCGTTTCGTGGCGCTCCGGAACGATCTCGAACGCACGGTCATCCGCGCCCCGGTTGCCGGTCAGGTAGTGGGTTTGACGGCGCAGACCGTCGGCGGGGTCATCGCGCCGGGCGAAAAGGTCATGGACATCGTGCCCGGAGACGAACCCTTGCTGCTGGAAACCCAGGTGCCGCCCCATCTCATCGACCGCGTGCGGCCCGGGTTCGACGCCGACGTGCGCTTTTCCGCCTTCGCCCACAGCCCGGCGCTGGTAGTACGGGGCAAGGTGGCGTCGATCTCGAACGACCTGATCTACAACGAGCAGGCCGGTATCAGCTATTACCTGGCGCGCGTATCGGTAACGGAGGAGGGCATGAAAAGCCTCGGCGAACGCCGCCTGCACGCGGGCATGCCGGTGGAAGTCATCATCATCACCGGGGAGCGATCCCTACTCACCTATCTGTTGCACCCCCTGTTGAAACGGATTGCCGTTTCCATGAAAGAGGAATAAACGAGGAACTTCGATGAAGCTACATATCTCCTTGATGGCTGTTTTGGTCGTGGGCGGCGTGATGCCGGTTTCTCCGTCGGCGCGGGCGGACGACCTGCTGAGCCTATACCGCGAGGCGGTGCGGGCCGATGCCAACTACCTCGCCGCACAGGCTGATGCCCAGGCCCGGCGCGAACTTGCGCCGCAGGCGTTGGCGCGTTTATTGCCCAACCTGTCGTTTAGCGGCTCGTCCGCCCGGAATTCGGTCGAGACGAAATACAGCAACAATGCGCTACCTGAAAAGGATAACGACTACCGCAGCAACAGTCTCTCCCTGGGTGTGCGCCAGCCTTTGTTCCGGCCCGCCGCCTATGCCGCCTACCGGCAGGCGCAGGCGCAAGTGGCAGGCGCCGAGGCCACCCTGCAATGGGCAGAGCAAGATATTGGAACGCGAATCGGCACCGCGTATTTTGACGTGTTGCTCGCCGAGGCGGAATTGAATGTCACCAAAGAACAGCGGGACGCCTACTTGACGCAACTGGATTACGCCCAAAAAGCCTTCCAGTCCGGCGCGGGGACGCGCACCGACATCGACGAAGCGCGCTCGCAGCTCGATCTGGCCGCCGCCCAGACCCTCGACCTGCAATATCAGCTCAAGTACGCCGAGGATACGCTGAAGTCCATCATCGACCGGCCAATCACATCCCTGGCGCGACTCGATCCCGAGCGCATCCAGCTCGTCGCGCCTGATCCGAACCGGCCCGAAGACTGGATACAGCAGGCCGAGGAGATCAATCCCCGGCTGGCATCATTGCGCGCCGCTGTCGAAGCGGCTGACAAACAGATCAACAAGGCGCTTTCCGGCCACCTGCCTACCGTCGACCTGCTGGCGCGGCGTTTCAAGAACAAGAGCGACAGCATCAGTAACATCGACACGAAAAACGACGGCAACATGATTGGGCTGGAGTTCGACGTGCCGATCTTCGCTGGCGGCGAGACCGCGTCCACGGTTCGCCAGGCCAAGGCCGAACTGGACAAGGCGCGCCAGCAGCTTGAAGTGGCGCGCCGTGAAGTCGGCCTGGAAGTCAGGAAAGAGTTCGACGGCGTAGCCCAGGGCGTGCACTGGGTTGCGGCTTATGAGCGGGCGGTGCAGTCCGCCGAGCAGGCGCTTTTGTCGACGCGAAAGGGATTCCGGGCTGGCGCCCGCACCACGCTGGACATCCTGACCGCCGAACAGAACCTCGCCACGGCCCGGCGCGACCTTGATCGCGGGCGCTACCGCTACGTGCTGTCGCACCTGAAGCTCCTGGCACTGGTGGGCCGTTTGGGCGAAGAAGAGATCGGGCGCATCAATGGCTGGCTGACGGCAAGAGCGCCGTAGATTGCCGCGCCGTAGCCTGCCTGTTGTCATGAAACCGCCGACACGGACACCCGCTGCAAAATGCTTTCCTCCTGGTTTGACGATGCCGTTGAGAAGGGGGGGTAGGATTGCGCGCTGGGCAAATACTGTAACGCCCGTTCCGGGGGGAGCGGGCGGTTTTTCGTCCGGGAAATAAATTCAGCGGCGGGTTTTGCGGCGTTGGGCTGGTTTGCGCACTTTCGCCTTCGCCTTCACCCGTGCTTTCGCGCGTGATGCGGGTTTCGCCGCTTTTTTCGGTGCCGCGCGCGACTCCGGCACGAATCCGCCGCTGCGGCTGTCCCGCAAGGCGTTTGCGAGCTGGAAAACCGCCATCGCGTAGAAATTGCTCCGGTTATAGCGCGTGATGACGTAGAAATTGCGGTAGCCAAGCCAGTATTCGACGTCCTCTCCCGGCGTTTCAAGGTCGATCAGCGTCGCGTTGCCAGCGTGGGGATTGTCGCCGAGAGGGTGGATACCGGCTTCGGCGAGCCGCGCCGGAGTCAAGCTTGGTTCCACGCCCGCTTCGATGAAGGGGGCCGGATCGGCATGGGGCGCGACCTGCGCCTTCACCGCGACGGGCGCGCCCGCCACCCAGCCATGTTCGCGCAGATAGTTGGCGATACTGCCGATAGCGTCGTTTCCGTCGGCATTGAAATCCACGCGGCCATCGCCGTCGAAATCCACCGCATAGCGGCGGACGCTGCTGGGCAGGAATTGCGGCCAGCCGAGCGCGCCGGCGTAAGAGCCGCTGTAGCTGGCCGGATCGCGTTCCTGCTCGCGCGCAAGCAGGAAAAGCGCCTCCAGTTCGCCACGGAACAATTCGGCCCGTGGCGGATAATCGAAAGCCAGCGTGGCAAGCGCGGACAGCGTCTCGAAATTGCCGGTATTGCGCCCGTAGATGGTTTCGACCCCGAGAATGGCGAGGATGATTTCCGGCGGCACGCCGTATTCCTTTTCGGCCCGGCGCAGGTTTGCCGCGTATTGCGTCCAGGCCTGCAACCCGGCGTCCAGATGGATACGGTCGATGAAGCGGGAGCGATAACGACGCCATGAGCGCGCGCCGCGCGTCGCGGGCGGCTTGATGAGTTCGATCACACGCGGATTGTGGCTGGCGCGGGAAAGCGCGGCATGGATCGGCGCCGCGTCGAGTTGGTTGCGTACAGCGATTTCTTCGACAAAGGCCGATACATCCGCGCGCGCCGCATAGTCGGCGTATGCGGGTGTCCACGGGATGAGCGGCAGAAAAACGGCAAGCAGGCGCGGGAGAAGATAACGAGTCTGGATTTTCATGGCGAAGCCGGGGTTTCCTTTTTGAGATCGAGGCGGTTGATAGAGTGTATCAGCGCGCATATTTCCTTGTGTTCTTCATCTGAAGGAGACGGACGATAACGCAAACGGGCATAGCGGGTACAGATCGCCGTCAACATCGCGGCGCTGGCGGGGCGGGCGGCGGCGAGCCGTTGGGCGTAATCCAGCGGTCCCTCCGAGGGCGCGCGCGCAAGGCCGTAGCGGGCGAGTTTCGCCGAGAAACGCGCCCAGGCGCGGTCGAGCGGATCGCGCGAGCCATGGCGGCGCTGCGCCCAATAGTAGAACACGGCCATCAGCAGGGCGATGGCGATGGCGCTCGTCCCGAGCACGGCCGGAAGCGAGGCATCGAGACCGAACATGACCTCCAGCAAATCGCGCTGCCGCTGGTTATCGTAGGCGAGCACCCCCCGATGCCATCCCGTAGCGAGAGCCTCCCAGCGGTCGCGCAACTGGCGCAGCCACAAGTATCGCGGTTGCAACAGGAGCGGGAGCCTCTCACCCTCGGGCAAGGAAGCCTCCAGCCCCCTTTCGATGCGCTGCGGCACGATGAGCGCGGTCGGATCGACCCGTACCCAGCCATGCCCGGCGAGCCAGACTTCGGCCCAGGCATGGGCGTCCGACTGGCGCACGGTCATCGTCCCGTTGACCGGGTTGATGCGCCCGCCCTGATAGCCGGTGACGACGCGCGCGGGCACATCCGCCGCGCGCGCCAGAAACACAAAAGCACCGGCGAAATGCTCGCAAAAACCCATGCGGGTATCGAGCAGGAACCGGTCGGTACTGTCCTCGTCCAGCAGCGGCGGTTGCAGCGTGTAAGTGAATTGCCCCTGGGCGAGCCAGGCGAGGATGCGTTCCACCGTCTGTTCGGGCATCTCCGCCTTCAGCGCGGTAGCCAGTTTGCGCGTTCGGGGGTTGCCATGCGCGGGCAATTGGCGAAACACGTCGAGTCTCTGCGTCCCCTCGCCGCCGCCCGCCACCGTGCCGGGAAAGGCGCTGAAAGCGAACTGCATGCGATTGCTGATAGGAAAATGGCTCATGGCCTGGAAATCGAGCGTGAAACTTATCCCCCGCACCGGCCCCGCCGGGTAGTCGAGCACCGGCAGCCAGTGCTGATTGTGGGGTTCGAGCATGATCCGGTAATCATAACGGCGACCCATGGGCATATAACGCGGACGATCCAGCAAAAAACCATACACCATGCGCCAGGTTCGACCATCGAACTTGCCCAGCACCGGGCCACGCCAGTAGCGCTCGGACGGCGGCGGGGGCGGGCCGTCGAATTCCGCCGTGAACGCGAGCGCATCCGACAGAATCAGCTCGCTGACCGTCCCCGGCGACATTGAATCGGAAAGCCCGCTAATGGCGGCGCTGTCCGGAAAGCCCCACATCGGCGCGGCGGCGCGGGGAAAGAGGATGAAAAGCGCCACCATGAACGGCAGCCCCTGCGCGGCCAGGATGGCGCTCATTTTCAGCCGTTCCCGCGTGGCACAGGCCGGATCGGCCAGCGCGACCAGACTGCCGAGCGTCATCAGGGCGGCGAACAGCGCGAGGGCGGCGGACAACGCCGACTGATTGTTGAAAAACAGGCCGAACTGGAGGAAAAAACACATCAACATGGCGACGCGGGCATCGCGCACATTGCGGGTTTCCAGCAATTTCAGGCTCAGGAGCACGGCGAGGAAGGCCAGCCCCGGCGCCTTGCCCAGAAAATAACCGAAGGACAAACGCACCCCAATGGCGGCGGCGAGGGTGAATGGCAGTAACAACCAGCGCGGGGGGGCGGCGGCCCCGCGCCGCAGCCGCCGGAGATGCCAGACGAACAGAATCGCGCACACCGCCCCCACCCAGGCAGGCATATTCACCCAATGGGGCGCGATGGTCGCTACCGCCGCCGCCAGCAACCAAAAGCCCTGGTCGCGTCGCAAACCGGCCTCATCGGGCGAAGCGCGTCCGGGAGAAAGCGCGGGAAGAGAATACCGCGCATCCATTGCTTAAGCTTCCTCCGCCTCATCCCCATACAGGGCAAGCGCCGCAAGGCAGTGGTACAAATGAGTCTCGCCCCGGTCAATGGAAAAATCACGCCCCGGCAAGCGTAAGGCATAACGCTGTCCGGACTGCTCCGCGCGCAGCAGCCAGGCCGTGAGCCGCGACAGGCGGCTCTCCTCGGAGAGCGCGGCGGGCAGCGCGCGCCAGTCGAAAAACAAATCCGTATCGCCAATATCCGAAAACTGCTTCGTCATCATCGCGCCGCTGCGGGCGAAAACCTTCCAGGCCAGATGCTGCGGCGAATCCGTCTCCTGATAAGCACGCAGACCGGCGAAATCCTCATTGCCGATGCGGGCCGCGCCCCGGTTCGCGGAAACGCCGCCCGATCCGGGCGGCGGTGGAGGCGGGGCGAGTTCCGGCGCGGGGAAAACCAGCGCCTCCATGGCGGGCGTAAAAACGCTACAGGCGCGGACGAGGCCGAGTGGCCAGCGCGTCTCGATAATCGTCCGCCCGGCAGGCATCCTGCCGCGTTGGCGCGCCGGCAAGGCAAGGGCGATGTCGCCGCAGGCCATGGGGGGCAGTTCGAACCGGGTTTCGCCGCGCAGTTCCGGCGTCTTGCCGCCGAGCAGGCGCAGGGCAGGGCGGCGATGGGCGTCCGGATTGTCGATCAGCAAATGGAAAACCGCGCTGCCGCCGCAAAAAGCGTCCTCTACCCGGCCAGGGCGGATGGACAAGCGCAGCAGATTGCGAAAAGCGTGGATGGCGCTGGCGACGCCGATACCGCCGAGCAGGAAACAAAACGCGTAGCCCAGGCTCAGGCCATAATTGATCGAAGCGATCAGCATCACGGCCAGCATACCGGCAAGAGCCAGTCCGGAAAAAGTCGGCACAACATAGATGCGATGCTGCGAGAGCGTGAGCGGCGCGGCTTCCGGCGCTTTCGGCCGGAATCGCCGGAACGGAAAACGCAGGCGGGCAAAGGCTGCGACCGGGGACATCCTAGTGCGGGGTCAGGGAATTTCGACGCTTTCCAGCAGGCGCGCCAGTTCATCGGGGGCGGGCGTGCGCCCGTCGCCCGCCCGATGCAGGCGATGGCCGGCCACATGCGGAAAAATACGTTGCACATCCTCGGGCAGCACATGGTCGCGCCCTTCGAGCAGCGCCCAGGCGCGCGCCGCCGCCAGCAGCCCCATGCCCGCGCGCGGGCTGAGACCGGCGAGGAATTCCGCGTTCTGCCGGGTGGCGGCAATGAGCGCCTGCACATAATCGACGAGGCGATCCGCGACAATCAGGGCGCGGGCGGCCTCTTGCAGTTCGAGCAGATCGGGCACGCCGATCACCGGCTCGGCGTGCCCGATCAACTTGCGCCGGTCTTCCCCTTGCAGCAGCCTGCGTTCGGCGGCGTGGTCGGGATAACCGAGCCGGATGCGCAGCAAAAAGCGGTCGAGCTGGCTTTCCGGCAGGGGGAAAACGCCGATCTGGGACGAAGGGTTCTGGGTGGCGATCACGAAAAAAGGCTCGGGCAAGGGCATCGTTTGGCCGTCCGCCGTGACCTGGCGTTCTTCCATCGCTTCGAGCAATGCGCTTTGCGCTTTTGGCGTGGCGCGGTTCACCTCATCGGCAAGAATCAATTGCGCGAACACCGGGCCGGGGCGGAAACGGAACGTTGCGCTGTCCCGCTCGAAAACCGACACCCCAAGAATGTCCGCAGGCAGCAGATCGCTGGTGAACTGGATGCGCTGGAACTGAAGGCCGAGCAGGCGGGCGAGCGTGTGGGCGAGGGTAGTCTTGCCCGTGCCCGGCACATCCTCGATCAGCAGATGGCCGCGCGCGAGCAGGCACGAAAGGGCAAGACGCAACTCATGCTCCTTGCCAAGAATGATCTCACTGGCGGCCGCCATCAGGCGTGCAATGGGAGAAAGCGTCATGTCGGGCAGCCCTTGCGGCAAATAACGTCGTGATGATAGTCGACAGGCGGCGAAGATCGGCGTGGATAAAGGACGGTTTTGGCGTCGTTGCGAACCTGCATCCCCCGCGGCAATCCATGCGGCGTTAAATCCTGGATGCCGCGCGGGGGCGGCCCTTGTGGCCGTCCGTCCATGCGCCTGCGGGATGTCGGCGCGCGGCGCGCCATGTCTCCGCCCGTTGAAATGTCTGAGCGATCCGAGGGCAAAAAGGCGTTTTTCAAAAAGACGAAAATTTTTATGGAATTTTTAACCCAAACATTAGATTTATTCCGCACAGCTTAACTCCAGTAATTTATTTTTGAAATTTTTTGCTCTTGTATGAATTGATTCGCCCCTGTCATTTAGTCGTCGCGGCGGACTGGTTATTTCAAGTTGCTCAAGTCTGGACTTAATTGACATTCGTGCATAGAAAATCCTCCAGCGCTGAGCGTTTATTTGCGATGCAAACCAAACTAATTCATTGAAGGTCATGTTGAATTTTGGCAAAAGAATTCGCACCGCGCTTCCGCCATTACCACGCGCCATAAACGGCCATGGTTGGACATAAGCCTGCCCGAAAGCTGTTACTGTTATCCCTCCAGAATCAAATAGCTCCTCATTATCCTTGTCAACTAAGCGTACTATGCTGTTTGTCTGGTCGCCACTGGAAATATAGGGAATCTCTCCTTCCGGATAGTTTTTTTCTCCACTTGATCGACCATTGACTACCTCAAAAAAATAGGAAACAGGAGCGGTTTTGCTAAAACTGAAATCAGGGAGTAAATTCCAGTCCCTCATAAAATCCGGCAAAGCAACATCCGCCAATTCAGGCAGTGCTGAAATTGCCCTGTAGATGGCCAGTTTTACGTCGTCTTCAAATTTCTTAAGTTTGTCCTCTGACTGAATTGGTTGAGGCAACCATTGTTGCGGACTCCACTCGTTTCCATCAAGAATGTATTTTGAAGAAACTACGGAAAAATTATCTCCATTGAGTCGTTCGCCCAGAAGGAATGATGAAAATGCACTTGCTGTTGCACGAAGCTGGCTCCCTTCAATTGATACGCGACGCCCCTTTAGTTTTTCGAATCCATCATTCCAAATTCGAGCCATAAACACACGACTATTAGCATCTTGCGGGATATGTGCTTTTGCAACAAGAATAGAAGCCGGTACGGCTGTTGGGTAAAAAAGATCGTCCGGGAGGCTAATCATGCCCAAAACGGTATGGTTTCTTGTGAATTCGCGCCTCCAAACAGCATTATCATCATCGGCAAATATACCCGCTTTGACAACAACCGCCAAAAGACCGTCTGGCTCCAGGGCTTCCATGGAAGCATTAATAAAATCTCTTTCGGGTTCACCAGCTTGAGAAAACGGCGGATTTAAAAAAGCCTTAGTACATGAATCCGCGACCGCGGTTTGGGCTGCGTTGTCAAAACAACTCATGTTCTCCAGATGGCTTTTCCCGTCGCCTCTAAAAAACATATTGAGAGTAGCTAGCGCCCAAATTGTTGGATTCGTATCAAAGCCAAACAATGCTCGCTTTACTTTATGTATTGCTTTGGGGGCGTGCGCTCCAGACATCATCCTGTCGAATGCCGCGACTAAGAAACCACCTGTTCCACATGCTAAATCCACAACTTTATCGGTGGATTTTACATCAATTAATTCAGCGCAGAATTTTGTTATATGCCTTGGCGTGAAAACAATACCGAGTGCATTGTTATCATAACCATATCGTAGAAATGCCTCATAGAACAAACCGAGAAAGTCAGTGTCTGTTTGCAAAACAGAGCGAATATTGAGGCCACGAAGCAAGTGAACAATCTTTGCGATATGGGGGCGAAGCCTATCGTAATCCGCTCCAAGCAATCTTAACGATTCCGATAGGCGGACTTTTTTGCCCACATCCAAGTCAACCGCTTCATCAATTGCTTGATTAAGCAAACTGTTGATGCTTTCTAATGCGCGATATTCTAGGAAATCGATATTCCCCTGATACATTGCAAGCGTTAAGGCTCCGATTACTTTTGGCCTTAACGGGGCTTCGACCTTAGCCAGCCGGAGAATTTTACTTAACTCAATTGCAGTATCAATGAATTCGCCGACACTAGGAACATCAACTACTGTCGTGGCATCATTCGCTTGTAATGCGGACTCAAGCTCTCTTTGGGAGGGGATTGTTGTTATCTCGCAGCCTTTTGACTTAAGTGCTACCCATGAATTACCCTTAAGAAATCTGACTTCTACAGCAAAACCTTGACTCTCTTCTCCTGCGGCGCCGATGGCGATCTTGATTTTATATTTCGAGTTTTTGTTAACTTTGTCTGCATATTCAACAGCTTCATTTATAGCTGCTTTTATCTTATCAACACGATTCTTGGCTTCGATAATGAGAACAGGAAGGCCGTCGATTGAGAATATAAAATCTGGCCTATCTAACCCAAGCCCTATGTCACTAAAAAAATCAACTATTTCTTGTTCTTCAAGGCAGTTACCGCCTTTGCTGGGGTGTGATGTATTCCAGCCTCTTTTCTCCGCTTGCTCTCTGATGAAGTAGCGCGCTCGGCTTTCAGATCTTTTCTTTGTCATCGGGTGTTCAGCTAGTCCAACGTGGAAGTTTGGGGGCGCGCCGCAAGCGGCGCGCCCCCAATGCTAGGCAATGACCCGTAATAATGCAAGAAAAATTGAGACCAGCGAACCGAAGCGGGAGAAGAACGCGGACACTTGTCTTCTCCTCTCCATCTGTGGCGAGTACTTCGTCGTCCCTGCAAAACGCCTGCTTCCTTGCCCGTGCCACAGCCGCTCAGTCGAGTTCGCGCAGCGCCTTGAAAATCTCGCGGAATGCCTTGGGCGGCAGGTGTTGTTCGCGTTCTTTCAGGGCATTGCGCCGCAAGGCGCGCAAACGCTGGATGTCGGCTCCCGGCCAGTCGCGGACGATGCGTTCGATGGTTTTTTCGTCGGCGATCAATTCATCGCGCAAGTGTTCCAGCCGGTGCTGGCGCGCGATTTCGTCCGCCGCCAGACCGCGCAGGGCATCGAGCCGGGCGCGAATCGGCGCCGGATCAACGCCGCGCATGAGCTTGCCGATGTATTGCATCTGCCGGCGCAAGGCTTCGCGCCCGCCCGCGAAACGCCGTGCGTCGGCAATGGCGATGGAAAGCGCATCGGGTAGGGAAAGGCTTTTCAATTGCTCTGGCGGCAAGGCTGTCAATTGTTCGCCCAAATCCTGGAGCGCCTGCATTTCCCGCTTGCGGCGGGTCTTGCTTGGCGGCGCGGCGGCATCGTCATCCAGATGGACAGGCGGGAAAGAGGCGGTTGAAAAGACCATGGCAAGTCGCGGGCATGAGCGGGGTAGAATTATAGCCTTTGCCAACAGCCGTCTTCGCCCATGACTTCCAACGCCGGGTTTTCCCGCTCCCAGTCCCGCCTTCAGGAAATTGCCGCCGATCTTCTCGGATACGCCCGCAAAAAAGGCGCCTCTGCATCTGAAATAGATATTTCGGAGAGTTTCGGCCAATCGGTCACCGTACGCAGGGGCGATGTCGATACCATCGAATACAACCGCGACAAAGGCATCGGCATCACGGTTTACCTCGGGCAGCAGCGCGGACAGGCGAGCACGTCCGACTTTTCCCGCGCCGCGTTGAAATCCGCCGTCGACGCGGCCTTGTCAATCGCCCGGTTCACCGCGCCCGACCCCTGCGCCGGGCTGGCCGACAAGGCGCTGATGGCGCGCGATTGCTCCGATCTCGATTTGTTCCACCCTTGGGACATTCCGGTGGCCGAAGCCGTCGCGCTGGCGCGCCGTTGCGAGGATGCCGCCTTTGCGATCGACCCGCGAATCCGCAATTCCGAAGGCGCGAGCGTCTCGACGCAGCAATCGCGCTTCGTCTCCGCCAACAGCCACGGCTTCATGGGCGGCTTCGCCAGCAGCCGCCATTCCCTGTCGTGCGCGGTGATTGCCGGGGAGGGCGATGCCATGCAACGGGAATACTGGCACGACGGCCGCCGCGACGCCAGCGACCTCATCGCCGCCGAGGAAGTCGGGCGCATCGCGGGCAGGCGGGCGTTGGCCCGGCTCGGCGCAAGAAGAATCCGCACCCGCGAGGCGCCCGTAATCTTCGAGGCCCCCGCCGCGGTCGGCCTCATCGGCAGCTTCGTACAGGCAGTCAGCGGCGGCGCGCTCTACCGCCGTTCGAGTTTCCTGCTCGATACGCTCGGCCAGCAGGTATTTTCGCCCGTCATCAACATCAGCGAACGCCCCCATCTCCCCAAAGCCTTCGGCGTAAGCTGGTTCGACAACGACGGCGTCGCCACCCATGACCGCGAGGTCGTGGCCGATGGCGTGCTGCAAGGCTATTTCCTGTCCGTCTATACCGCGCGCAAGCTCGGGCTGCAAACCACTGGCAACGCGGGCGGCTCCCATAACCTGCGGGTCAAGGGCGGCGGCGACGATCTCGCGGGGATGCTGAAAAAAATGGGGCGAGGATTGCTCGTCACCGAACTTCTCGGGCAAGGCATCAACTACGTCACGGGCGACTATTCGCGCGGCGCGGCCGGTTTCTGGGTGGAAAACGGCAGGATCAAGCACCCGGTGCAGGAAGTGACCATCGCGGGCAATCTGCGCGACATGTTCCGCGGCATCGTCGCGGTGGGCAACGACGCCCTGCCGCGCGGAGCCAAGCACTGCGGATCCGTGCTGATCGAACACATGAAAATCGCGGGCCGCTGACAGCCGCTCCCTCAGGGCGGCTGCACGTCATACCCCCATATCCTCGACCAGTCATAAGGCGGCAGGCGCGGCTGGTCGTTGTGCGCATAGCTCAGGATGCGATAAGCGTTCAGGCCGATGCGGCGGGGCAGGGGCGTTTCGTAGGGCTGCCCGTCCGCATCGAGAAAAGACAACACCTCGCTCGGCGAGAGAATCGCATCGCGCACGATGTCGTAAGAGCGTCGGCTGACGATGGCCAGCTCCCTGTTGGACAGCCGCACGATGCTGCCGGGCGGGAAAAGGCCCAAACGGCCCATGAGCAACCGGGCGAGGCTGAGATCGAGCACATCGAGGTCGGCGTCGAACACATGCTCGGTCAGACTGCCCAGATCGCGCGCCAGCGTGATATTCCAATGCCGCGGGCCACGGCCCTGCCGCCTGCGCAGGCGCGCCGTGAAAATATCGACCAGCCGCAACATGCGCGCCTCCAGGCAAATGCCGCCCTTGACCAGCCCCCCTGGGTAGCCGCTGCCGTTGAGGTTTTCGTGATGCTGCGCCACCGCCCGCGACCAGACATCCGGCAGGCCGGTACCGCGCAATATCCTGGCCGCATGAAGCGGATGTTCCCGCATCCGCCGTCGCAGGGGACCGGGCAAGGGGCCGACGAACGAAGCCATTTCATCGTGCAGCGCCATGCTGCCCATATTCATCGTCAGCGCCGCGCCGATCAGATCGATCAGCTCATCGCTGGTAAAAGAGTGCGCCTGCCCCAGTTCGGCGACGAAAAGCGCCGCCAGTATCGCCTGGCATACGCTCGAAGAGCCTGGATTTCCTGTCCGCATGAAGCCGATGCAGGCATCCGGATCGGATTGCCAGGCGTTGTGGAAGGATTCCGCGAGTTTCCGGCAAGCGCCGGCATCGAACCTGTTGCCCGCCGCCACCGCCGCGTCGAGCATGAGCAAGGTTTTTCCCGCGTCGGCCAATGCCTGCAAGGGGTTATCCGTCAAGACTTCTGTAACCTGCGCAGCGTCGCAAAGCAGACGCCGGTTGCCGAGCTGCTTTTGCAGGTTCTCGCTGATCAACGCCCCCTTGCGTAATAGCAAACTGCCATTGCCGTCGAAAAAATCGCAGGGTGCAATCTCCCCGATCCACGCGGGAGACAACATCACTGGCCGCAAAACCATCGCCTGCATCGTCATCCCTCCGGTTCCCCCATTGTTGTACGGACGACCTTTCCTACTCTCACGCCGCCGTCGCTTCTATTTGGGTACCAAATATCGCGCCACGCCCTCGAATTTCCACTGTCGCGTCGAAGTCAACGCACAGCCGATACAAAGCCTGGCCCGAGTCGCGGTATTTGCGCTCGAACGGCGTCAGGGGGCATTCGGTCTCGAACGCGCCCCACGGCATCGGGCGGCCCAGCGCCAGTTCCAGCGCGAACGCGAATTCTGCCACGTAGACCGCCCAGTTACTGCGGCATTCGAGCGCCCCGCCCGCACGGAGGATGAACGGAAACACCGGATGCGCGGGCCAGCGCCGCCCAAGGTGCCCAATTTTGGGCCAGGGGTTGGGATAAAGAATATAGTGCCGGGCCAGCCGCGGCCCTTCTTCGGCCAACAGCCGCCAGAAATCGACCAGATCGGCGCGCACGAATACCATGTTCCCCGGCAACAAGGCATCCGGATAAGGCTTTCGCCGCCGCAAACGCGCCTCCGAGCGGTCGACGCCAATCACCCAGTGATCGGGAAACGTCCTCGCCAGTGCGATGGTGCTGTGTCCCACCCCGCAACCGGCGTCGAGGATCAGGGGCGCACGTCCGTCCCACCCGGCAAGCGCCTCCGCAAAAGCGGCGCGGTTATAGCTGGCGACCGGCTTGCGAAACGGCTGCGCCAGATGCGTCCTCACCCGCGCGGCCAGATGCGCATGCACGCCCTGCTGGGCGCTTTCGGGAATACGGGAATTGGCGTAACTCAAACCTTCATGACTCCTTTGATCTTCACCGGGCGACTCGCCCGCGCGCCTGGCAAGCCGCGCATTATCCCTGTTACGGGGCCGCCGGGAACGAGCGCGCGATTTTTGGAAAATATCTGGGGCTACATTGCGGCAAGTCCGGGCAGCCCGCGCGTCGCTTCAAAAAAATCAACAGGAGATAGTTGACATTGGAAATAGTAGCAATTATCGTTCGCGTTAGATGCATGATAGCGAGGTGAAACCCCTGATGCGCAACCTGGAGAAGACGGCGGGCGTGAAGTCCGTCCAGTCCAATGGGCAGGTGTTGTCCAGGCTCAAGGAGCTTTACCTGGAAGCCTTTGCCCACGACGGGTTTGCGGAAATACGGGTGGAGATTCGCGTACTGCGGCGCGGGCAGAAGGAGGTCATCCTGCATTGCGGCAAGCAGTACCGGTTCGTGGTGGATTATTTGCCGACGAGCGGTGACAGGCAAAGACATACCGTTGGGCTTGCTCCGGCGGATGAGGAAACCGGCTGGCGACGTGGGGTCGCGGCCCAAACATCCGGCGAGGAGCCGGACAGGTCGTAACGCACGCGGCCCAGGCGTTCCCGTGGGGGGAAGCAAAGCCGCCAAACTCATTCACTCAAGGAGTCTCATATGTCTGTATTGTCCAAACTGCTCGCCATGAGCAAAGACCAACTGAAGTCCACGATTCAGTCCATCGACGCCAGCGCCGTCAAGAGCCGGGGCCTGCGCCGCCAGTTCGGAAAAATCCGCGCCAAGAGCGGCGGCTTCACGCTGCTGGAACTGCTGGTGGTGGTGGCGATTCTGGCCGCCGTTGCAAGCACCACGTTCACGATGTTGCAAGATACCGATCGCCGCGCCGCCGCGGGTGCGCACGTGCACGCCATGGGCCAGATCGCCAGCGCGCTTGTTGCTTTTCCCAAGCTGAACAGTAACAAGTATCCCGCTGTGTGGGATTCGCTGCTTGCGAATCCGACTGATCCAGACAGTGTGCCGGCTGCACCTGGAGATGGCCCAGATGGGATACCGAATACGCTGGATGACGTTCCGGGCAGAGAGGCTGGTTGGCTTTCGATTGTCAGTGCCGACCTTACGGAGCAGCTCACGATTGAAGAACTCAACGATGATGAGCTTGATCTGTTGAAGAGTGTTGGAATTACGGGGGTTCGCGGACTTGATACCACTGCCCAAAGTGGTGGATGCACCAACGACAACCTGCGGAACTTGATTGAGCAGAAAGGCAATGATGTTGTGCCCAGCAGGATTTACAACCCCGAGTCGACGCAGGATGGCAAAGGTGGTTGCGGTGGGGTTTATTCGCTGCACGAGGAAAATGCGGCTGCAATTGCAGCTACCGATCCTGATGGGATGCCAAATAGTGGGGATGAGACTGAGGCAGTTCCCGCAATAGGCCCGGCTAAATATGTCGCCAAATGGAATGCTGATCCGGCCCGGGTTGGGGCGGCTACGGGTGCCAACCTGATCGCCTTCGGTATTACCGACGGTGTGAGCCTTATCAGCCGTGATGCCTATGCCGGGCTGGCGGTTGCGCCCATCTATCGCCATGTGGAAACGCATGAGTATCCGGGCTACATCGTGCTGTTCAACGTGGATGTCGCGAACGAAAGCGTCACCTTCCAGGCTGTCGTCGACGGCGCGGGCGACACCCGAGAGGAAGAACTCGGCGAACTCGACAACCTCCGCAACACCTAATCCGTCGCGTTTCTGCTGATGCTGCACGGGGTTTCCTTTTTCATGCGGGGAACCCCGTCCGCGACCGGCGCTCCGGCTGTGATGGAGCGCCGGTTTTTCGCTCCGGCTTTTCTTTCCCGTTACCGGCTTTCTTTCCCCATGTCCCGCCACACCGGCTTTACGCTGATCGAATTGCTCGTCATCTGCTCGATACTCGCCGCGCTCGCCTACGCGGGGCTGAGCGCCTATGCGGGCGTCGACCGCCATGTGGAGGACGAACTGGCGCGCGTGGAACTGCTACGGCTGGCCTCGGCCCTCGGGCGCTTTCATGACGATACCGGCTACTGGCCTGGCGAAGGGCCGTTCCAGCCTGCGGGCGGAACGGATGTCGATAATTGCAGCGGTAGCGGCGCGGTTTTTTCCGGCAGTCTGCCTGCTGGCGCGAGTGGCGGCTGGTTCGCGTCCCCCGCCAATTTCTCGCTCCTCTTTGAGCGCCCCGAACTGTGCACCAACCACCCGCTTGGCTTTCTGGAAAACTGGAACCCCGCCACGCATCGCGGCTGGAATGGCCCCTATCTGCCGTTGGCCAACCGCCACTGGCTCGATGTGCGGGAAAACATCGAAACCGGCACGGGCGATGTTCTCCTGAATGTTCCCGCCTTCGGCATCGGCCCGGCGTTTGCGCCAGTGTGTTCGGGTAATGAATGTGCCCTCAGGTGGCGCAGCCTGTCCGGCGAGGCCAGCACCAACTACGCCCGCCATGCGCGGCCCTTTCTTTTCCTGCCCAATCCGCCCCGCGTCGTCTACTGGGGGCCGGATGGCCGCTACGGCGGCACGAACAATACCGACCCATTGACCGATGCCGATGCCTGCCAGCCGAACGTCGCCGACAAAGACGGCGCGGACGATGTGGTGATCTGCCTTTGACCCCCTGTTTTCAAGACGGAACGATAACGACCATGCCATTCAGACACGCCCTTTTCCGCTTCCGCGCCGCTTTCATCCTGTCCGTCCTTTGCCTTGGCGCGGGCGCGGCGCAGGCGGCGGACGCCGCGGCCACCGCCAGACCTGTGAGCACCGCGCTCACGGTCGAAGGCGATCCGCGCGCAACCTACGCCGCGCTCGATCTGGCGCAGGCCGTGCCGGGGATGCGCACGACGGATGGCTCCCGCACCATCTTCGAGCCGCGCCCGGTGCGCTTCACCGCCCGCCTTGCGCAACTGCCCGCGCCGCAGAAGGCGGACTATCTGAAGAAGGTCATGGGCCTGATCGGCGTGACCGCCGAACTCAAGGTCAGCCAGCGCGTGGCGCTGGATTATGGCGGCGACAAACCGCTGGCCGCTTATGTGGAAGACGGGGCGGCGGCAAGGATTGCCAAGGATCTGAAGGCGGGCGACGAGCGCGTTTTTTATGCCTTCCACGTCTACAACAACCGCTACGGCCCGGCGCTGGTGATTACCGCGTTCGACGAGTAACAGGCAACGGGCAAGGGGTAACGGGTAACACAGTATGCCGCTCCGGTTTGTCGCGCGCAGGGCCGGTTTTACGCTGGTCGAACTGCTGGTGGTGGTGGCGATTCTCTCCGCCGTTGCCGTGGCGGCTTTCGGGCTGCTGGGCGAAAACCGCGCGCAGGTGCGCATCGAGGACACCCATAACCGCCTCACCCTCCTGCGCCGCGCCATCCTCGGCGTGGAAGCCCCGGCCTACGGCGGCCAGATGCGGCTCTCCGGCTTTGTGGCGGACAACGGAAGGTTGCCAACGAGCATCCGGGAGCTTGTCAGCCTTGCCGGGCACGTCGAACAGGGCGCTGTGGTGCCGGAGCATTCCAGCACGGTTGGTGATGACTGCAAGCAAACCGGAACCTCGACAAAGCTGGAGAAAAACCCGCTCATCAAGGGCCATCGCGGCAACTACCTTGCCAGCGTGGCGCACGGCGGGGCATTCCGCGACGGTTGGGGCAACATGGGGCAGGGGGGCGATACGGAGAATTTCGGCTGGATCGTCGCGGACGGTACAGATCCTACAATAGCCATGACCATCACAAGCCTTGGCGCGGACAATGCGGAGAGTCCGCCTTTGGACGCAGGTATTGCCGATGCACTGGCGCTGGCGGAGGCAGACCAGACGCTGGAAATCAGCGAAGCGGACTGGCGCGTAGACCCCGTCGACCTGCGGGTAAAGCTGCGGAACATGGTTGCAGTCAGTGACAGTGACGGTAATCCCGATCCTGCCGATTTCAGTAAGCTCGGTGCCGCCCTGCTGGTTTTCGAGAATACCGGGGGGGGCGGGCAATGGCGGCAGTTGAACACCGCAGGCAGCAGTTGCGTCGACGACATGGCGCAGGAGGCTGAGTGCGAACTGCATTTTGCGTCGGCGACATGCGCCATCCCGCTGGGCCGCCATCTGCTGGTGCTGACCAATGACGGAAAGCCGTTGTCCGTTACGGATGACGGGAAAACCGCCATAACGTTTACGGTCGATTTTTATCCCGGCGTGACCCCGCCGGAGATCGTCCGGGATATTCATCACCTGACGACGACTGTAGCGCCCACTACGCCCGACGCCGGGACCGGCGGCGGCAGCGAAACTGGTGACGAGGAAACCCCCTGATGCGTGCAACCGGCGGCAAGATTCTGGCAAAAATCCGCAGTCCGCGTTGGAGCGCGGTGGAGCCGAAAATCGGCAGCGTCGGCCCGGCACGGGTGCTCCCTCTGCCGAATGTGGACGGGCGCGCCGCGTTCGGCACGCAGCCGGAAGGCGGCGGCCATGTCGCTGCTGCCGTCGGCTGGCGCGCCTGGCTGGCGTGGGCGCAACAGGCGCTTTCGCCCAGGCTGCTGCTGCTCGTCTGGGACGTGGAGGGGCTGAGCGCCACGGTCGCTTGGCGGCAGGGCGGGGGCTGGCGCTTTTCGGAGGAGGTTTCCTCCCGCCTGGCCGATTTCACGCTCGCGCTCGACGAGGTGCTCGCGCGCCTCAAGGCCATCGGGGCCAGGCCGCCCCGTCGTGCGTATCTGGCGGCGCGCTTCATCGTGCCCGCGCGGGTAGACCTGCCCCTGAACCCGGAAAAGCCGCGCCCCTTCCTGCAAATGCGGGAACTCGTGCGCGCGGAGATGGAGCCTGCGGTATCGGAGGCGGGTGCCTTATGGACAATCGGCGCGGTGCTCGCCGCGCGCGGGCTGATCGGCCCGCAGGAGCGCGAACGCATCGTGCTGGAACTGGCGCTGCGGCGCGAGCAGTCCAACGTGCCCGTCTATTTCGGGCAAATGGCCTGCGACCTCGGGCTGATCGGCAAGGAGGACTTGCAGGCGGCGCTGCGCTTGCAGGAGATCTTGCAGACGCTGGAATCCTCGCTTGCCTGCGGCTGGACGGGCTATGCCGCGGAGCCGGGCGAGCCGCCGGTGTGGCTGGCTTCGGCCAGCGGCCTGGGGTTGTGGAGCCGCTTCCAGACCGCGTGCCGCCGTCGCCGTCTGAAGCTGCTGGGGGGGCTACCGCTGGCCTGGAGCATGAGCGAGGCGACCGGGGACGCCGTGCACCGCGCGCCGCGCGCCGCCGTGGAGGAAGAAGGCTGGACGGACACGCGCAAGTACAGCCGCATCGCGCTGGAAATCCACGCGGAGGATGTGGCGGCGGTGCTGCGCCACCGGGGCCGGGTGGTGTCCGCGCGCGTGGAAGGGCGCATGGAGCGGGCGCTGGCGGTGGACTGGCTGCTGCGGCTGGTTGTGGACTGGCGCGCGAGCGGCGTGGGCGCACTGGAGGTGGTCTGCTCCGCGCCCGGCGACGAGGTGGCGATGAAGGCGCTGCTGGAGGATTTCAGCCGCCAGTGGGGGCAGGCGGTGCCGCTGCGGGACGCGCAGGCGGCGCGGCGCGGTCTGCTGGAATATATGGCCGCGCAGTACCGGGCGCGCGTCGACCCGCTGCCGCTCATCCGCTTTGGCGAGCCGCCAAAGCCGCTGTGGCGGCGGGCGGGCTTCTGGCATCTGCTGGTGCCGCTGCTGGTGGTGGGGGCCTGCGTGGGGCTGGAGATGCGCCAGCGCGCGGAGATCAAGGCTATCCAGATGCGCTTTGCCATGGCGGAACTGGAGATGCAGCGCCAGAAAAACATGTCGCAGGTGGAGGCGCGCGCGGCGCTGGCGGCCCGGCAGGAGCGCGTGGAACTGGAGGCCGCGCGCAAGAAGGTGGCCCAGCTTCTGCCTGAAATCGAGCGCCTGCAAACGGTGGAGAGCATGACGGACAGGCTGCCGCGGCTGCTGAACGCGCTGGCCGCCAGCATCAGCGACGATCTGGTGCTGGAGGTGGTGCGCAACAGCCGGGCAAGCGGCAATGTGGAGGATGTGATGGTGATCGGCTGGACGGACAACGACAGCAGCGCCCAGGCTTTCGCCCTGCGGGTGCATGAGGTGCTGGCCGCCGTCGGGCTGGGGTATTCGGTGGCGCAGACGGATGTCCGCGCGGGCACGGGGCGGGAGGGCAGGTCGGGGTATTTTGTGTCTTTCTGGCTGGTGCCGCGCGCGCAGGCGGATGAACTCGGGCTGGATGAGGGCGCGCCCGCCGCGTCGGAGCAGACCCGGCCAAAAGCGGTCGCCGCGCCGAAGGACGCCGCCGCGCCGGAAGCTGCGGCCCCGGCGGAGGGTAAATAGATGAAGAATCTGTTCCGCCGGATCACGGGAAAGTGGGCGGCTTTCTCGCCCGCCGAGCGCCATCAGGCGGTGGCCACGGCGTGTTTTCTGATCGCGTTCTGTTACGGGCTGCTGCTCTGGCAGCCAAGCCACAAGAAGCTGGGCGATCTGATTTACAAGGAACAAAAGCAGACCGTGCGCAAGCGCACATCGGCCAAGGGCGACGCCGCGCTCAAGAGCTTCAACCTGGACGGCCTGGATGTACGGGTAACGCACCGGGAGCTTGAAAAGGTGCGGGAAACACTCGACACGCTGGAAGCGGAGCGGGAGCGGCTGCTGACGCGCTTCGTGCCGTTCGACGATCTTGAAACCCTCCAGGCATTGAAGTCCGAGCTTGCCCGCCTGGCCGAGCGCGGCGACATGGAAGTGACCCTGCTGGAGCACATCCACGCGAAGCCCGGCGACCGCGATCTGCCGCCGACGCCGGAACTGTTGAAGAAGGCAGCCGAGAGTTCCCCCTACAAGCGCCCGCTGTTGCGGCTGAAGGCGCGCGCCAGTTACCGGGGGCTAATGCAGTTCCTTGGCGGGCTGTCGTCGTTGTCCCGCGTTGCCGCGCCGGTGTGGAGCGATATTTCTGTCAAAGTGGACAAGACCCGCAACCGTCAAAGCAGCCAAAGCGTTTTCAGCATGGCCGAAGCTCCCAGGCAATGGCTGGAAGTGGAGATGCACCTTGCCATCTGAAGAAACTGTGTCGCCGCCCGTTCCGCTAAGCGGCGGCATCTCCACAATGGGCTTGCCGCCGGTGGAAGCCTTTCGCCTGCTGCTGGAGCAACTGCCTATCGAAGGCGCTTCCGACCTGCACATGAGCGTGGGTCGCCGCGCGCACTGGCGCACACACGGCGAACTGCGCATCTGCGACAACCGGCATTGGAGCGAGGCCGATGTGCGCAGCCTCGTCGGCCATCTGCTGGACGCGCCGCGCCAGGCCATGTTCGTGGAAACTGGCAGTGCCGACTTGGGCCATACCTCGCCGGGGGGCTTTCGCTTTCGCATCAATTTTTTCCGCTCGCTGGGCATGCCCGCGCTGGTGGCGCGGCATCTGCCGGATCGCTTCGCCAGCCTGGCGGAGCTGATGCTGCCGCCGGGGCTGAAGGAGCTTGCCTATTTGCCTTCCGGCCTGGTTCTCGTCACGGGCGTGACCGGCAGCGGCAAGAGCACGACGCTCGCCACCCTGATCAACGAAATCAACACCCACATGGCGCGGCACATCCTCACCATCGAAGACCCGGTGGAGTTCGTGCACAAATCCCTGCAAAGCCTCGTCAGCCACCGAGAGCTGGGGACGGACACGCCGAATTTCGCGCTCGCGGTGCGCGCGGCCATGCGCGAAGATCCGGACGTGATCCTGGTGGGTGAAATGCGCGATACCGAAACCATGCGCGCGGCGCTGACCGCCGCCGAGACTGGGCACCTCGTGTTTTCCACCCTGCACACGGGCGACGCGGTGGGCGCGACGGAACGCTTCGTCGGCGCGTTTCCCGGCGACGAGCAGGATCTGGCGCGGCATCGGCTGTCGCTCGTCATGAAGGCGGTGGTGGCGCAGCAGCTTTTGCCGCGCGCCGGCCAGCGGGGGCGCGCGCCCGCGGTGGAAATCCTGCGCGGCACCACGGCGGTGGCGAACCTCATCGCCACGGGCCGCACCTCGCAGCTTTATTCGGCGATGGAATCCGGATCAAACCTCGGCATGCAGACCTACGATCAATCGCTGGCGCAATTGGCGCGCGACAAGCTAGTGAGCGTCGATCTCGTGCGCCCGCTCGCGCGCAATCCGGACGGTTTCGATTGGCTGATGAAAAACGGTGGCGGCAATGCCTCCGGCGAGGCGGGCGGACCGGCGCGGGCGGGCGGGCGTCCATGAGCGAACCGTGAGCGAGCTGAGCGAGGCCACGCTGATCCAGGCCGGTTTGCAGGCCGGGCTGTTCGACAACGAACAGTTGGCGCGGCTGCGCCCGGTAGCGCGCGCGCGGCGGGCGAGTCTGATGGAGACCCTCGCCACCGAATGCGCGCTGCCGCAGACCGCGTTTTATCTGGCGCTCGCCGAAATACGGGGGCTGCCTTACGCGCACCTGGCGCGCTGGCCAGCGGATGAAGTCCTGCTCGCCAAACTCCCCGTCACGCTCCTGAAGCGCCATCCGATAGCGGTGTTGCGCAACCCGTCGGGTGCGCCCCACATCGTGGTATCGAACCCCGACGACGCGCTGGGGGTGGAAACCGCGCGCCGGGTGGTTGGCGCGCTGCCGCTGGCGATTGCCGAGCCGGAAGGATTGGCTTCCCTGCTCCTGCGCCTGCGCGGCAAGGAGGCCAGCGCCAGCGGGGAGGCCGAAGACCCGGTCGGGTTGTTCGAACGCATCGTGCGCGAGGCGTTTTTGCGCCGCGCTTCCGACATCCATATCGAGGCGGTCGAAAACGGCGCGCGGCTGCGGCTGCGGGTAGACGGCAGGCTGGAAGTCATCGGTGCGCCGCTCGCCAAGGCGCTGGGCGAAGGGCTGATTTCGCGGGTGAAAGTGCTCTCCGGCATGGACATCGCCGAAGCGCGCGCACCGCAGGACGGCAGCCTGATCTACCAGGCCGCGGAAGGCGGGGCCGTGGAGATGCGCGTGGCCTCTGCCCCGGTGAAGTTCGGCGAGCGGCTGACCCTGCGGGTGATGAAAAGCGACCCCGACCGCCAAAAGCTCGACGCGCTGGGCCTGCCCGCCGCCATGATCGCGCGGCTGCGCGAGGCTCTGGCCCATCCGCACGGCATCGTGCTCGTCACCGGCCCCACCGGCAGCGGCAAGAGCACGACGCTTTATTGCGCGCTGCGCGAGTTCGACGCGGACGGCCTCAACATTCTCACCGCCGAAGATCCGATCGAGCAGGTCATCCCCGGCGTCTCGCAGGTGCAGGTCAATGCCAAGGTCGGCTTTGCCGGTGCTTTGCGCGCTTTTTTGCGCCATGACCCAGACGTGATCCTCGTGGGCGAGATCCGCGACCTCGACACCGCCGACGTGGCGCTAAAGGCGGCCACGACCGGCCACATGGTGCTTTCCACCCTGCATACCAACAGCGCGCCCGGTGCGGTCACGCGGCTGGTCGACATCGGCTGCGAGCGTTTCATGCTTGGGGCTACCCTGCGCGGCATGCTCGCGCAACGGCTCGTGCGCATGCTTTGCCCGCACTGCCGCCGCGAACGCGAAGGCACGGAGGATGAGCGGCGGCTTCTGTTCGGCGAGGGGGAAGAGCGGGCCGCCTTGACGCTCTGGGAACCGGCGGGCTGTCCGCGTTGCCTGGGTTCCGGCTACCGGGGGCGGATCGGGTTGTACGAGGCGCTGTGGGTGGATGCGGAGGTTGCCGCCGCGATTTCCGCCGGGGCGGACGAGCGGGTCATCGCCGCGACGGCGCGGGATTATTGGCGGCTTGCCGACGACGCGCGCGAAAAGGTGCTCGACGGCATCACGAGCTTGGAAGAGGCGCGGGCTTTTTTGTAGTCGCCCCCGCGAAACTGCTTGCCCCCGCGAAGCGCCCGAAATCCTTGTCCTGGGGATGGCGTGGATTGCCGCGGCGCACGCCGGGTTTTTCAGCCCTTGGACGGATCGGGCTGCGTGGGTTTGCGGCGGCCGCGCGGAAAACGCACGCGCAGTTCTTCGTACATGGCCTTTGCACCGGGGACGTTCTGTTCAGCGGCGATTTTCGTCGCGCTGTAAAAGACGAGCGCCGCCTGATAAGTTTCGCTGCCCGCGCTCATCATGGTGTCGCTGATGATTTCCTCGACCTGGCGGGCCATGAGATGCAGGGAACGCAAACCAAGCGCGTCGCTGAAGTCGGCATCGAACTCTGCCATGTTGAGGTACGGCGGGCGGATGGAAGAATTCTGCTGCGCAAGTTCATGGGCCTTTTCGACGAAGCTGAGGGTTTTTTCGCCCATTTTCGGGAGTTCGTGCCGCTCGGCGGGCGTCAGGGCAAGCGCGTAGGGCGCGAGGAGTTCGACGATTTGTTTCAGGAGGTTCTGGACTTGTTCCTGGGTTTGCGAGGGAATGGCCCGGTTATGGTGGTTTTTCATGGCGTCCAGCTATGTCGTTGAAGGAGCGTATATCTATACGTAATTACAGGATATATTGTCAAGCTTCCCCCGCGGGAATCGCGCGCGGGGTGAGGCGAATGTCACCCGCAAGGCGTGACGGCGTTCACGGAGATCCGCCGAAGGCAGTATCCGGCGCTGTATCAGGCTTGGCGCATCAGCGCCGTCGCGGCATACAGCGTTTCCAGATGCGGAACCGATACTCGCGCGAGCCGCGCGAGTTCCAGAAGCCCGCCGAGGATGCCGTCGATCTCCAGCGTCCTGCCCTTGAGTTTGTCTTGCAGCATGGATGTGCGGAACGCGCCGGCGGCTTCGGCGCGTTGCAGGCGCGCGTCGAGGGAGATGTCCAGCGAAATGCCATGGGCGCGGGCGACGGCAACGACTTCCGCCATGCCGTCGCGGATGAGTTGCCGGGCGGGCGGGAAGGCGAGCATGGCGGCAAGGTCGGCATCGGCGAGGGCAGAGAGCGGATTGAAGACGGCGTTGCCTAGGAGCTTTATCCAGACGTCACGACGGATGTCGTCGCTGATCCGGGGGTTCAACCCGGCGCGCAGCAGCGCGGATAATAGTTCTTTCGCGCCCTCGGGCCGGAAACCCGGCAGGGGCGAACCGAATATGAAGGCATCGCCCTTGACCGGGTTTGCCACGATCCGCCCTGGAACGGGTTGCTCGGCGGATTTCTGGATGACTCCGCCCAGCAGGCGCGGCAACGGCAAGGCGGCGGGAAGACGCCCCTCGGGATCGAGGCATCGCGAATTGCGGCCCGCATATGTCCCTTGCAGCCCATGGAAATACCACCACGGAATGCCGTTCTGCAAGCAGACCGCTAGGGTGCGCGGGCCGATGAACGGGGCGATGTCCGGCAGGGCGGCCAGTAGCTGGTGGCTCTTGACGGTGATGAGCAGGATGCCGGCGGGCGATGGCGCTGCGGGCTTCGTGGCCTGGAACGTCAATAGTCCGCCCGCCTTGAGATGCAGGGTTTGTCCGTTTTCTTCGATGGCAAGACCGTCGGCGGCCAGGCGGGCCGCGGTGGCGGGACGGGCGATCAGGCGCACGGGAATGCCCGCGTTCGCCAGTTTGCCCGCCATGTAGGCGCCAATCGCGCCCGCGCCGAAGACGGTGAGGGTCATTTCTGTTCCATTAGGGCGGGGGCTGGAGTGTCTTCAATACAACAAATGCCTGGACGGGCGGCGATTGATGCGCCCGTAACATCGGTTTGGGATGAACGGGCGGCGATTGATGTGGCTGTAACATTGGCTCGGGTTGAACGGGCGGCGATTGATGCGCCCGTAACATCAGGTTGGATTGAACGGGCGGCGGTTTAGGCTTCCGCAACCTTACAAAGGGATGAACGGGCGGCGGGGCGGGGCGGAATGCCGTGCAGCGGGGTTGGCGGGCGGCGGTTTGGGCTGTTGTAATTCCAATTCCGGATCAATCCGAAAAGAATCCGGCGCGCCAAGTGAAACGCATTATGCGTTAGTCCCGATACCCCGGCGATTCCCGATCAAGCCGCCGCAGATGTGCTGCCCATTCGCGTTTGCCCGCGGGGAAGAATTTGGCGTCATCGCCGCTGATGGTCTTGACTTGCCCGATCGTGCGGTCGATGACGTGTTGCGGCAACGTCCGCAAGGGTACGCCCGCCGATTGCGCGGCAAGCTGGAAGCGGCAGGCGCGTTCCAGCCGCCAGATGCGGCCGAAAGCTTCGGGCATGCCGCGCCCGATGGAGAGCGTGCCGTGGTTTCTCAGGATCAGGTTGTGCTTGCCGCCAAGGTCGTCGAGCAGGCTTTGCCGCTCGGCTTTGTCCAGCACGACGCCCTGGAAATCGTGGTAGGCCACATCGGCGTAAATCATCAGGGCCATTTGCGTGAGCGGCAGGAGACCGTCGCGCTGGCAGGAAACGGCGACGCCATCCCTGGCGTGCAAATGCACCACGGCGTTGGCGGCCTCCAGGCCGGTGGCGTGAATCGCACCGTGGATGACGGTGCCGGCGGGGTTCAGTTCGCCCGCGCCGCGCCCGCCCTCGACGATGACGTTACCCTCGAGATCGACTTCCAGCACGTTGGAGGCGCTGACTTCGTCGAAGGCGACCCCCAGGGGGTTGACAAAATAGCGGTCGCGGCGTCCCGGTACGCGGACGGAGATGTGCGTGGCAAGCAGGTCCGTCCAGCCGAACAGGTGGGTCAGGCGACAGGCCGCCGCGACGTCGACGCGGGCGTCGCGGGCGGCATCGGAATGGGTGAGTTGGGTCATGCGGGTTCTCCTCGGTCAAAAAAGGGTATTTGGTCGCAAAGGTGGCGGGCAAGCGGAAAGGCGCTCGTCCAGGCGGGCGAGGTCGCGCCCAGCAGGTGAATGGCGTTTTCGCTGTGTTCCAGCAGGAAATCCTTGAGCAGTTCGCCCTTTTCCCGGTCGAAAATGCGCGGATGCAGGCCAACCTTGGCGGCGGGCAGCAGGTGCCGGGGTTCGAGGCGCGGCAGCAGGCTTTGCGCGGCGGGGAAGAACCAGCGTTTGAAATAGCGCCGTCCTTCCTGCCACGCTTGTGCGCGAAAGCCGTCCTGGTCGGAAATGAACATCCGCGCCAGATGCCGGGCGATGCGCGGCAGTTCGGCGGGCGCGATGCCCCGTAGGCCGAGATAGTTTTCCCGTCCCCAGGCGGGTGCGGCGGTCGGGCCGAGATAGATCGCGCCATCGACCGCCGTGGTGGTGTGCACGCCGAGATACAGGATCCGCAGATCCGGCACGGGGTAGACCAGATGGTTCAGGCGAATGCCCGCGTCCGGGTTCAGTTTCCAGTACAGGCCCTTGAAGGGCAGCAAGGCATACCGCCGCGCCGCGCCAAAGCGGTGCGCGACGCGGTCGGCGTGGAGACCGGCGGCATTGATGGCGTAAGCGAAATGGATTGCATCGCCATTGCGCGGAATCGCTTGCCGCCGCTGTGGCGAGATATCCGCGAGTTCGCTATTGAAAAGCAGTTCGACGCCTTGCGCCCGTACGTCCCGCGCCAGGGCGCGAATCGCCGCGAGGGGCGCGCCGACGGCGGTATCGGGAACCCAGAGCGCCGAGCCGGTCGCCGAGCGGGTTTCCGGCTCCAGTTCGCGCAGCGCCCGTTCATCCAGTATTTTCGCCTTGACGCCGTTTTGCGCGGCGCGTTCGGCGATGATCGCCATTTCATCGGCAAAGCGCGGCGCGGCGGGCGTCAGGATTTTGCCGCAACGCTTCAGGGGCAGGCCGTGTTCTTCGTGGAATGCCGCCATCTCCGCCGCGCCCTGGCGGCACAGCCGCGCTTTCAGGGAACCCGGCGGGTAATACAGCCCGCTGTGCAGTACGCCGCTATTGCGTCCGCTGGAATGCCTGCCCGCTTCCGCCTCCTTTTCTAGTACCGTGATCGCGGCATCGGGCAGGCGGCGTTTCAGTTCGCGGGCAATGGACAGGCCAAGAATGCCCGCGCCGATGACAAGGAAGTCGACAGTTCGCATCGGGGGAAGGTAGCCATGATCCGCGCGGAAGTCTAGAACCGGGCTTTCTTTTGATATGTGCGCGGGTATTCATATGCTTATGAAACCCCAGCCTGGCGGTTTCTGGCGCGCTTCGCTGTCAATGGCTTCGGGTCGTACGGCTCAGGCGGCGGGACCGGGGGCGGGGCATTGCAGGCGGCGGGGAACGCGCTCGATGCACCAATGCGCGCGTGCCCATGCCCACACTTGCGCGAGGGATGCCCCGGCCAGCGCGTCGGGCGGATGCTGCCCCAGGAAGGCCAGCGCCCAAGCCAATGCGCGGGCGGGCGGGAAGCTGTCGATGGCGCGCGCCAAGGTTTGTTTGGAAAGTTTTTCTCCCATGGCATTGGCGGCCACGGGCAAATGGGCGTAGGCGGGCACGGGCAGGCCGAGCAGGCGCTGGAGGTGGATTTGCCGCGCGGTCGAGCCGAGCAAGTCCGCGCCGCGTACGACGTGGGTAATGCCCTGCGCGGCATCGTCGACCACGACGGCAAGCTGATAGGCGACAAGTCCATCGGCGCGGGAAACCACGTAATCGCCCACGTCGCGGGCGAGGTTTTCTTCTTGCGGCCCTTGAATGGCGTCGTCGAAGCGGATCAGCCCCTCGGCCCTGACCCGCCATGTGCGGGGCGCACGGCCCGGCGGGAGTCCGTCGCGGCAGGCGCCGGGATAGCGCCGGGAACCGTCGCGGGCAAGCGCGGAATCGGCCATCTCCCGCCGTGTGCAGGCGCAGGGGAAGATGTGGCCGCCCGCCTTGAGCCGCGCCAGCGCGGCGGCGTGGGCATCGGCGCGCCGGCTCTGCCACATGACTTCGCCATCCCACTCGAAACCATGGCGTTCGAGCGTGGCGAGTATGGCATCGGCCATGCCGGGCACGATGCGCGGGGCGTCGATGTCCTCGATGCGCACGCGCCACGCGCCGCCATGGCGGCGGGCTTCGAGCGCGCTGCCGAGCGCGGCGACGAGCGAGCCGAAATGCAGCGGGCCGCTCGGCGTGGGGGCGAAGCGGCCAATGTAGGGCGCGTTCATTTGGTCTGGCGCGCAGCGGCGATCCGCGCATCGTCATGCCTTGACGGGTATCTGTTTTGTCCGGGATAGGATGGATTCACACGCGCCCCGGATTTCGGGGCTGCTAGGATGGCGCGCATGATTTGGAAAGAGAATTCATGAAATACAATTAACGCTCAACGCGTATTACACATTGATCGCCGCAGTGGCGGTGTTGCTGGTTGGCCGCTGGCTGGTGTCGAAGGTCTCGTTTCTGTCGCATTTCAATATTCCGGAGCCTGTGTCGGGGGGCCTCGTGGCCGCACTGGCGGTGACGGCGCTGCACCAATATAACGGGTTCTCGCTGGCGATTGACGATAGCCTGCAAAATAGCTTCATGCTGATGTTTTTTGCCTCGATCGGGTTGAACGCGGATTTTTCGCGCCTGCGCGCTGGGGGCGCGCCGCTGGTGACGCTGACCATCGTGGTGTTTGTGTTCATCGTGCTGCAAAACCTGATCAGCGTGGGCATGGCGGTGGCGCTCGACCGGCCGGTTTGTCAGGGAGCGACCAAGCATGCGCTGTAGTCGCCGTTCTCCAGCACCCGCATGGCATTTGGAAGCCCGTCGGCCAACACCCAGAAACGCAAAGTCCGCTCGCTTTCACCGGGAGAGAGCACGACAAGGCCGAAATCGCTTTCCACATCGTCGTAGATGATGTATTGCCGCCCTTTGCTGGCGATTGCGTAAAGCGTTTCGTCGCCCATCAATTCGTGACGTCTGCAACGAAATTCGAGAAATGGAATACGAATAGCCGCGAATTTGCGGCGCATCTCTTCCGTCATTTTTGCAAGGGCACGTTCGATCTCCGTATTAAGGCCTTCTTTGCTGATCGGAGTCCAGCTCACGTCACGTTTCATTACTGGCTGGAAATAGAGAGATGTACTTTATTTTGTAGTTGCCTTCTGATTTAGAGAATGAATAAATTCACGCGGAGGTATACATTTCCGCATCGTTCCGTGAAAAGAGGCTTAAAATGAGGGTCAATATAACGATACGAATTTGTGAGTCACAGTGAATTCGAGAAGAAGAACACGAAAGGCGCGGCCCGCCCCCAGTCTCTGGAATCCGCCCCCCGTGACGAGCTTCCAGGTCGGTACTGGCATCGGCAGACCCATGACTGTCCTTGTCTATCTCACTGCCATACTTTCCATGGCGGTGCTCGTTTTTTTCATCGGCGTTCAGTCGGACTTGATACCGCCATTGAAAGCCATGCCGGTGATACGGTATTTTTCTCTTATTGTTGTATCCGTGACTTTATTGGCTTCGGGTGTGGCCTTACTGGTGATTGGGACGAGAAAGCGTAAGGTGCATTTATACCGGAACGGCGAAATGCTATTACTGAGCGGTTTGATACTATGGACATTCGCTGGTCTGTGGAATATTGCGCCAGGTGATTGATGAGTATTGGCGCGCGCCATGTTTCTGGATAACAGCCTTTATATGGCCTTTCGTGCAATGATGCGCAAATCCTCCTCAATTCTTTCGCAATCCCGAATAGCGAACCTGTGCGCCGCATCAAGCGCCGTCAAGGCGGGCAAGTCGAACATGCCGCGCGCGGCGCAGCCCACGGCGATGGGCGCAAGGTAAAGCAGGAGTTCGTCGACACAACCGGCGGCGAGTAGCGCGCCGTTGAGCCTTGCGCCCGCTTCAATGTGGATTTCGTTGAGTTCGAGCGCCGCCAGTTCGTGCGGCAGGGCAAGGAGGTCGACGCGGCCTTCCGCGCCGGGCAGGCGGAGCATACGATGCCCGGCATCGGCGAGACGCCGGGCGCGCGCCTCATGGGTATCGGCGGCGGTGATAATCAGGGCGGGAGCGCCTTGCAGGATGCGGGCGGCGGGGTCGACGTCAAGCCGGGCATCGATGAGAATGCGCAAGGGCTGACGTTCGCAGGGGATGGCTCGCACGGTGAGTTGCGGGTTATCCGCCTTGACGGTGCCGATGCCGGTGAGGACGGCGCAGGCCCGCGCGCGCCAGCGGTGGCCGTCGGCGCGTGCGCCGGGGCCGGTGATCCACTGACTGACGCCATTTTCCAACGCGGTCTTGCCGTCCAGCGTAGCGGCGGTCTTCAGGCGCAGCCAGGGGCGCTGGCGGGTCATGCGCGAAATGAAACCGATATTGAGTTCATGCGCTTCGTCGTGGAGGAGTCCGCATTCGACGCCGATGCCCGTGGCGCGGAGCCTAGCGAAGCCGCGCCCGGCGACTTTCGGATTGGGGTCTTGCATCGCGGCGACGACGCGGACGACGCCTGCGGCGGCGAGGGCGTCGGCGCAGGGGGGGGTGCGACCGAAATGAGCGCAAGGCTCCAGGGTGACGTAGGCGGTCGCGCTTCTTGCGGCTTCGCCCGCTTGGGCCAGGGCGAGCGCTTCGGCATGAGGTTCCCCGGCGCGGTGGTGCCAGCCTTCGCCGACGGTTTTCCCGTCGCGCAGGATGACGCAGCCGACCCTGGGGTTGGGCGTGGCGGTGGCAAGCCCTCGGGCGGCCAGCGCGAGCGCGCGCGCCATGGCTTCGCGGTCAGTCGTCGAAAAGGTCATGCCGGGTTTCGCTGGAGGCCGGGGCGGGCGTCCGCTTTGGGCGCGCCGGAGGCTGCACTTCACGAATAAGGGAAGAAAACTCGCCGACATCGGCGAAATTGCGATACACCGAGGCGTAGCGGATATATGCCACCTTGTCGAGCTTGCGCAATTCTTTCATCACCAGTTCGCCGATTTGGACGCTGGCGATTTCGGCTTCGCCCACGGCAAGCAATCGCGCCTCGATGCGGTCGACCGCGGCTTCCAACGCCTCGGTCGTGACCGGGCGCTTGCGCAAGGCCAGTTCCATGCTGGCGACAAGTTTGCCGCGTTCGTATTCGCAGCGGTTGCCGTTGCGCTTGATGATGTGAGGATGTTTGAGGTCGATGCGCTCGTAGGTGGTGAAACGCTTGTCGCAACGCACGCAGCGGCGGCGGCGGCGCACCACGTCACCGTCATCGTTTTCGCGGGTGTCAGTGACCTGGGTGTTGGCGTCACCGCAGAATGGGCATTTCATTTAGGGGACTTCTGGTTGATCGTCATCAATAGCGGGATGGACTGTCCCTCACGGTTTCCCCGCAGGGCGGTAAATCGTGGCATTTTCGTTATTACCGGGGTGACAGGCAGAAACGCATGTCCCTGGGCACCTATCCCGAGCTGCCCCTGCGGGATGCGCGTCAGGTCCGCGATGAAGCGCGCGCCCTGCTCGCCAAGGGCGCCAACCCGCACATGGATCGCAAACAGAAACGGCAGACCGTTCGCCTGTCCAGCGAATATACCTTCGAGATCGTATTTCATCAATGGCTCGAACGGCGCGCGCTGGAAATCAAGACCGGCAAACGCATGCCGGAGCTTCGTCCGATCCAGCGCCGTCCGCCACCACTTCCACCGTCCCCGCGAACGGCGGCGGCGACCGGCCTCTTGCCCAACGGCCTGCCGGTCAATACGCTATCTCAGCTTTTGTATACACCCGCGCAAGGCCTCGTGTTTTTATCGTTCATGGCGTCAAGGGCGTGGAAAGCCACATGCCCAACGCGGTCAGAAGGCCGCTCAGATTGGCGGCGAGGATGGTGCGTTTCAACGCGGGAGCAAGCAGTGAAGGTTCCGAGGCGTGGGCGAGCAGGTCGCGGGCGGCGGAAAGGGAAACCGGCAGGGCGAGAACGCCCGCTGCGGCATAGACGGGCAGCAAGTTTTCCGCTGTCGTGAAAAGAAGCCAGGCTAGGCAAGGAGCGCAATGGCGAGATATCCCCAGCGCGCCGCCTCCGGCCCCAGGCGCACAATCACCGTGCGCTTGCCCGCCGCCGCATCCGCCATCCGGTCGGGAAACTGGTTGATGTAGAGGATATTGACCACCAAAAGCGCGAAAGGCACGCCCGCAAGCCAGGGCAGGGCGGAAAAGCCGCCGCGCTGGACGAAATCCGCGCCCGCCGCGATCAGTGTCCAGCCCGCCAAGATGGCCGGTTCGCCGACGCCCCGGCAGACGAATTTCAAAGGCGGCGAGGAATAGGCCCAGCCCGCAAAAAGCCCCGCAAGACCAATCCAGAAAAGCCCGCCGGAAGAAACCCGCATCAGCCAAAGTCCGGCGGGAATGACCGCAAAGAGCAGCGCATAACCGAAAATCTTCATGTGCCGCGCGGGAATTATGCCGTTGGTAATAAAGCGGCTGCCGCCAGTGAAGGGGAAAATTCGCTCGGTATTGTGCACGTCCGTGCCGCTCGTGAAATCGTAATAGTCGTTGATGACATTGACCCCCGCGTGCGCCGCCAAGGCAAAGAAAACCGTGATCAGCGCCCGGTCGACCCGCAACGGCAGGCCGCTGAAATGAGCGCAGGCGAGACCAATCAGGCAGGCAACCAGGGTAATGCTCAAGAACGCGGGCCGGGTTGCCGCCAGATAGCGGAGAACGGGGTTGGGAAAGTTTTGCAGCGCGGGTTCCAGTGTGGGCATGGGGGTATCCTGTTGGCGGAATTCGGTCAGTCTGTCATATTTTTCCGGGGTTGCAAAGGGCCGCCGAACGGATCCCTGGTCTTGTCCTCCCTCGCCATTTGCGGTTTCATCGTCTGACGGATCGTGCCCGCGAAGGAAACGAGACCCGCCAGCTGGCGCTTGATCCGTCCTTGATGGGCACATTCGTTTCAATGGCGTCGTACTGTGTCACAATTTGCGGAATCCGCGCGATATCCGCCGCGGCAATGGCGATCTGCCCTCCCATAGCGCCGCCGCCCCGTCCGGGGACGTGACGTGCCTCCACCCCTTTGGCGGCTGCGATGCAAGCCATTGTCGCGGCTTTGCAAGGCGGCGCGCATGAAACCGCGCCGGACGACGGCGCGAGCGCTCCGCTGTAGACAGCAGACTGTCATCGTTCCATAACGAATTTGTCAAAAAGCTCATACATGATCCCGGTCGTGTTCCTCCGGGGACATGACCCGCGCGGTCACGCTGTCGCTGTTGCCCAACGGCGGCGGCTTGGCCGCCCACAGGACAGAGATGAGCGACGGGGATCGCTTCCGACTTCAACCCAGCCTTTTTTCAGGAGCGTTCTCATGAACAAGAAACTCTGCCGGCAGTCCCGGAAATCCGTTTCCCGCCGTTTTTTCAGCAAAGCGCCGATTGCCCGGGCCGTCGCGTTTGCGCTGGCGGC
>JAIRMC010000120.1 GCA_031258965.1 Azoarcus sp. | reverse complement strand
CATGAGTAAACAACTGATCATCGCGGAAAAACCTTCGGTGGCGCAGGACATCGCCCGTGCGCTGGGCGGTTTCACCAAGGAAAAGGACTATTTCGAGTCCGCCGACTACGTGCTGTCGTCGGCGGTGGGGCATTTGCTCGAACTGGCCGTGCCCGAGGAATTCGAGGTCAAGCGCGGCAAATGGACGTTCGCTCACCTGCCGGTGATCCCGCCGCATTTCGACCTGAAGCCCATCGAAAAGACCAACGACCGGCTGAAACTCCTCACCCGTCTCATCAAGAGAAAGGACGTCGACGGCCTCATCAACGCCTGCGACGCGGGGCGCGAGGGCGAGTTGATCTTCAACTTCATCGTGCAGCACGCGAGGGCGAACAAGCCCGCGCAACGCCTGTGGCTGCAATCCATGACCGCGACCGCGATCCGCGACGGCTTCGCGCGCCTGCGCGCCGCCAGCGATGTCGAAGGGCTGCGCAATGCCGCCGTCTGCCGCGCCGAATCCGATTGGCTGATCGGCATCAACGGCACGCGGGCGATGACCGCCTTCAACTCGAAAACCGGCGGTTTCCATCTCACGACCGTTGGCCGGGTACAAACGCCGACGCTGGCGATCGTGGTTGAACGCGAAGAAAAAATCCGCCAGTTCAAGCCGCGCGATTACTGGGAACTGGAAGCCCATTTTGCCTGTGCGGCGGGCGAATACAGCGGACGCTGGTTCGATGAGCATTTCAGGAAGCCCGAAGGCGACGAGCACGCCAACGCGCAAAGGCTGTGGGACAAGGCGCGCGCCGAAGCCATCCGCGACAAATGCGCGGGCCAACCGGGCGTGGCCACGGAGGAATCCAAGCCTTCGACCCAACTTTCGCCGCTGCTTTTCGACCTCACCAGCCTGCAACGCGAAGCCAACGGACGCTTCGGCTTTTCGGCGCGCACCACCCTGCAACTGGCGCAAGCCCTGTACGAAAGACACAAGGTGTTGACCTATCCGCGAACCGACGCGCGCGCCTTGCCGGAAGATTACCTCGGCACGGTGAAAGACATCCTGCACAGCCTGCCCGACGCCTATGCGCCGTTCGCTGCCGAGATCGCGCGCCAGGGCTGGGTGAAGCCGAACAAACGCATTTTCAACAACGCCAAAATCTCCGACCACTTCGCCATCGTCCCCACCGGCGCGCTGCCGAAAAGTCTGACGGAGGCCGAGCAGAAAATCTACGATCTCGTGACGCGCCGCTTCCTTGCCGTGTTCTATCCCGCAGCCGAATACCGCGTCACGACCCGCATCACCCGCGTCGCTGGCGAAGCCTTCAAGACCGAAGGCAAGGTGCTGGTGAGCGCGGGCTGGCTCGCCATCTACGGCAAGGAGGCCGTCAAGACGCCCGGGGAAGGCGCGCAACTGGTTCCCGTCGCCGCCAATGAAACGGTGCGAACCGAGGAAATCCTGCTTCGCGCCTTGCAAACCAAGCCGCCCGCGCGTTTCAACGAAGCCACGCTGCTGTCGGCGATGGAAGGCGCGGGCAAGATGGTCGACGACGAGGAACTGCGCGCGGCGATGGCCGAGCGCGGCCTGGGCACCCCGGCCACGCGGGCGCAGATCATCGAAGGACTAATCGCCGAGCAGTATCTGTACCGCGAAGGGCGCGAGCTGACCCCCAGCGCCAAGGCGTTCTCGCTCATCACCCTGATAAGGGGATTGGGCATCGACGCCCTCGCCTCGCCCGAACTCACCGGCGGATGGGAATACAAACTCGCCCGCATGGAGCGCGGCGAACTGTCGCGCGCAGCGTTCATGGGCGAAATCGCCGACATGACCCGCGACGTGGTCGAACGCGCCCGGCGTTTCGAGTCCGACACCGTGCCGGGCGACTTCGCCACTCTCGCCGTGCCGTGTCCGAAGTGCGGCGGCGTGGTGAAAGAAAACTACAAGAAGTTCGCCTGCCAGAAGTGCGACTGGAGCACATGGAAAATCATCGCGGGCCGCCAGTTCGAGATTGGCGAGATCGAGACTTTGCTGCGCGAAGGCCGGATCGGCCCGCTATTGGGTTTCCGCAACAGAATGGGGCGGCTGTTCAACGCCGAAGTCGTCCTCAACGACGACAAACAGCCCACTTTCGATTTCGGCCAGCCCAAGGAAGGCGAAGCCGCCGAAGCGGTCGATTTTTCCGGGCAGGAAGCGATAGGCCCCTGCCCGAAATGCCAGGCCCGCGTATTCGAGCACGGCATGGCCTATGTCTGCGAAAAATCGGTCGGGCCGGAAAAAAGCTGCGATTTCCGCTCGGGCAAGATCATCCTGCAACAGCCAGTCGAGCGCGAGCAGATGCAAAAACTTCTCGCCGAAGGCAGGACGGATCTGTTGCGCGGTTTCATTTCCGCCCGCACACGACGCAAATTCTCGGCCTTCCTCGTGCGCGACAAGGACGGCAAGGTCGGTTTCGAGTTCGAACCGCGCGCGCCGAGGACCGCGAAGGCGAAAACGGAAAAAACCGCAACCAGCGAAAGCGACGCGGAAAGCCCCGCAAAGAAGAAAGCGCCCGCCCGGCGCGCGCGCGCGAAGAAAGCAGGCTGAACCGTCAGATGGCTCACCTTCTTAGTTCATTTTTCCGTGTGAAATTCGACCGCCTGACCCCAAGCGCGCGCGATTACATGCGCGCCCTGGCCGGACTGGGGCCTGAACCACAACGCACCGCCGACGTGGCCGCCTCGCTCAGGCGCAAGGTCAACAGTGTCGCTCCCGTGCGCAACGCACTCATCAAAAAAGGCATGCTGTACGCCCCCGAGCATGGAACGATTGCTTTCACCGTTCCGCTGTTCGATGAATTCATGTGCCGGGAAATACCCCAAGCCTGAAAGGTTCCTCCTTGACCACGTTTTCCCCCGACCTCCAGCGCGACATCGAGCGCCGCCGCACCTTCGCCATCATCTCCCACCCCGATGCCGGCAAGACCACCCTCACCGAAAAGCTGCTGCTTTTCGGCGGCGCGATCCAGCTCGCGGGCACGGTCAAGGCGCGCAAATCGGCACGGCACGCCACTTCCGACTGGATGGAAGTGGAAAAACAGCGCGGTATCTCCGTCACCAGCTCGGTAATGCAGTTCGACTACCAGGGACACACCATCAACCTGCTCGACACGCCGGGACACGAAGACTTTTCCGAAGACACCTACCGCGTACTCACCGCCGTCGACGCCGCCGTGATGGTGATCGACGCCGCCAAGGGGGTCGAAGCGCAAACGGTCAAGCTGCTCGAAGTCTGCCGCCTGCGCGACACGCCGATCATTACCTTCATCAACAAACTCGACCGCGAAGTACGCGAGCCTTTCGACCTGCTGGCCGAAATCGAAAACGTGCTCAAGATCGCCTGCGCGCCCGTCACCTGGCCCATCGGCATGGGCAAGACCTTTCGCGGCGTCTATCACCTGCTCGCCGACCGCACGCTGGCCTTCACCGCCGGAGAAGAACACCGCAGCGAAGCCGACATCATCGCCGGGCTTGGCAATCCCGAACTCGACCGCCGCTATCCGCTCGAAATTGGCCAAGTGCGCGACAACGTTGCCCTGCTGCACGACGCCTCGCCGCCGTTCGATTTGGCCGACTTCCTCGCCGGGCGGCAAAGCCCGGTATTTTTCGGCTCCGGAATCAATAACTTCGGCGTACAGGAAATCCTGCAAGCACTGATCGACTGGGCGCCGCCGCCACAAGCGCGCATCGCGGCCACGGAGAACAATGAAACGCGCCTGGTACAGCCCGCCGAACCCGCCTTCTCCGGCTTCGTGTTCAAGATCCAGGCCAACATGGATCCCCGCCACCGCGACCGCATCGCGTTCTTTCGCATCTGTTCGGGCCGCTACAGCCTGGGAATGAAAGTGCGCCACATACGCGACGGACGCGACATGAAACTCGCCAACGCCCTCACCTTCATGGCCAACGAACGGGTATTGAAAGAGGACGGCGTCGCCGGAGACATCATCGGCATCCACAACCACGGCCAATTGCAGATCGGCGACACCCTGACCGAAGGCGAGACGCTCGGCTTCAAAGGCATCCCCTATTTCTCGCCGGAGCTTTTCCGCGCCGCGCGATTGCGCGATCCGCTCAAATCCAAACAACTGCAAAAAGGCTTGCGGGAACTCGGCGAAGAAGGCGCAATCCAGGTTTTCGAGCTTGAGGGCGGGCAAATGCTACTGGGCGCGGTCGGATCGTTGCAATTCGAGGTCGTCGCCCAACGCCTCAAGGACGAATACAAAGTCGACGCCATTTTCGAGACCGCCGACATTCATACCGCGCGCTGGCTCGTCTTTCCCGATGAAAACACCCGCCGCGATTTCGGGCGCGAACAGGCACTGCGTCTGGGACGAGATGTCGACGGCAATCCGGTTTACCTCGCCAGCAGCCGCTACAACCTCGAAGTGACCATGGAAAAATGGCCGAAAGTGGCCTTCCACGCCACCCGCGAGCACGGACAGATACTCGCCTGAGCCCGCCATCACCATGCCAACGGACACCCCCGAACAGGAAGAAGGCGCGACCCGGCACATGGGCCGCGGCATGGCATGGCTGGCGGCCCTGTCGCTGCTCGGCCTGCTGTGGCTGTTCTTCGCGGGCATCGAAGAACGGCGCGACAACCCCAACCGCAAACTCGGCATCGCCCCCGGCGGCCAGTCCGAACTCGTATTGAAGCGCAACCGCGCCGGTCACTACCTCGCGCCCGGCGCCATCAACGGCCAGCCGGTCACTTTCATGCTCGACACCGGCGCAACCCAAGTGGCGCTCCCCGCGAAACTGGGGGCAAGCCTTGGCCTGCCCGCCGGGCCGGCCATACGGATTTCCACCGCCAACGGCTATGTCGAAGCGCGCATGACGGTCATCGACGAACTGAGCCTCGGCCCTTTCGTCGCCCGGCAAGTCCAAGCCAGCCTCAATCCGGGGATGGATCACGACGACACCATCCTGCTCGGCATGAACGTGCTCAAACGGCTGGAATTCACGCAGAGCGGGGACACGCTGATCCTGCGGGCGTTGCCGCCGTAGTGAGCCGGAACGATGACGGCGTTGATACAAAAATTTTGTGTGTCCATAAAAACCATGCGCTAATGGCGCGCGTAGCGGTTTGCCCCAACTTGGTCGGGAGAATACGATGAATGCCCTACGCACGTTGCTTGCAACTCAGACCGGGTTGGGCAAGTCGAGAAAATCGGCTTCCAGCCCCAGTTCTTCCCGCAGATAGCAAGCCAGCGCCTGCACGCCATAGCGTTCCGTGGCGTGATGCCCCGCCGCGATGTAGGGCACGCCGGATTCCCGCGCCAGATGGGTCGTTGGTTCCGAGATTTCCCCCGACACATAAACGTCGGCCCCGGCGGCAATCGCTTGCTCGAAAAATCCTTGCGCCCCTCCGGAACACCAGGCAACGCGCGCCACGGTGCGCATGCCGTCGCCCACCAGCAAAGGCTCGCGGCCAAGTTTCGCGGCAAGTTCCGTCGCTATGCCGCTGGCGCTGATGCCGACCTCCCCCGGCGCGCCGATCCAGCCAAGATCCTGATCGCCGAAATGACCCTCGCCCTTCCAGGCCATGAGCCGCGCAAGCTGCGCGTTGTTGCCGAGCAAGGGATGCGCGTCGAGAGGCAGATGATAGGCGAGCAGCGAAATATCGTGCCCAAGCAGGCTGCCGATCCGGCGGCGGCGGATGCCGGTGATGCGCCCGTCCTCGCCGCGCCAGAAATAGCCGTGATGCACCAGCAGCGCATCGTAACCGCCAGCCGCCGCGGCATCGACCAGCGCCTGGCTTGCCGTCACGCCGCACAGCACCCGGCGCACTTCCGGACGCCCTTCCACTTGCAGCCCGTTTGGGCAATAATCGCGCAGCCGCGCGGCTTCCAGCAAGCCGTCGAGATGCTGGAGCAATACATCCAGCCGCATGTTTCCCTCCCGTCATTTTTTCCGGGGCTTTTCCCCGTTCGCAGGCTGTCAATTATGCGTCGCTTGTGGTTGATTTTTGCGCAGGCGGTGACGATCAGCGTCGCCGTTCTTTTTGTCGTCAGCACGCTCAAACCCGAATGGGCGGGCCGCGCGCCCGCAATGCCCCCGGCGGCCACGATCATCGAAGCCCCCGTGCCCGCCGCCAGCGCGGCCACCGGCACTTACGCCGAAGCGGCGCGGCGGGCGCTGCCCGCCGTGGTGCACATCTACACCCGACAGACGGCCAAGACGCCCAATCATCCGCTGATGAACGATCCGCTGTTCCGCCGCTTTTTCGGCACGCCGGAGCGCAATGGACTGGGCTCGGGCGTCATCGTCAGCCCGCAGGGCTTCGTCCTCACGAACAACCATGTGATAGACGGCGCGGACGAAATCGAAGTCGTCCTCAATAACGGACGCAAGTTCGATGTCCGCCTCGTTGGCCGCGACCCCGACACCGACCTCGCCGTCCTCAAGCTCGACGTCGACGCCGCCCTGCCCGCAATCGCCTTCGCGCCGATCGACAGCCTCGCCGTGGGCGACGTGGTGCTGGCGATCGGCAATCCCTTCGGCATCGGACAGACGGTCACGATGGGCATCGCCTCGGCGCTTGGCCGCCACCAGCTCGGCATGAACGCTTTCGAGAACTACATCCAGACCGACGCCGCGATCAACCGCGGCAACTCAGGCGGCGCGCTCGTCGACAGCGCCGGGCGGCTGGTCGGCATCAATACCCTGATCTACTCGACAAGTTCCGGCGAGGGCGCGCTCGGCATCGGCTTCGCCATCCCGGTTTCGATCGCGCGGCATGTGCTCGAACAAATCATCGCCAACGGCGAAGTCGTGCGCGGCTGGATTGGCGTCGAAACGCGCGAGATCACCCCGGAAGCCGCCGCGTCCTTCGATTTGCCCGCGAATGGCGGCATATTGATCTACAGCGTCCTGAACGACAGCCCGGCCAGCCGGGGCGGCATCGCGCCCGGCGACATCCTGCTGGCCATCGACGGGCAAAGCGTGCAGGCGCCTGACAGGCTGCTCGATTTGATCGCCGCGCTCCCGCCCGGACGAACCGTGGCGTTCCGCCTCTTGCGCGCGCGCAAGGAAATCGAATTGCAGATCGCCGTCGGACGCCGCCCGACGCCTGCCGCGCGGCGCTGAACGCGCTTCCGCGAACGCCCCTATCGCGGTCTCAATCACTGTCACAGTCTTTTACAGCGCCTTGAAGGAGTGTGGAAACTGCCGATAAGCCTCGGTATTTTCCCGTATGTCCCATGAAAGCTGGCTTGCAAGCGTTTTTCCTCCACATGCGCATAGCCGGATGCAAGGCGAGCGCACGTCGAAAAACTTTACATGCGAGACATAAAAATGCGCCGTTCATCGACATTTCAATCACTTACAAACCGGGCATGTAAATTGCTGTCTTAGACATACATTTAGCCGGATACATGCCTCAGGTCTCAGGCGGGCTGATTTGGCGGTCTTTTTTTAAACACAAGGAGTTGAACATGAAATCCAGATTCATCAATCGCATCGCCCTGGCAATAAGCGCGGGCGCTTTCCTATTGGCAGCCCCCTTGGCCCAGGCGGACGGCGAAGCCGCCTACAACCCCTATAGACTCGACAAGTTCAACGAGAAGCTGCCCGGAGCGACGGCTGGCGGCACGCTTTGGGTGGCTGATAAAACCCAGGCCGTTACCATTACCCTCCTCGACGACGATTCCGCGCTTCACCTGAAGCATACCTTTTATTGGTACGACTACGACGCCTCGAAATGGGTGGAGTTCAACTTAAGGGATAACGGCGTCGCAACGTTGAATGGTCAAACCCTTACGATAACCCCCACGAAGGATCAGATAGCTTTCGCTATCGGGATCGAGGACAAAGTCGGTCAGGATGGCTACTACGTATTCGGGACAGGGAATGGCTCCCTGGATCAGGCGCTGTGGATTGAGGATGAGAGGGATAGAAAGTATTTCGGAGAGGGCAAGCCCCATTCCGTCGTGTACTACGATTATCTGGGAGCAGCGAACGACACGAAAGATAGGAACGTCGCGCTCGTCGGGTTCGAGGATACGGTCACGTTCTTCCTCTCTGATTACGACGACATAGTTTTCCTGGCAAGCAACATATCCAAGACCCAAGTCATTCATACGCCCGAACCGGAAGCCTACGCCATGCTGCTGGCGGGCCTGGGACTGGTCGGCGTCGTGGCGAGACGCCGCCGGATGGCCGGAAAAGCGTAAAACCGCGTCATCGCATCACTGACTGGAAAGGGGGCGAAAGCCCCCTTTTCGTTGTCTTTCTCCCTTTCTCCGTTGCCGCACGGCATTGAATTGTTTCGCCCCCATCGTGGGAAGGCTGATCGTCCGAGGCTGGCGACGGAATGTTTCAGCGCCCGTGTTTGCGCAAGGCCCGCGCTGGCGCGTCGATGTTTATCGTTTGCCGCTCGCCGCTTGCCGTTTCGATGATCAACGTAAGGGACGTCGCGCCGCTTTCTTCGATCTGGGCCGAGAGGTTCAGAAGCATGATGTGATGGCCGCCGGGTTTGAGTTCGACGGTCGCGCCCGCGGGTAGCGGCAGCGAGGGAATAGCGCGCATTTTCATGCGCTCGCCGTCCATGGTCGTTTCGTGGATTTCGGCTTCTCCGGCCACCGCGGAGCGGACTTCGACTAGTCTGGCGTCGACCGTCGAGGTGATTTTCATGAAAGCGGCGGTGGCTTTTTGCTGTGCGACCGTGGCGCGCACCCATGCGTCAGTGATGCGGACTTCGCCATGGGCGACGGATGCGGCAAAAAGCAGCGCGGCGAAAAGAACGGCAGCGGGTAGACGAAAAATCATCGGGTTTCCTTGTCGGTCGCGGGGGTGGATCGGAGCAGCGCGGCCACGTCGGCGGCGACGGCTTCGGGCGGGGTTTGATGGCCGATGGCGAGGCGCAGGCGGCCTTCGGGGTCGTAAAGATAACTGATTGCGGAATGGTCGATGGTGTAGCTGCTGCCCGTCGGCACTTTGCGATGGTAGATACGGAAGGCCTTGGCCGTATCGGCGGTCTTTTCCGGTGTGGCGTAAAGTCCGAGGATGTCCGCGTCGAAGGCGGCAGTGTAGGCGCGCAGGATTTCCGGCGAGTCGCGCGCCGGGTCCAGGGTGATGAAGATAATCTGCAAACGCCCGCCGTCCGCGCCAAGCAGGCGGCGCGTTTCCGCCGCGCGTCCGAGGGTGGTCGGGCAAACGTCCGGACACTGGATAAACCCGAAGAACAGCATGATGGCCTTGCCGCGAAAATCCGCCAGCCGCCAAGTCTTGCCGTCCGGGTCAAGCAGCGCGAAATCGCGGCCATAGTCCGCGCCGCTGATGTCGACACCGTGGAAGCGCGAACCGTCGCCGTCGCAGCCGCTGACAAGGAATAACGCGAGAAATAGCGCCCCCAGGACGGACAATGCGCGCGGATGCGCCCTTTTCCCGGCATTCATCGTTCTCCCCCTCCCCTTTCATGCCCTGGATTTTACCGCGCGCCCTGCGGTGACAGACCGGCGAAAACTTCGGGCAGTATCAGTGTCGCTAAGCTGCGCTGGGTAAACATATAGCGTCCGTCAACGATGAAACCCAGTTCTTCCCAAGGCACCGCGTCATTGAACAAGGTCAGCGCGCGTTCGATGTCCAGTGCCGGGTCTTTCGGAAACAGCGCCAATATGGAACCGTCGTAGGCGGCGCACGGGTGGGTGAAGAAAGGGCGCGCCCGGCGGGTTCTGGTGTTGACATAAATGCGCGGTTTCGGGGATTTGTGGTAATCCCGCCCCCATTTCCACCAGTTGCTTTCGTTGAACGGGCGCACCCGGCGACCGAGCAGGCGCTTCTTGAAGCGGTCGAGATGCGGATGGCACACATCATAGATCATGCGCCGGGTCGCGCCGGTTGCCGCTGTTTGCGAGCAGACGAGTTCGAGATTGCCTTCCGGATGGATGAATACCTTGTTCGCTCCGGAAACCGCGCCGACCCGGACATCGAACAATCCGCTCATGGGCACGCACAAATGCGCGTGGGTAAAGGCGATCTGCCCGTCGAGGCGCACCATTTCGCGCGCGTCCCATTGTGCGCTGTCGAGGCGGCGGTACAGAGCGCGCCGGGAAAAATCGCCGCGCACAAAGCGGAAAATCGCGCAATTGGGCGTCGCGTCGGGAAAGATCTTCGCGTCGCCCGTTTCGATCCAGTGCGTGATCGTGCCCTGCTCATGCAGCCAAGTGTTGAGCCGGACGGCAGCGCTCAGTTTGATGAATTCGCGCGGAACGATGAAGATCAATTCGCCGCCGTCGCCGAGATGGCGCACGCACTTTTCGATGAAGAACAGGAACAGGTTGGAACGGGCGTCGAACAGGCGCAAATCGAGCTTCGAGCGGGTTTCCGGAGCGATGTCCCGATAGCGCACGTAAGGCGGATTGCCGATCACGGTGTCGAAACGTTCGCTTGCCGGGAAATCGAAGAAATCCATGATCCGCGCGCCGGGAGGCGCGACGCGGGCATCCAGCTCGATTGCCGTGCATTCCGGGAAATGCCGCGAAAATGCGCCATTTCCCGCTGAGGGTTCCAGCACGCGCCCGTGGTTTTTGCGCAGTGTCAGCATGGTGCGCACGATGGTTTCGGGGGTAAAAATCTGGCCGGGAACCGTGGCGGGAATCCGGGTGTTCATGCGCGGATGTAAATGGAATTCATACCGGGCCGCGCCCTTCCCCGCCCTTCTCCGCGCCGCGGCGATGGGCGCGCCACAGGTAGCGGTAAACAAAGCCCGGAAAGGCGAACACCAAGAAAAGGCAGGCCGTGGTGACGTAGAAAGCCCATCCTTGTGGATAGACGCCGCCATGGGCGTCCCGTTCGAGCATGGCGGCAAAGAGGCCGACGGCAATGTAGAGCAGGAACAGTTCCAGCAGACGCCAGCCGAATGCCTTGCGCCCCGCCGCCGGACGGCGCACGAACAGCACGCGCTCGAACAGGAAGGGCAAGTTGGCGGCCACGAAAGCAAGCCCGAGCACGACCCATACCGCGAGGGTTTCCGCCATTTTCGCGCTGTTCCTTGCTCAGCCGGTAACGGACGAGGACAGCAGCGCCGTTCTGCACAGGCTCAACAGTGTCCCCGGCATCAGCCCGAGCGCGGCGATGGCCACGCCGTTTACCGAGAGCATCAATTGCAGTTCGGGCGAGGCGACAAGCGGCGCGTTGTCGGACGGTTCATCGAAATACATGAGTTTGACGATGCGCAAGTAATAGAAAGCGCCGATCAGCGACATGACGATCGCCAACACCGCCAGCCACAGATAACCCGCGGCGATCACGGCGGCGAGCACAGCAAATTTGGCGAAGAAGCCGATGAAGAAAGGAATACCCGCCATGGAGAACATCACGAACAGCATGAGCACCGCGAACCATGGGCTACGCCGATTTAGCCCTTTGAAGTCCTCGATTTCCCCGGCGTCGAAGCCCGCGCGCGACAGCAGCACGACCATGCCAAAGGCGGCAAGGGTCATGAGCACGTAGGCAATGGCGTAGAACATGGCGCCGCTGTAGGCGGCAACGGTGAAGTCCGCCTTTCCGGCGATGCCGGAAAGCAGCCCGAGCAGCATGAATCCCATGTGCGAGATGCCGGAATAGGCCAGCATGCGCTTGACGTTGTGCTGCCGTAGCGCCGCGAGATTTCCGAGGACGATCGAGGCGGCGGCGACCAGCATCAACATGGTCCGCCAATGTTCCGCAAGTCCGGGAAGCCCTGTCACCAGCAGACGCAACGCGAGCGCGAAGGCGGCGAGTTTCGGCGCGCTGGACAGGATCAGCGTTACCGGAGTCGGCGCGCCCTGGTAGACGTCAGGCACCCACATGTGGAAGGGCACGACGCCGAGCTTGAACGATATGCCCGCCACGAGAAAGACGAGACCGAAGAGCAGCACCGGCTTGTTGGCCGTCTGCCCCGACGCGGCCTGTGCGATGGCGGACAGTTCCAGCGCGCCCGTGGCGCCGTAGAGCATGGACATGCCATAGAGCAGAAGGCCGGAGGCGAGCGCGCCGAGCACGAAATACTTCATCCCCGCCTCGGTCGAGCGTGCGCTGTCCCGGTCGAAAGCCACCAGCGCGTAGAGCGACAGCGACATCATTTCCAGCCCGATGTAGAGCGGCAGCAAATGGCTGGCGGTAATCATCACCATCATGCCGAGCGTCATCAGGAGCGCGAGCAGGTAATACTCGGGGCGGTCGAGTTCGCGTTCGGCAAGGTAGCCGTGCCCGTACAGGAGCGCGATCATCATAGCGAAGCAGACGATCAGCTTGAGAACGCCGCCGAGCAGGTCGTGCACGAACATCCCGCCGAAGCCATGGATGGGGGCGGCGGTATCTAGCGTGAATATCGTGATGAAGGCTGTCACGAGCAGCGTGAACTGGGCGAGCGCGTAGGCGAGGCTGCGTGCGGTGTCGCGGGCGAAGGCCGTTGAGAGTACGATCGCCAGCGCCATGACCGCGACAAAGATTTCAGCCGCCGCCGGAAAGAAGTCGGGAACATTCATTTTCTGACCTGTCCGTTATTGGGCCGCGCCCGCCAAAGGGAGTTTTCCGGCGGAGACATGCTGCAAGAGCGCGTCGACCGAGGTGTGCATGACGTCGGTAAAGGGGAAGGGATAGACGCCCATTGCTAGCACGCACGCGGCGAGAACCGCGAGGATGAGGAACTCGCGCGCCCCGATGTCGGTAAGTCCGGCGACGTTTTCGTTGGCCACCGCGCCAAACACGACCCGCTTGTACATCCACAGCGTATAGGCCGCGCCGAGTATCAGGGTAGTCGCCGCGAGCAGCCCTATCCAAAAATTGTATTGCACCGCGCCGAGAATGACGGTGAATTCGCCGGCGAAGCCGCTGGTGGCGGGCAGCCCGCAATTGGCCATGGCGAAGAGCATGAAGAAAGCGGCGAATTTCGGCATGGTGTTCGCCACGCCGCCGTAATCGGCGATCTGGCGCGAGTGCATGCGGTCGTAGAGCACGCCGATGCACAGGAACATTGCGGCGGAGACAAAGCCGTGCGAAATCATCTGGAGCAGTGCGCCCTCAACGCCGAGTGGGTTCAGCATGAAGAAACCCAGAGTCACGAAGCCCATGTGCGAGATCGAGGAATAGGCGACCAGTTTTTTCATATCGGCCTGCGCCAGCGCCACGAAGCCGATGTAGATCACGGCGATCAGCGACAGGGCGATAACGAGCGGCGCGTGAGTCATCGCGGCATCGGGCACGATAGGCAGCGAAAAGCGCACGAATCCGTAAGCGCCGAGTTTCAGGGCGATGGCCGCCAACACCACTGAGCCGCCGGTCGGGGCTTCGACGTGGGCATCCGGCAGCCAAGTATGTACCGGCCACATCGGCACCTTGACCCCAAAAGCGGCGAGAAAGGCAAAGAAAATCAGCGATTGCTCGCCCATTGAAAGGGCGGCGCGGTGCCAGTGGAGAATCTCGAAGCCGCCGGTGGTTTGGTAGAGATAGAGCAACGCCAGCAGCATCGGCAACGAACCGGCGAGTGTAAACAGGAAGAATTTGATCGCCGCGCGGACCCGGTTGGGGCCGCCCCACACCCCGATGATGAGATAGAGCGGTATGAGCGAGGCCTCGAAAAATACGTAGAACAATGCCCCGTCGAGCGCCGTGAAAATACCGTTCATCAGCCCCGACATGATGAGGAAAGCCGCCATGTACTGCGCGACCTGGCCCTGGATGACCCGCCAGCCCGCAATCACCGCCAGGATGGTGACGAAAGCATTGAGCAGCACGAACCACAGCGAGATGCCGTCGATACCGAGACGGTAATGGATATTGAAATAGGCAATCCAGACGGCCTGTTCCCTGAACTGCATTGCCGCGCTGGAGGCATCGAACCCGGTATAGAGCGGGATAGTCACGGCAAAGCCGAGGATGGCCGTCAGCAGCGCCACGACGCGCGCCATCCGGGCATTGCGGTCAGGGCCGGTGGCCAGCGCCAGCAATCCCCCGAGTATCGGTATCCAGATCGCCAGACTGAGGAAAGGAATGTCCGTCATCGTTATTTCCCGTACTGTGCGCCATTCAGGGCGCATCCGCTCCCGTTGTCTTTCGCCATTTCACAAACCCCATCGCGTTCAGGAAAGAAAAAGCCAGAAAGTCAGCAGAACGAATACCCCGGCGATCATGGTGAAAGCGTACTGGTAAAGATGCCCGGTCTGGAACAGGCTGGCGACGCGCCCTGCCAGCATCACCAGCCGGGATGCCCCCCCTACCCCGACGCCGTCGATCAAGCCCTGGTCGCCCCGCTTCCACAAACCATTGCCGAGCAAGCGCGCCCCGGCGGCAAAAACAGTCTCGTTGAAGCGGTCGACGTAATATTTGTTTTCCAGCAGGGTATAAATCGCGCCGAACCAGCGCCGCAGGGCGGCGGGCACGCCGGGCCACAGTATGTAGAAACCCCATGCCGTCACAGCGCCGCCGAGCGCCAGCCCGGCCGGCAGGCTCATCAGGCCGTGTATCGTCATCTCTTGCCAGCCGTGGAAAGATTGCGCCATCTCCCCGAGGGCGGGATGATTGTCGCCGACGAAGATCGCCTCGCCGAACCAGTCGCCGAAAAGCAGCGGCTCGATAGTGAAGAGGCCGATCAACACCGAAGGAATCGCCAGCAACACCAGGGGCAGCGTCACCACCAGCG
>JAIRMC010000050.1 GCA_031258965.1 Azoarcus sp. | reverse complement strand
CCGCGCTCGAAGAGCACGTTCGCCAGTACGGCGTCGATGTGATGAGCCTGCAAAAGGTCGCCCGCATCCTGCCCGCCGAAGCCGGGAAGCTCGCCGAAATCCGACTGGAAAACGGCGGCGTCCTCAAGGCGAAGGCCCTCATTCTCGCCACCGGCGCGCGCTGGCGCGAAATGAACGTGCCCGGCGAAAAAGAATTCCGCGCCAAGGGCGTCGCCTACTGCCCGCACTGCGACGGCCCGCTCTTCAAGGGCAAGCGCGTGGCGGTGATCGGCGGCGGCAATTCCGGCGTGGAAGCGGCCATCGACCTCGCCGGCGTGGTGGCGCACGTCACCCTGCTCGAATTCGGCGAAGAATTGCGCGCCGACGCCGTGCTGCGAGACAAGCTCGCCAGCCTGCCCAACGTCGCCATCATCAAGCGCGCGCAGACCACCGAAGTCACCGGCGCGGACAAGGTCGACGGCCTTCTCTACAAAGACCGCGCCACGGGCGAAACGCACCGGATCGACCTCGAAGGCATCTTCGTGCAGATCGGGCTTTTGCCCAACACTGATTTCGTCCGGGAAACCGTGGAACTCAGCAAATCCGGCGAAATCGTCATCGACACGCGCGGCCAGACTTCCGTCCCCGGCATCTTCGCCGCGGGCGACTGCACCACGGTGCCGTACAAGCAGATCATCATCGCTATGGGCGAAGGCGCAAAAGCCAGCCTCTCGGCCTTCGACCACCTGATCCGGACATCGACCTGAATTGATAGCGCTGGCGCGAAGCGGGCGGGCGGGCGTTGAGGCGAGGCAGACGAGACGGGCGAAATGCGCGACCGGATGTCTCGACCGCTCGGCGCGAAGCCGCATGCCAAATAGCATAAGACAGGATCGGCCAGGTTTACTGGCCGATCCTGTCGTCCCGATTTTGCGTCAGCTTGGCTGACGTCATCTTGTGACGTCAGCGGTGCAATGTTGCGGCTCAGCGGCCCAGATAGACGAAATCGCCGCGCCGGTTTTGGGCGTAGCACGATTCCGAGGCTTCAGTGCAGGCCGGATGTTCTTCACCCAGGCTAACCGCTTCGATCTGCGTGTCGCGCGCACCGAGCAGACGGAGGGCGCGGCGCACGGCTTCGGCGCGTTTCTGACCCAGGGCAAGGTTGTATTCGCGGCTGCCGCGTTCGTCGGCATTACCCTGGATGGTTACTTTGCGACCGGGTTCATGGGCCAGGCGTTTGGCATGGGCGTCGATCAGGGACCGGGCTTCGCTACGAATGACATAGCTGTCGTAGTCGAAATAGACGCTGTTGCCCGCCCGGTCCAGCGGGTCAATATTGGAAGCATTCCTGGAAGACGCGGTCACGGTGGGAACGGTCGTCGTGGATCTTGAGGAGTCTTCGACGGCGGGGGTTTCAGGCGCTGGTTCGGTTGTTCCGCATGCGGCAAGCGTGAGAGCGACGATTGAAGGAAGCAGCAGTTTTTTCACGATGGCATCTCCAGTGGTTGAGTGAAAAAATCGAAAAGGATGAAGGGTTTACTGTTGCAGAGGCCCCCAGGCAGGTTCTCGAACGTCGGCTGCCTGTATCGAGAGGCGCTGCCTGACGGAGCCATCCGCGGAGGTGGCCGATAACATGCCCTTGCCGCCAATATCCGTAGCATAAAGGATCATGTTGCTGTTGGGGGCGAAACTGGGTGATTCGTCGCGCGCGGAATCGGTGAGGGGCATGATCTGGCGGCTGGCGAGATCCATCACAGCAACCCGGAAGCGCCCTTCGTGGCGGGTTAGGAAAGCCAGCTTCGTACCATCGGGCGAGGGACGCGGGGTGACGTTGTAGGCGCCCTCGAAAGTGACGCGCTCGGCGCCGCCGCCCGTGGAGGACGCCCGGTAGATTTGCGGATCGCCGCTGCGGTCGGAGGTGAAATAGATCCAGTTTCCGTCGGGCGACCAAGCCGGTTCCGTGTCGATGCCGGAAGAAGTGAGCAATCGGCGTGCGCCGGAACCATCGGCATTGATCAGGTAGATTTGCGACAGGCCGTCCTTGGTCAGTACCACGGCAAGCCGCTTGCCGTCCGGCGCCCAGGCCGGGGCCGAATTGGAACCCTTGAAGTTGGCGAGTATCTTGCGCTGCCCGGTGGCGAGTGTGTGTATATAGATGATCGGCTTGCGCGCCTCGAACGAAACATAGGCAAGCTGCTCGCCATTGGGCGACCAGGCTGGCGAGATGATCGATTCGGGGGAGCGCAGCGCCGTTTGGGCGTTCATGCCGTCGGAGTCGGCGATTTGCAGCTCGTAGCGGCTGCCGCTCTTGACCACGTAGGCAATGCGGGTTGCAAAATACCCTGGAATGCCGGTGAGCTTTTCGTAGATGAAGTCGGCGATGCGGTGGGCGGCAAGGCGATGTTGCGCTGGCGACATGTGCAGGAGCATTCCGCCGAGTTCGGGGTTGCCTTCCTTGCGGGTAGTGTCGAACAGGCGGAAACGGATCTCGAAGCGTCCGCCGGACGATGGCAGCACAGAGGCGGCGAGCGCTGCGTCGGCGCCGCGCGCCGCCATGGCGGCGAGGTCGGGCGTTTTCGATTCCGGTAATGTCAGGGGGCCAATATCGACGAGGCTGAAGCGCCCGCTGCGTTCGAGGTCGGCGCGCACGATCTCGGAAATGGAATTCGGCAGGCTGCCTTCATTCTCGAAGACAGGGATGATGACAGGGAAAAGCTTGGCGCCCGAGCCGGTAACGGTAATGTCTATGTCCGCATGAACGGCCGTGGCCGCGCCGACGAGAAAGGCAAGACACAACAGACGAGCCATGCCGCTGAAAGCATTGGGCAAACGGGGGCGGGAGACTTTTATCATGGATAACAGGTACACAAAAGATATGCCGGATTATAACCAGCATGCTTACCGCTGGAAGCGGTTGGGGCGGAAAAGGACAAAATAGAGAAAATCTGTTTCATTCTTCCAACGGTCGGAAGGTGAGATTCAGCTTCCGTTCGAATAAATTGCGGTTGTCGGGTGGGGGCAGGGGACTGGATTTCCGGATGGCGCGCAGGATCGCTTCGTCAAGCGCGCTGTTGCCGGAAGATCGCCTGAGCTTGACGTTGACCACTTCGCCGCCGTTGCCGCCGAGTATCTGCTCGATTTCGAATACGGCTTCCGGATTGCCGGAAAGGCCGGGAGGCGCGATCAGGTTGCGGCGCACCTTGGCGGCGATCGCGTTCCGGTATGCGTCGAGTTCGCCGGGACTGCCGCCGCCGCCACGTACACCGCTGTTGAGAAGTTCGCTGGCTTTTTTGGCTTCTTCCTGGCGCGCGATTTCCTGCTCAAGCGGTTTTTTAAAGTCGATGGGCTTGAGTTCGCGCGGCTTGGGCGGCTCTTTGGGCTTTTCCTTGGGTTTTTCGGGCTTGGGCGGTTCCTTGGGTTTTTCTTTTTTCTTCGTGGCGATTTCCGGCGCGGGCTGCGGCGCGGATTCTTCAACGACGGGTTTTGGCGGTTCGGGCTTGGGCGGTTCGGGCGCGGGTTGCGGTGGCGCTTGTTTTGGCGCGGGCGCGGGGCCGACCAGCCCGACTTCGAGCGAGCCGAGGGGCTTGCTTTGCCAGTTGATGCCGAAAAACAGGAACGCCAACAGTCCGATGTGGACAGCGAGCGTCAGGACGAATGACAGGAATTTCCGCGGCCGAACATTGGCGGGGCGGTGATCCCTCCGGAAATCTTTCATTGGCCCGCGCTGCCCGACTTCGTCTGCAAGCTGATTTTCTTCACGCCCTGTTTGCGCGCTTCTTCGAGCACGTCGATGACTTTCTGGTAAGGCAGCCCGCTGTGGGCGGCGACGAGAACGGGCTGGTCGGCGGCGATCAGTTTTTTCAGTTCGCGTTGGAAATCGACAAAGGACAGCGGTACGGCCTTGCTGTTGGCGTTTTGTTTCAGGGCGAGCTTGCCGTCTTTGTCGACTTCGATGACGGCGGCTTCCTGCGGCGGCGCGACGAGCGGTCCCGCCGAGGGGACGTCGATGTTGCCGGTCTGCATCATGGGCGCGGTCACCATGAAGATGACCAGCAGCACCAGCATTACGTCGATATAGGGAACGACGTTGATTTCGTTCTTCAGGCGGCGTTGACGCATGGGGTGTATCCGGACGATTCAGCGCAGGTTGCGTTGGAGGATATTGGAAAATTCTTCCATGAAGCTCTCGAAACGGATGCTGATGCGGTCGATGTCGTGGGCGAAGCGGTTGTAGGCGACCACGGCGGGGATGGCCGCGAAAAGACCGATTGCCGTGGCGACAAGCGCCTCGGCGATGCCTGGGGCTACATGCGTCAAGGTGGCCGCGCCGACGTTCGATAGACCGCGGAAAGCGTTCATGATTCCCCATACGGTACCGAAAAGGCCAATATAGGGGGATACCGAACCGACCGACGCCAGGAAGGCGAGGTGGGCGTCGAGGTCGTCGACTTCGCGCTGGTATGTGGCGCGCATCGCGCGCCGGGCGCCGTCGATGGTGGCGCCCGCATCGTGGCTGGAGCCGCGCAGTTTGGTGAATTCGCGGTAGCCCGACTCGAAGATGCGTTCCATGCCGCCGCTGCGAAAGCGCCCGCCCGCGGCGGACTGGTACATCAGGTCGAGGTCGCCGCCGCTCCAGAAATCGCGCTCGAAACCATCGGTTTTCGAGCGCGCGGAACGAATCTGGAACCACTTGCGGAAAATCCAGTACCACGAGGTGAGTGAAAGAAAAGCCAACAGGGATATGACCAGCTTGACGATGATGCTGGCCTGCATGATCAGGTTGAGGATGGAAAGATCGTGAGTGATGGTCATCGCGGGATCGGTGGGTGGGAATCAGGGCCGTGGGGCCGGAGCCGGGTCCGGGGAGAGTTGGGCGTGGAAGCAGTCGCGGAGCGCATCCGGCCAGGGCAGGGGACGGCCCGTGCTGACAGAAACGCAGACGATTTTGATCTCGGCGGTAAAGAGCAAGGTGTCGCCGCGGGTGATTCGTTGCAGGAAGTATATGCTGACAGGGTGTAGGGTGCTGACGGAACTGGTGATTGTGAGGCTGTCATCCAGTTTGGCGGGCGAGAGGTAATCGGCGTGCACGCTGCGGACGACGAAAACAAAGCCGCCATCTCTCAACAGGCGCTCTTGCTCGAAGCCGAGGGCGCGCAAGTATTCGGTGCGCGCCCGCTCGCAAAAGCGCAGGTAATTGGCGTAATAGACAACGCCCCCGGCATCGGTGTCCTCGTAATAGACACGTACAGGCAAGACAGAACCGGGCGGCGGCGAGGCGGCGACGGCGGCGGAAGTGGAAAATGTAGGCTCGTGCATGGCCGCATTCTAAACGAACTTGCGGGCTGCATAGTAGTTTCGTGCAAAATTCTCACATGAATGGGCGGGGCAGGGATGTTTGTTCCGGGTCATGGCCGCCTTGCCGGGAATCCGCTTCGTTTCTCGCGGCTGCCGGATACATTCGGATACATCACAGATACCAAATACTAATGATTCGTGTTAGTGTGCACCGCCTTTCCGGCGACGAGCCGCGCGCGCCATACCCACGCATCCCCCGTCCCGGTCACTTCGTTTTCCAAACGACGCAAGGAGAAAAAGCGATGAAAACACAGGCTCGGCTTATTGCCAGCCCGTCTGTCCGGCATCGGATCAACGTTGGTGTGCGCACCGGGCTGGCCGCTTTCGGCGGCTACGGTCTGGCGCTGCTTGGCGCGGCGGCGTTCGCGGCGGGGCTGCCGTTCGATTTTCGGCCCGACGCCGTTTCACTGGCAATCATGCTTGCCTTCGTGCTGCAACTGGTTGCCATCATCTGGGTTTTCGCCGCTGCCACCGTTACGCGCGCCGTGCTTGGGCTGGCGGTTCCGGCTGCGCTTTTCGGCCTATGGCTGTTGTTGCTGCGGCAATAACGAGGCAAATACCATGACGACATTCGACCAACCGCGCCCGCTGCGCCAGTCCATGAGCTGGCTGCACACCTGGTCGGGGCTGTTGCTGGGCTGGCTGCTGTTCGCGATTTTCGTGACCGGCACGCTTTCCTACTTTCGCAACGAGATAACCTTCTGGATGCAGCCGGAATTGCATCGCGCCCAGGCCGTGCCGCCGGAACAGATCGCTTTTGTTCGCGCCCTTGCCTTGCTGGAGCGTGAAGCGCCCGGCGCGCAGCAATGGACGCTGACTTTGCCCAATCCGCGCAATCCCACACTTGGACTGGGCTGGCAGGCTGCAATGGGGGGAGAGCGCCAGGCGGCCCCCGGCGCGGCGCGCGAACGGCCTGGGCGGAGCGAAGCGCGCGGCGAGAGGGGCGCATCCGCGCCGGATTCCGCAGCGGAACGCCGTCCGTTTCCCGCCGATGCGTCGCGTGAGCGTCCGGGCAGGGGCGAGGCGCGCGGCGAAGATGGCGCGCGGCGGGAAAGCCCTTGGCGTGGAAGCGGGGAGGGCGGCGCATTTGCGCCGGATTCGGCGGAGCGCCGTTCGTTTCCCGCTGACGCGGCGCGCGAGCGCCCGGGCAGGGGCGAGGCGCGTGGCGCGGGCAATGCGTCTGCGCCGCAGGAAACAAGGCCGCAAGGTTCCGGCGCGGGCGCACAAGCGCAACGTCAGGGACGCGGCGGTGGCGGTGGCGGCGGCGGGCGCGGCGCCCGCATCGTACTCGACCCGGTGAGCGGCGACAGGCTTGAAGGCCGCGCCACGGCAGGCGGCAACTTCCTCTACCGTTTCCACTTTGAACTGTATGGCATGGATCGCATCTGGGGGCGTTGGATCGTCGGCATTGCCACGGTGTTCATGTTCGTGGCGCTGGTGAGCGGCGTTATCGTCCATCGCCGGATATTCAAGGATTTTTTCACCTTCCGCTCCGGCAAAGGCAAACGCTCCTGGCTGGACGCGCACAACGCAAGCAGCGTGCTCTCGCTGCCCTTTCACCTCATCATCACCTTTTCCGGTCTCGTGCTTTTCGGCCACATGATGATCCCCACCGCAGTCCAAAGCGCTTACCAGGGCGATAACGAAGCCTATTACGGCGCAATGCGCGCGCCCATGGCCTCTGCCGTGTCGCAGGCCTCGGGCGAGCGCGCTCCACTCATCACTGGCTTGGCCGCGCTTATTGCGGAAGCCGAAAACACTTGGGGAGACGGCAAGCGCGTGGGCAGCGTCGTCATTACCCATCCCGGCGACCGCAACGCGGTCATCGAGCTGCGCCAGATGAATTTCCCCGGCCTTACGGGCGGGCGCAACATTCCTTCGCTGCGCTTCAGTGGCGTAACGGGCGAGCCGCTCGGCGCGTCCGCCCCGCGCGAACAGAGCATCGTGCAGGCGGTCGGCAGCGTACTCAACCTCCTGCACAGGGGTTTCTTCGCCACGCCCGCGCCGCGCTGGCTGCTGTTCCTCTCCGGCGTCGGCGGCGCGCTGATGATCGCCAGCGGCTTGGTCATGTGGACGATTGCCCGCGCCCGGAAAACGTCCGAGGCGGCGCGCACGCACTGGGGACACCGTCTGGTCGAAGTGCTGAACATCGCCGCCATTGCCGGACTCATGGCCGCCATTGCCATTCACTTCTGGGCCAATCGCCTGATTCCTGCCGGTCTGTCCGCGCGCGCCGACTGGGAAATCCACGCCTTCTTCATTGCCTGGGCCGTCATGCTTGTCCATGCCGCCCTGCGCCGCTCCAAAGCGGCGTGGGTTGAACAACTCGCCTGCGCGGGCGTGCTGTTCGCGCTTTTGCCGCTCCTCAATGCGGCCTCGGGTGGACTTGCACTGCCCGGCAGCATCGCGCGGGGGACAGGGTTGCTTGTCGGCTTTGACCTTTGCGCCTTGGTTTCTGGCGCGGGACTGCTCTTTGCCGCGTACAAAGTCCATCGCCATGTTCCGCGCGTGCGCCTCGCCTCATCCCCATCCAGGGGGGAAGAACCCGACCCCGACCCCGGCCCGGAAACGGAACCCGGCATGCCCTTGCCAGAAACCATGGAGAAAGCAGCGTGAACATCCTGTCTCTCGTACTGTGCTTTTGGGGATTTGCGGCGATCAGCGCCAGCATGGAGCGCCACGCCAAGGATATTTTCGCCGCCGTGGGGTCTCTCCGCGTCCGCCGCCTGCGTTTGCTGGCCGGTTACGTCTTGCTGGCGTTGGCGCTTCCCCCGGCCATCGCTGTGCATGGTCTTTCCATTGGCATCGCCGTATGGTTTGGCTTTCTCGCCATGGCATCGACCGCGCTGGCGCTGGTATTGAACTGGCGGCCAGTCATCCTGCGCTGGGCATTGTTCTGAGCGGTTTTGCGGATTTCGCCCCGGCCAACGCCGCCGCGAGCGGCCGGAAATGGCTGGCGCCGCGCGAATGGGGCGGCAACGAAGGCCCGGCGTCAGACACGTCCGGCATGGACGGCTGACGGGGCAGGGCAGGAGCATGGCACGCCGCGCTCCTGCGTCCTGTGCCCGCACTGACGGCTCCGGGCGCGTCCGATCCCCGATGGCCGCGGCTCAACCAGCGACGACCGGAATCTTGCCGATTCTCGCCTGCCATTCCTTCGGCCCGGTCTGGTGGACGCTCACGCCGGTGGCGTCAACCGCCACCGTTACCGGCATATCCTCGACGGTGAATTCGTAGATGGCCTCCATGCCGAGGTCGGCGAAAGCGACAACTTTGGCAGCCTTGATGGCCTTGGAGACGAGGTAAGCCGCGCCGCCGACGGCCATGAGATAAGCCGAGCGATTGTCGCGGATCGCCTCGATGGCGGCCTGGCCGCGTTCGGATTTGCCGATCATGGCAATCAGGCCGGTTTGTTCCAGCATCATCCGGGTGAATTTGTCCATGCGCGTTGCCGTGGTCGGGCCAGCGGGGCCGACGGCTTCATCGCGCACCGGGTCGACGGGGCCGACGTAGTAGATGACGCGGCCAGTGAAGTCGACCGGCAGCGTTTCGCCCCTGGCGAGCATATCTTGAATACGTTTGTGGGCCGCGTCGCGCCCGGTGAGGATCTTGCCGTTCAGGAGCAGGGATTGGCCGGGTTTCCAGGCGGCGACTTCTTCCCTTGTCAGCGTATCGAGCCTGACGCGGGTAGCGGCCTGGGTGTCGGGTTTCCAGGTGATTCGCGGCCAGTCTTCGAGCCGTGGCGGCGCGAGCGTGGCGGGGCCGCTGCCGTCAAGGTGGAAGTGTACATGGCGGGTAGCGGCACAGTTGGGGATCATCGCCACGGGCTTGGAGGCGGCGTGCGTGGGGTAGTCGAGCACCTTTACGTCGAGTACGGTAGAAAGTCCCCCGAGGCCCTGCGCGCCAATGCCCAGGGCGTTGACCTTTTCCATGAGTTCGAGCCGGAGTTCTTCGGTGCGGGAAAGCGTCTCGCCGCTGGCGGCCCTGTCGCGCAGAAGGTGGATGTCGACGGGCGCCATCAGCGATTCCTTGGCGAGCAGCACAGTTTTTTCGGGCGTTCCGCCGATGCCGATGCCGAGGATGCCCGGCGGACACCAGCCCGCGCCCATGGTCGGGACGGTTTTCAGCACCCAGTCGACGATGTCGTCGGAGGGGTTGAGCATTGCCACTTTGGTTTTATTCTCCGAACCGCCGCCCTTGGCCGCACAGATGATTTCCAGCCGGTTGCCGGGGACGATTTCGTAATGCACGACCGCCGGGGTGTTGTCGCGGCTGTTCACGCGCTTGCCAGCAGGGTCGCGCAGCACCGAGGCGCGCAGTTTGTTCTCCGGACAGGTGTAGGCGCGGCGCACGCCTTCGTCGATCATTTCCTGCACGCTTCGCGTGGCTTGCCAGCGCACGTCCATACCGACTTTGAGGAATACGACGGCAATGCCTGTGTCCTGGCAGATGGGGCGGCGCCCTTCGGCGCTCATGCGCGAGTTGGTGAGGATTTGCGCAATGGCGTCTTTCGCCGCGGCGCTCTCTTCCCGCTCCCAGGCTTCGCCCAATGCCCGGACGAAATCGACGGGATGGTAGTAACTGATGAACTGAAAAGCATCGGCAATGGATTGGATCAGATCTTCTTCGCGGATCACGGTCATGGCGGGTCTCCTCCTGTGTTTTGGACGTACTGCCTGGAGGAGCGATTCTACATTCCGGTCAACCGGCCCGCGTATCAGGTATCCGATCGCCGCCGCTTACGTCTGCTCCCCGGACTGCGTTCGCCAGGTTTGCTGGATCGTCTGGAATTTTTCATCATATCCCAGTACGTCGGGATACACGCGCACGCGCGCGATCATACCGAACACGATCTGCATGTCAGCCACGGTTTCGGCATCGACGGCCCAGAGATTGGTGAGATCGAAATAGCCGCAATTGACGCAATCCCACCACGCCAGCAGAAAGTCCGCAACGATCAGGCTCTGGTGGGTGCTGCCGTGCGCCATGGGACTGCCGGGAATGTTGTAGTTGGTAATTTCGATCAACCGTTCCAATGCGGCAATTTCTTCCGGGCGCGGCGGCGGGAAAGGCTGAATGCCGTTCATGAATTCTCCTTGGCTTGTGTCTGTTTCATTCACCGCGCATTTGCGGGAAAAGGATGACATCCCGGATCGCGGGGCTGTCGGTGAGCAGCATCGCCAGACGGTCGATGCCAACGCCGCAACCGCCCGTGGGAGGCAAGCCATATTCGAGCGCGCGGATATAGTCCGCGTCGTAATACATGGCTTCTTCGTCGCCCGCGTCCTTGGCCGCGGCCTGGGCGCGAAAACGGGCGGCCTGGTCTTCGGGATCGTTGAGTTCAGAAAAGCCGTTGGCGATCTCGCGGCCCACGATGAACAACTCGAAGCGTTCGGCCACGTCAGGGTTGGCATCGGAGGCGCGGGCAAGCGGTGAAACTTCTACCGGATAATCGACGATGAAGGTCGGCTCCCAAAGCTCGGACTCTGTCGACGCCTCGAAAAGCTGTAATTGCAGGCCGCCGACGCCGCCCGGTTTGACCGCCTCGCCAAAATCCTCGATTTTCCGCGCCAGCCATGCCGGATCGCCAAGCTGTGCCTCGGTGAAACCGGGATGGTATTTGCGGATCGCCCCGGTAATCGTGAGGCGGGCAAAAGGCGCGGAAAGATCAAGCGTGCGCCCTTGATAAGAAAACGTCTCCGTGCCGAGCGCCTCGCGCGCGGCGTGGCGAAGCAGGCCCTCGGTAAAATCCATCAGGCTGCGATAGTCCGCATAAGCCTCGTAGAATTCCATCATCGTGAATTCGGGATTGTGGCGCGGGGACAGCCCTTCGTTGCGGAAGCTCCGGTTGATCTCGAAAACCCGCTCGAAACCGCCCACGACCAGCCTCTTGAGATAAAGCTCCGGCGCGATGCGCAGATAAAGTTTCCTGTCCAGTGCGTTGTGATGCGTCACGAACGGCTTGGCCACCGCCCCGCCGGGAATCGGATGCATCATCGGCGTCTCGACTTCGAGAAAGCCGTGATCGCACATGTAGCGGCGGATTGATTGCACCAGTCGGCTGCGGGCGGCGAAAACGAAGCGCGACTCCGTGCTCATGATGAGGTCGACATATCGCCGCCGGTACTTGGCCTCGGTGTCGGTCAGCCCGTGGAACTTGTCGGGCAACGGGCGCAGGCTCTTGACAAGCAGGCGCAGGGATTCGGCCTTCACCGTCAATTCGCCCGTGCGCGTCTTGAACAGGACGCCCGCGCAGCCCACGATGTCGCCGATGTCCCAATGCTTGAAATCGGCATAGACTTCCTCGCCGACGGCATCGCGCGTCACATAAACCTGGAGCCTGCCGGACAAATCCTGGAGCGTGACGAAGCTCGCCTTGCCCATGATGCGGCGGAGCATGATCCGTCCCGCCACCCTGACCGCGACGGGCGTTGCCGCCAGCGCCTCCGCGTCCTTGTCGCCGTAGAGTTCATCGAGCTTGCCTGCCGTGTTCTCGCGCGCGAAATCGTTCGGAAACGCCCGCCCGCCCGCCCGCCATTGCGCGAGCTTCTCGCGCCGTTCGGCGACGATGTGGTTTTCGTCCTGGAGCGTGGAGGGGTCGCCGTTGGCGGTACTATCGGACATGGCGCGTCGCGTGTATGTAAGTAGACAAGCCGTCATTGTCGCAGGCACAAGAGGTTGGGGCAAATCCAAAAGTGCGGCATCGTCCGGGCGCGTTGCCCGCCGCCGCGCCGGACGCTCCGCTTCACCCCGCCGTCGCCCGCCGCCCCGCGCCGCTCAGCAGCCCGAAGCGTTTGAGCAGGGCGCGTACCACGTTGCGCGAAATGCCGAGCAGGGCGGCGGTTTTTATCTGATTGCCATTGCAACGGGCAAACGCCTGCCGGACGAGAATTTCTTCCATGTGTTCGTAGATTGCCGGATGCCCGGTATCGAACAGATTGCGTATGGCGATGGGCAGCAGGTTGCCATCGGTTTTTTCGCCGCCGTTTGCACCGTTTGCGCCGTGGTTGCCATTGACCGCGTGAGTAGGCGCGGACGAGGGATGCAGCCGCAGGTCGCCGCTCTGGATGAAACCGTTTTTCGACACGATCAGCGCGTAATGGATGACGTTTTCCAGTTCGCGGATGTTCCCCGGCCATTCGTAATCCAGCAACATCTGCCGCGCGTCGGGCGAGATGTCGGCCTTGTCGAGCCGCAGCTTGATCCGGTACGTCTCCATGAAATGCCGCAACAGCGGCCAGATATCGCCCGGACGCTCCCGCAGCGACGGCAGCCTGACGACGGCGACATTGAGCCGGTAATAGAGGTCGCGCCGGAAATTCCCGGCTTCGACCGCGCGGGCCAGATCGATGTTCGTGGCCGTAACCAGCCGCACGTCGATATCCACGGGACGGCGCGACCCGAGCCGCACGACCTGCCGTTCCTGGATGACCCGCAGCAGCTTGACTTGCATGGCGAGCGGCAGATCGCCGATTTCATCAAGGAACAACGTGCCGTGCTGCGCGGCTTCGAACCAGCCCGCGCGTGCGCCCTGCGCGCCGGTAAACGCCCCGGCCTCATGGCCGAAAAGCTCGGACTCGATCAGGTTTTCGCTGAATGCCCCGCAATTCACGGCAACGAACGGGCCGCTGCGCCCGCTCTTTTCGTGGATATGGCGGGCGAGCAATTCCTTGCCCGTGCCCGTATCGCCGATAATCAAAACCGTCGCGCCGCTGGGCGCGACCAAATCGACCGTTTCCAGCACCTTTACCGACGCGGGGTCATGAAAGACCTGCGCCTTGGCGCGGATGGAAAGGACATACGCGCCGGTATCCGGGAGCGTCAGGACTTTATCCATGATTGTTGCCGGCCTCTCTCGGGGGGAAGAAAAATCCGGGGAGGATAGCCAAGCCCCAAACCGCGAGTTTGCCGCGCAGGCGGTCAGTGCGGCGGCAAACTTCGGAAACAGGAAATAGCTGGAATCCCCGAATGAGAATTCCAGTATAAAAGTGGCGGACTAATTCACAAATCAGTTTTTGTCATAAACAAAAAGGGTACATTCCGATATCCATGCCAGGATTTGGCTGTGTTAGATATGAAGCGCCGGGATAAGGCCGTCCTTTTCCCCGTTCAGGCGGGTTGTTCGATATTGCCCGCGAGGATTTCTTCCGCGTGCTCGCCCACGGAAAAGTCTTTCAGCAAATCCTCCTTGTAACGGGCGAACGCCTCTGAATTCCGTGGACGCGGACGCGGCAGGCCGATATCCACCACGCGCCGGATCCGGCCTGGCCGGGGCTGCATGACCACCACGCGGTCGGCGAGGTAGATGGCCTCCTCGATGTCGTGCGTCACCAAGACCATCGTGATGCCTTCCTCGCTGGAAATGCGCAGCAGTTCGTCTTGCAGGAAATGGCGGGTGAAAGCGTCCAGCGCGCCGAAAGGCTCGTCGAGCAGCAGGACTTCCGGGCGGTTGACCAGCGCGCGGGCGATGGCGACCCGCTGCGACATGCCGCCGGAGAGCTGATGCGGGTAGGCCGACTCGAAGCCTTGCAGGCCGACAAGCTCGATATGCGCGCGCACCGAGGCTTCCTTTTCCTCCTCGCTGAGACGGGTGTTGTTGAGCAGGCCGGTTTCGATGTTCTTGCGCACCGTCAGCCACGGAAACAGGCGATGCTCCTGGAACACGAT
>JAIRMC010000049.1 GCA_031258965.1 Azoarcus sp. | reverse complement strand
GTCATCGGGGAAGGTATCGGAGGGTATGTCACCTCGCATCCGTTAAGTGACAACGGATATGCAGAAAAGCTGTCCGGCAGCTTACGCCCGATCTTTCTGCATGTGTGACTTTTTTTTGTGGCGCGTGGCGAAAAAGAGATACGCCGGGCAGCGCCATGCGGGTGGATAACCAACAGGTCGTGAGCGGCTTTACTGCATCCGCAATGAGGCTTCCCCGTCTTCCGTCGCGCGGCGCGCGCGCCATTGCCGCCACAGTCCGGCTACGCCGTTCGGCAGCCAGAGCGTTACCACGATGAAGATGCCGCCCAGGAAGAACGGCCAGTATTCCGGCAGGGTCACGGTGAAGAAGCTCTTGGCCAAGTTGACGATGCCCGCGCCGAGCGCCGCGCCGGTGAGGGTGCCACGCCCGCCGACGGCGACCCAGACAGCGATTTCAATGGAGTTGGCCGGACTCATTTCCGAAGGGTTGATGATGCCGGTCTGCGGTACGTAAAGCGCTCCGGCCAACCCGCACAGCATGGCGGAAAGCGTCCAGATGAAGAGTTTGTAGTACAGCGGGTCGTAGCCGATGAACATCGCCCGGCTTTCCGCGTCGCGGATGGCAGCGAGTACGCGCCCGAAGCGCGAAGCGACTAGATAGCGCCCGAGCATCAGGCAGGCTGCCAGCAGCGTGGCCGAGAGCGCGAATAGCGCGGCCCGTGTCTGCGGCGCGGTGATGTCGAAGCCGAGGATACGCTTGAAGTCCGTGAATCCGTTGTTGCCGCCAAAGCCGGTTTCGTTGCGAAAAAACAGGAGCATCGCAGCATAGGTCAGGGCCTGGGTGATGATGGAGAAATATACTCCCTTGATCCGCGAGCGGAAGGCGAACCAGCCGAATGCGAATGCCACCGCGCCAGGCAGGGCCATGGCGAGGAATGTCGCCCACAGGAAGACGTCCGAGCCGATCCAGTACCATGGCAGTTCTTTCCAGTCGAGAAACACCATGAAGTCGGGCAAATCCGTGCCGTAGCTGCCGTCGCGCCCGATCTGGCGCATCAGGTACATGCCGAAGGCGTAGCCGCCGAGCGCGAAGAAAAGCCCGTGTCCGAGGCTGAGAACGCCCGCGACGCCCCAGACGAGGTCCATGGCGACGGCTACTGTCATATAGCATAAGATCTTGCCGGAAAGGCTCACGGTATAGGCCGGGATATGCAACGGGTGGCCCTCGGGCAAGGCAAGATGCGCCAGCGGTACGCCAATCCAGGCCACGGCGGCGAATGCCGCCAGCGCGATCCAGCCGCCGCGCGGCAGGTTTTGGAGGCATCTGAGGCTCAGTGGGGTGCGCATGTGCGCCCTCCGTGTTCGTGTTCAAAACCGGCGCGTCGGAATCAATCGTCCGCGAAGCGCCCCTTGAGGGCGAAAATTCCCTGTGGCCGTTTCTGGATGAATATGATGATGAAGATCAGTACGAGAATCTTGGCGATCACCGCGCCCGCCAGACCTTCCAGGAATTTGGAGACGATCCCCAGGCCGAGCGCCGCCCACACCGCTCCGGCCAGTTGTCCGACGCCGCCCAGTACGACCACCATGAAGGCATCGACGATGTAGCCTTGTCCCATTGCGGGGCCGACGTTGGCGATCTGCGACAGCGCCGCGCCGCCCAGCCCGGCCACGCCGGCGCCGATGGCGAAAGCAAGCGTATCCACCCGCGCCGTGGGCACGCCCACGCATCCGGCCATGGCACGGTTTTGCGTGACGGCGCGCACGAACATGCCGAGCCGCGTTTTTTGCATCGTCAGCCAGATGAGGAGGAGGACGAGGGCGGCGAAGAACACGATGACGATGCGATTGAACGGCAGTACGACTCCGGCAGCCAGGCTGATGCCGCCGGACATCCAGCCCGGATTGGCGAGTTCCAGGTTTTGCGGGCCGAAGGTGACGCGCGCCGCTTGGATCAGCACCAGCGAAAGGCCCCAGGTCGCCAGCAGACTCTCCAGCGGTCTGCCGTACAGATGGCGCAGCACCAGACGCTCCATCGCCACGCCGGTCAGCGCGGCGGCGAGGAAGGCCACGGGAATGGCCGCGATGATGTAGGCGTCGAGCCATTCGGGGAAGTACTGCCGGAACACGTTTTGCACAACGAAGGTGGCATAAGCGCCAATCATCAGCAGTTCGCCGTGCGCCATGTTGATGACGCCCATTACGCCGTAGGTGATCGCCAGACCGAGCGCGGCCAGCAGCAGGATGGAGCCTAGCGACAGGCCGGTAAAGACCGCGCCCGTCGTTTCGGCAAGCGCGATGCGGCGGTCGATGGCGCGCAGCGATGCGGCGGCGGCTTCTCGCACGCCGACGTCCGGTTCGACCCATGCCGCCGCGCCCTCGCCAGTTTTTGCCAGCAGGCCTGCAAGCAGGTTGCGCACGGCGGCATCGGATGCCGCGCCCAGATCCTGCGCCGCTTGCCGCCGCACGGCGGGGTCGGCATCGGTGAGTTTTATCCGCGCTGCCGCCAGCACGAGCATGGCGCGCACGGCCTCGTCGCTTTCCGTGGCGAGCGCGCGCCCGAACAGTGGCAGCAGGGCGGAAGAAGGCGATTCGTTGAGGGTGTTGGCGGCTGCCAGCCGTTCGGCGGGATTGCCCGAAGTCAGCGCAATCGCGGCCCGGGCGCTGCTGAGGGCGCGGCGGATACGGTTGTTGACGGTGATGGTTTCAACGGTGACCGGATCGACCTGGGTTTTCTCACCGCTGGCGGCATCGAATATTCCTTGGTCTCCCAGGATATAGACCTGATCCTTCCAGACGCCGAGCTTGCCTGCTTCGAGCGCATCAAGTACACGGCTGGCATCGTCGCCGCCGTCGATCCCGAGCGCCTCGATGGCGGCGACGCGGCTGGAGAAATCACCGGCAAGACCGGTCAGCGCGCCAGGCGTCGGCGCGGCCTGTGCAGACAGGCCCAGGCAAGCCAGGCAGGCCGCCGCCGCAAGGCGAATCCGCCGCGCCGCCCGGAGAAAAGACCGGCTCTTGCGATTCATCAGACTGCCCGTCCCGGCAGGCGCTCAAAGCCCCTGCTTGCCCTCGTTACCGGGGATGAAAGGACTCCACGGTTGGGCGCGGATCGGCGCCTTGGTTTTCCACACCACGTCGAATTGACCATCGGCCCGCACTTCGCCGATGAACACGGGTTTATGCAAATGATGATTTGTCTTGTCCATGGTCAGGGTGAAGCCCGAGGGCGATTTGAAGGTCTGGCCGGAAAGCGCCGCGATGACTTTGTCGGTGTCGGTGGAACCCGCCTTTTCTACCGCCTGTTTCCAGATGTGGAGACCGACGTAGGTGGCTTCCATGGGATCGTTGGTGACGACGGTATCCGCGTTGGGTACGCCGTTTTTCTTCGCCCACGCCTTGTACTTGCCGATGAAGGTCTCGTTCTGCGAGTTCTTGAGCGACATGAAGTAATTCCACGACGCCAAGTGCCCGAGCAGCGGCTTGGTATCGACGCCGCGCAGTTCCTCTTCGCCGACCGAGAAGGCCACCACTGGTACGTCGGTCGCCTTCAGCCCGGCATTGCCCAGTTCCTTGTAGAAAGGTACGTTGGAGTCGCCATTGATGGTCGAAATCACCGCTGTTTTCTTGCCCGCCGAAGCGAATTTCTTGATGTCCGCGATGATGGTCTGGTAGTCGCTGTGGCCGAACGGGGTGTAGGTCTCCAGGATGTCGGCTTCCGCCACGCCTTTGTTCTTGAGGAAGGCGCGCAGGATTTTGTTGGTCGTGCGCGGATACACATAGTCGGTGCCGAGTAGCACGAAACGCTTCGCGCCGCCGCCTTCCTCGCTCATCAGGTATTCCACGGCGGGAATGGCCTGCTGGTTGGGCGCGGCGCCGGTATAGAAGACGTTCTTTTCCAGCTCCTCGCCCTCGTACTGCACCGGGTAGAACAGCAGGCCATTGAGTTCCTTGAATACCGGATTGACCGATTTGCGCGAAACGGATGTCCAGCAGCCGAACACCGCCGCAACCTTGTCCTGCGCGATGAGCTGGCGCGCCTTTTCGGCGAAGAGCGGCCAGTCGGAGGCGGGGTCGACCACCACGGGTTCGAGTTTCTTGCCGAGTACGCCGCCGCTGGCGTTGATTTCCTCGATGGTCATCAGCGCCGTGTTCTTGAGCGCGGTCTCGGAAATCGCCATGGTTCCGGAGAGCGAATGCAGCACGCCGACCTTGATCGTATCGGCGGCCAGCGCGCCAGACGGCGCGCCCATGGCGGCGATGGAAGCGGAAAGGATACAAACCTTGATGAAGCTGCGACGAGATTGCATGAAAGTCTCCCGGATGAACGGCGCACTCTTTGCGCCACGCGCTCAAATGTAGGCAGGGCTTCGCGCCGGAGGAATACGCAAGATGGCGTAGAAAAGCGGCAGCCGCCCGGCGCGCGCAAAAAACCTACAAACGAATACCCGCCGATACACGCGCGACAAGACACGCCCATACGGGCGCGCTACAGTGATGCCCATTCATCACCCGCCCGCCGGGGCACACAGTCAAGCCGACGCGGGCAAGCAACCATCAGGAGAACAAACCATGGAACATCGCATGTCCTCACGCGCCTTGCTGGGCATATTGCTGGCCGTTGGCACGTTTGCCAGCGCTTCGGCGCTGGCCGCGCCGCCTGATCACGACAAGAAAGACCGCAATCACCGTTCGCAGCCGCATCGCGCCGAACCGGCGCGCGTTCAAGCCAAACCACAGCCGCGCCGCGTCGAAGCGCCAAAGCGCCGCGCCGAACCCGCGCGACGTGAAGCCGCCCGCCGCCACCCCGCGCCGCCGCCGAGAGCGGCGCATTTTGAAGACCGCCACCGCGGCAATGCCCATGCGTATTTCCTGCGCGAATACGGTAAGCGGCATTGCCCGCCCGGACTTACCCGCCGTGGCTCGCGCTGCGTGTCCGGCCCGCGCGCCTGGTCGCGGGGACGGGCGCTGCCGCGCACGGTGGTTTACTACGACGTACCCGCGCCGCTGCTCCACGAACTGCCGCCGCCGCCTCACGGGCATCGCTACGTGCGCGTGGCGGGTGACATCCTGCTCATCACGCTCGGCACCGGCATGGTAATCGACGCCATCCAAGACATCTTCGACTGAATACCGTCGTCAAGGATCGGACGCGCCCGCATCCATTGGCGGTCGCACCCGGATAAAGATAGCCGTCATTGCGAACCGCCGCGGCGGCCCATGCAGCACATGGATTGCCGCGCTTCGCTCGCAATGGCGATAACCGGACTTCCCCGAAGTCAACGGAGAGAGGCTATCGTCGTCGGAAGAAGGGGAGGATTATACTTACCCCCTTGCGCCGCGCCTGCCGGAACCGTTCGCGGTGCGAAGCCATCGGAATAATCTGGAACGCCGCCCCGGCGGTATTTTTTTCGACCCGCAATACTTCATGACCGCACAAAACAAACCTTCTTCCCTGCCTGCCGCCAGCGCCGCCGAAGTCTGGTCGGGACGCTTCACCGAGCCGGTGGCGGATCTCGTCAAACGTTATACCGCCTCGGTGTTCTTCGACCAGCGCATGGCGACGCAGGATATTCGCGGCTCGCTGGCCCATGCCAGGATGCTTGCCCGGCAGGGCATCATCGCGGATGCCGATCTCGCCGCCATCGAGCGCGGCATGGCGCAGATCACGGACGAAATCGCGCGCGGTGAATTCGCTTGGAATCTTGGCGACGAGGATGTTCACCTCAACATCGAAAAACGCCTGACCGCGCTGGCGGGCGACGCCGGTAAACGTCTGCATACCGGGCGTAGCCGCAACGATCAGGTCGCCACCGACATCCGCTTGTGGCTGCGGGACGCCATCGACCAGGCGCTTGCGCTGATCGCGGCGTTCCAGCGCCGCCTGCTGGATGTCGCCGAGGCGCACGCCGATACGCCCATGCCCGGCTTCACCCATCTCCAGGTCGCGCAGCCCGTGACTTTCGGCCATCATTTGCTCGCCTATTACGAGATGACCCGGCGCGATGCGGAACGCTTTGCCGAGTGCCGCCGCCGTACAAACCGCCTGCCGCTGGGCGCGGCGGCGCTGGCGGGCACGAGCTACCCGATCGACCGCGAATCCGTCGCCGCCGACCTGGGCTTTGAGGATGTGTGCCGCAATTCGCTCGATGCGGTGAGCGACCGCGATTTCGCCATCGAATTCTGTGCCGCGAGCGCGCTGCTCATGACGCACCTTTCGCGCCTGTCGGAAGAAATCATCCTGTGGATGAATCCGCGCGTGGGCTTTATCGACTTGCCCGACCGCTTCTGCACCGGATCTTCGATCATGCCGCAGAAGAAAAACCCGGATGTGCCCGAACTCGTGCGCGGCAAGACGGGGCGCGTCAACGGCCACCTCGTGGCGCTTCTCACGCTGATGAAGGGGCAGCCGCTCGCTTATAACAAGGATAACCAAGAGGACAAGGAGCCGCTGTTCGACACGGCGGACACGCTGATCGACACGCTGCGCATTTATGCGGACATGATCGGCGGCATCCAGGTCAGGGCGGGCAACATGCGGGCGGCGCTCGCGCAGGGCCACGCCACGGCCACGGATCTTGCCGATTATCTGGTGAAGAAAGGACTGCCTTTCCGCGACGCGCACGAAGCCGTGGCGCTGGCGGTGCGCGAGGCGGAAGCGCGCGGATGCGATCTTTCCCGCCTCGGTCTCGATGTACTGAAAGCGGCGGTGGGGCCGGTTCCCGGCGCGGCCGGGCTGCTCGACGCCGGCGCATTGGCGGCATTGACCATTGAAAATTCGCTCGCCGCGCGGGTGCACGCGGGCGGGGCCGCGCCGGACGCCGTGCGCGCCGCCATTGCCGTAGCCCGCGCGGCGCTCGCGCAGGCGGCAAGCACTATTCGATGACCGCGCCGGAACGGATCGGCAAATATGAAGTTCGCCGCCTGCTCGGTACCGGGGCGACGAGCAGCGTTTATCTGGCCTGGGATCCGTTCCGCCGCCGCGAGGTCGCGGCCAAGCAGCTTGAACCCGATTTTTTCCGCCATCCCCGGCGCGGCCGTCTTTTTCGTCAGCTTTTTCTCAACGAGGCGGCGCTGGCCGGGAAGCTCTCCCATCCCCACATCGTGCAAATCCATGATGCGGCGGTGAATGACGAGGAAGCTTACGTGGTGATGGAATACGTTCCCGGCGGTACGCTCGAACGGCTGGCGCGCCCCGGCGGCCTCGCGCCGTTCGAGCGCGTGATCGAGATCGTTTTCAAATGTACGCGCGCGCTCGACCATGCTTTCCACAAGGGCGTCACTCATCGAGACATTAAACCAGCCAACATCCTGCTCACCACGCCGGAGAGCAGCGACATCCGCATTTCGGACTTCGGGGCCGCGCTCCAGGGGGCGGGCGATTCCACACAGATCGCTAATCTTGGTTCGCCCGCCTACATGTCGCCGCAGCAGGTGCGCGAAATGCCGCTCGACTACCGCACGGATATTTATTCGCTCGGTGTGGTGATGTATCAGTTGCTCACCGGGCGCCTGCCGTTCGAGACCAATAACCGCTACGACCTTGTTTACCGTATCGCCAACGAGTTGCCGCCGCCCGTCATCCAGCATCGACCGGATATTCCCGAGGCGCTGAGTACCATCGTGGGCCGCGCTATGGAAAAGGATGTCGACCGCCGCTACCAGAGTTGGGCCGAGTTTTCGCACGATCTCACTCTTGCTTTCCGGAACTGTGCGATCGAACCCAGCCGCAAGGCATTATCCGAGACCCGCAAGTTCCAGTTTCTGCGCGGCATCGCGTTTTTCCGCGAATTCAGCGACGCTAATTTGTGGGAGACCGTCGGCTTCGCGCGCTGGAGCCGGATCCAGCCCGGCACCCTGATCTTCAAGGAAGGCGAGGCGGGCAATCATTTTTGCGTTCTCGCCGAAGGCGAAGCGTGGGTCAAGCGAAACGGCGCCCTGCTCGGCGTTTTTACGCCCGGCGACTGCTTCGGCGAGGTTGCACTGTTCTCGGTGGGCAAGGGGGGGCGTTCCGCTTCAGTGGAGGCGGTGACGACGGTGCGCCTGATTACTATCCATGCCAGCGCGCTGGAAAGCGCTTCCGACACTTGCCGGATGCACTTTTACAAGGCGTTCCTCGAAGTGTTGGCGACGAGGCTTTCGCTGGCCAGTTCGCGCATCGCCAATTCGGAGGTTTGAGGCTGCTCGCGCGCCGTGGCAATCCCTCCACCCCGTCATTGCGAGGAGCGAAGCGGCGTGGTGTGCCATGCGGCGGTTCAGCCTTCTGGCGCGTCGGGGCGGACGGTCGTCGCCCGCCGCCGCTGCGGTGAGGGCGGTGGTTATTTGGGGGTTTGGTATCCGGGTGGGGCTGGGATGTAACCGTATTTGCCATTCACCCTGACCCGCGCCAGACCAGTGGCAGCGAAGTCCCATGCATCATCACCACCGGAGATCAGATCAAGGTCAATAAAATACTTACACGGAACCACGATGACGTGGCTCCCTGCATCGTCAAACCGCGGCGTGATGACTTCCTCGCCCTTTTCATTGATGTAACCGTATTTGCCATTCACCACGACCCACGCCAGACCATTGGCGGCGAAGTTACCTACATAGTCAAAACGCGGCTTGGTTGCCAATACGATTTCGTCTTCGCACCGTTTCTTGCCCCATTTGAGATTGTTTACGAGGTTTCGCCCCTGTATCACATCATCGGGAAATTCCGACTCGGACGCGGCCGCCCAGGCCGAGGCGGAAAACAGTAAGACGCCGCTGACAAGGTATGCGGCAAGACGGGAAAAAGCAGACGCCATGGTACAGCCCCCCTCGTGTGACAATGTGTAGCGGCATTGTAAAGGCAAATAGCTGCCCATCAAGGGTCCAGGAAAACTAGCATCACGTTGATGGCTCCCTGAAAACCGTCATTGCGAGGAGCGCAGCCCCGTGACAATCCCATATGGCGGTTCAGCCTTCTGAAGCGTCGGAGTAGACGGCAAGGCCGTATGGATTGCCACAGGCACACGTTCTCCGATTTCACGTCCCTGTATTTTGAACTGCTGGCTGAGGTTTCAAACAGCCGTTCGACGGCCCCGCACTTCCCGCCGCAGGCGGGTTACGTTGCTTTGTATGGTGTCGAGTGCTTCGATGCGGGCGATTGCTGCGCTCGCAATGACGGGAATGGAGCGGGGTGACGGGCGCATGGCCGCCAGCCCGTGCGCCACGGTCGGGTAGCGGAGCCGGAAATCCAGTTCGCGCACCAGGCGGGTGCTACCGACGCGGCGAGATTCTTTCATGAAGGGCGATGGGCCCAGCGCCGCCCGCGGCAGGCGCGGCGGACGCGGCAGGCCGCAGGCGTCGGCGACGAGGTCAAAATAGTCGCTCACGGGCAGACGGCTATCGTCGACGGCGTTATAGACCCGTCCGGGGCGGGCGCGGAATAGGGCCGCGACCGCGAGACGGGCGAGATCATCGGCGTGGATGTGGCCGGTGAAGATTTCGTCCGCCGGAACGGGATCGCCGCGCGCGAGGCGCTCGATGGGCAGGCGATCGGCGGCGTAGATGCCCGGCGCGCGCAGCACTGCCACCGACACCTGACAGCGACGGCCAAAGGCGCGCAGGCGGTGCTCGGCATCGAGCCGCCGCCGCGCCCGCGCGCTCGATGCCCGGCAAGGACGGGTTTCGTCGACCAGCGCGCCGCCGCAATCGCCATAAACGCCTGTCGTGCTTAGATATATGAGGCGCTGTGGTAGACTGCGCCGGTTTCCCAGTGCCGCCAGAAAATGACGGGTGCGAATGTCCTGTGTGTTTTGTCCATCGCCGCGCGAAGGGGGATCCCCCGCCGCAAGCGGCGGGGCGAAATGCAACACCGCGTCGGCAATGCCCGCCAGCCTCGCAAGGCTGCGGCGGTCGTCGAGATCGCCCTGGAGCGGCACCGCGCCGAGCGCGCGCATGGCCGCCATCGCCTGTGGACGGCGCACGAGCGCAAAGACGCGAAAGCGGGGAACGAGGAGCGGAATCGCGCGCCGCGCGATGTCGCCGCAGCCAATAACGAGAATCCTGTTCATCATCATGTCATATCACATTCAGCTTCAGCCCGGCGGTCAGACCTTTACCGCCGGTGACGATCATACCTTGCTCGAAGCGGCGCTGGCCGCCGGTCTCGCGCTGCCATGCGGCTGTCGCACGGGTGTTTGCGGCGCCTGCAAGGCCCGGATCACCCAGGGCAGCGTCGATCCGGGCGTTTATGCCGCGCATGCCTTGCCGGAGGCCGAGCGCGCCGAAGGGTACGCGCTGCTTTGCCGCGCGCGGGCGCGCTCCGATCTCACCATCGAAATCCCCACGGCGGCGCAGACCGTGGCGGCGCCGGTCAAACAGATTCCGTGCCGCGTGAGTCATCTGGAACGTCTGGCCGAAGACGTGATGCGGGTCGATCTGCAATTGCCCGCGACGGAATCTTTCACCTTTCGCGCGGGGCAATATATCGACATCCTCCTCCCTGATGGCGGGCGCCGCAGTTTTTCCATCGCCAACGCGCCTTGCAGGGAGGGCAGCCTGGAACTGCACATCCGCCGTGTGCCCGGCGGGCGTTTCACCGGGCATGTGTTCGAGAGCATGAAGGCGCGCGACATCCTGCGCATCGAAGGCCCGCACGGCGATTTCCGGCTGCGGGAAGACAGCGGCCGCCCCATTGTGATGATCGGCGGCGGCACGGGCTTCGCGCCGCTCAAGGGGCTGGTCGAGCACGCGATTCATATCGGTCTCGAACGACCCATTGCGTTTTATTGGGGCGCGCGTTCGCCCGAGGGCTTATATCTGCACGAAATGGCGCAAAGTTGGCACGCCATGCTTCCGGGTCTCCGCTACATTCCAGCCATCTCCGGCAATCAGGCGGACGACGGCTGGACGGGGCGTCGGGGGCGGGTGCATGAGGCGGTGCTTGCCGATTTCGACGATCTGTCGCGGCATGAGGTTTACGCTTGCGGCGCGCCGCCGATGATCGAGGCCGCTCGCGAGTGCTTCACGCGCGAGCGGGGATTGCCCGCCGAGGCTTTTTACGCGGACGTTTTCACCTTTGCCGCCGTCCCGCCGCCGGAGGAGACGCGATAAGGACTTAGCCGATGAGCCAGACCACCCTTCTGACCCGCGAGCCTGTGGTCAACAAGAAGCGGGCGATTACCGCCAACCGTCTGATTGCGCATGGCCCCAGTGTCGCTTCGGTGGTCGATGCGCTCAAGGCCGTTGGCGAATACTGGCCGGGGCAATATCCGGTATTCCTCAGCCTGGGCCGCCTCGTCCCCACGCCTGAGCTGATGGATTGGCAAGCGCCGTCGAACACGTATATCGAAATTCCGGCCCAGACCCTCGGTCATCCCCAGACCCAGGCCTTGTTGCCCCAACTCCGGGCGGCGGGTATTGGCATGTGCCTGACCTGGTTCAGCGCGGGCGCGGCCTTGCCGGCGGGCATCGACTGGCGCTTCGTGCTCATCAATGGCCGCCAGCATCCGTCCCCGGACGGCTCGCCGGGTTTGAGTCTGGCTTGGGGGCTTGCCGATGTGCCTGCGTTCAGGCAGGCGGTCAATGCCGGTTACGACGGCGCTTCGGGCTGGTTCTTCCTTCACGGCAATCCGCCCGCGAAAGAACTCTCGCCCGGTCATGCGCAGATCATTCGCCTGCTCAACATGGTGCGCAACGATGAGGATATTCGTGACATCGAAAGCGTGTTGAAGCAGGACGTGGCGCTGTCGTACAAGCTGCTGCGCTATATCAATTCCGCCGGTTTTGGGTTGATGGTTGAAATCCAATCCTTCCGCCACGCGGTCAGTATTCTTGGCTACGAGAAACTCAACAAGTGGCTGTCGCTGTTGCTGGTGACAGCCAGCCGCGATCCGGGCGCGCCGGCGATGATGCAGACCGCCATTGCGCGGGGCCGCTTCATGGAAGAGATCGGCGCCGATTTTTTCGACGAGACGGCCTGCGGCAACCTTTTCATTACCGGCGCGTTTTCGATGCTGGACACACTGCTCGGCGCTTCGATGGACACCGTGCTCGAAGAAATGACGCTCCCCGCGCCGGTCGCGGATGCCCTGCTTTACGGCGAGGGCGATCATGCGCCGTTCCTGCGCTTGGCTCGCGCCTGTGAGAGCTTCGACCCTGGCGCGCTCGTCAAGGCGGCGGACGCATTGCACATCGCCCCGGAGCGGCTCAACCGGGCGCAACTGGCAGCGCTTGGCTTTGCCGATACCCTTCAAGCCTGAAGTTTTCCGGCGAAGGGAGTATCTGCATATAGATACAGGAAACGACGACCAAGCATCATTGCAAGGCCCGAAGGGACGCGGCAATCCAGTTCCAACCATCCGGCGCGCAGCGCCGCAAACTTTTCTGTCCTCTGTCCTCTGTCCTCTGTCCGCCGGGCCCGTCATTGCGCGACGTGGCGATGAATGTCTATTGCGTCGGTTTCCCCGGATTCGGCTTTGCCGCGGGGCCGGCGGGAGGCGGCGTGGCGCCGGTGGATTGCACGAACGTGAGCGTCGTCACGTAGTTGATCCTGTCGTATTTTTCCCCGTCGCGCTCGCCCGGCGTGCGCTCGATGTGGCTTGTCTCGACAACGTATTGCCCCTGCCAAGGCAGGTCGAAGGTGACTTCGCCGTCTTCGTTGGTGTAGACCTTCTTGCCCCAACCGGACTGGACGAGGATCTGGACTTCCGTTTTGGGCAGCGGTTTTTCCTTGAATGTGATCCTGAATACGCCGGGCTTCCCGGCCGGGACGATGTCGAGCGCCAGGCTCGGCTTCTGGCTGGAGAAATCCGTAATGAAGCGCGCGGCGGGCCAGTACCAGCTTCGCACTTCCTGCCCTTCCCGCCCTTCCCGCTTGGAGGCGCGGATCGGGAAGCGGGCGTCTTCGGCGGTCAGGCTTTCCCCGGAGGCGAGCCGGACTGGCAGGGTAAGGCCGGTTTCAGCCTTGACGGGCGTCAGCGCCTTGGCTTTGCCTTGTGCGAACAGCTTCGCCGCGGGCGTGCCGAAATTATCCAGCAGGCCGGGGGAGGTTTCCCGCAGGTTATAGCCGAATTCGCCGAAGCGGATGACGGCGTTTTCGCCTTCCGGCTGTTCCAGCCAGATTTGATGCGCTTGCGCCGTGGCGCAAAGACCGAGGGCCACGATGCCCGCGCCAAGGATTCGTGCGAGGTTTTCTTGTTTCATGTCGCTTCCTTTCATGGTGTGAAAAAATCAAAATTCATAGCGCAGCGTGGCGGTCAGGTTGCGCGGCGCGCCGTATTCGTGCCGGGTAGCATGCGTGCGGTAGGTCTTGTCGAAAACGTTGTCCAGCGTCGCCGTCAGGCTCAGGTGGTCGGTAAAAACGTAACGCGCCATCAGGTTCACCACGGTATACGCCTCTTGCGTATTGGTTTTGCGGGCGAGGGCGCTCGCGCCGCCCCGGCTGGGACTGTTATCGTAGATTTCGCTCTGCCAGAGCGCGCCGCCGCCCACTGTCAGGCGCGGGAGGCGCGGCGGCGTGTAGGTGGAGAAGAGCTTGACTTGATGCTTGGGCACGGTGCCCGTGTTCAGGCGGTCGCCGTCCTCGCCGCGCGTCACGATCCGGGCGTAGCTGCCCTGCGCCCGCCAGCCGCGCGCGAGTTCGCCGGTCAGTTCCACTTCCCAGCCCCGGCCTTTCGTGCCGTTCGCGGCGACGTAAGCCTGATTGCCCTCGGGCGTCAGGCGGGCGCCGTCGGCCACGGCGAGGTTGTCCTTCTTCACCTCGAAGAACGCGGCGTTGCTCTGGAGGCGGCCATTGAACCACTCGGCTTTCAAGCCCAGTTCGTAGTTTTCCCCGTCTTCCGGGTCGAGGATGCCGCCGTCGACATCCTTGTAGTTTTGCGGCTTGAAGATGCTGGTGTAGCTCGCGTAGGCCGATAGCTGCTGGTTGAAGTCATAGACGATGCCCGCGTAGGGGGTGAAGACGTTCGTCTCTTTCCGGTCGTCGGTGATGGCGCCCGTACTCCGATTTTTTGCGCGGATTTCCCAGGTGCTGAGACGCCCGCCCAGAATGACGGAGAGCGGCTCGGCGGGACGCAGGCGCAGCACGGCAAACGCGCCGTGCTGCCGGGTGGTTGTTTTTCGTGGAGGACTACTGGTGTAGGCCGACCAGTCCGGTTCCGGCACATGGCCGTCCCAGGTGAGCGTCTGCACCTTATCCGCCGCCCAAGTATTGATAAGTAAAGGGCTGTCGAGTATGGAAGAAGAGCCGTTCACCCCGGCCGCGACATCGTGTTGCCGGCCCCAAAGCGTGAAGCGTCCCTCCAGACTCGCATCCAATGCGTCCGTCTGGTATTCGTCCTTGAATTTGCGCAGCATCAGATCGCCCATGCCGTCCGGCGTGGCTTGTACCACTCCGGCGTAAGCGAATTTCGAGCTATGTTCCATGCGCCCATGGGTGTAATTCAGGCGCGCGCGCCAGTCTTCGCTGAAGCGGTGGGTGAGAGCAAGCGAGGCGCTCGTCCGCCGGGCGCTGAAGGTGCTCCAGTCGGCCATGGCGTTGTCCGAACGGGAAAAGGGTGTCTTCGTGCCATCGGTGAAACCGACCTCGAAGCCGGTATAAGCGCCGCCGCCGTTGGCATTCTGATCGCTATGTTCCAGACTCAACGACACTTCGGTGGCGGGGCCGAGGTCGGCCTCCAGCACGCCATAGGCGAGACGCTTGTAGCCCTTGTAGTGATCCTGCCAGGAATTGCCTTCCTCGTAGGCGGCGACGAAGCGCCCGCGCAAGGTCCCGGCCTCGTTCAGGGGGGAACCCACATCGGCCACGCTGCGGCTCTTGTTCCAGCGGCCAAGACCCTGTTCGACAGACGCCTGCAACTGGCGCGTCGGGCGCTTGCGCACGAGGTTGATGCTGCCCGCCGGGTCGCCCGCGCCGGTGAGCAGTCCCGTCGCCCCGCGCACCACCACGATGGAATCGTAAAGGGCGGTATCCAGGGAACCGTTTCCCTGCCAGCCGCTACTACTACCGAAGGCGGATGACGACGCGAGCGCGCCATCGAGCTGGTAATTGTTGAGCATGTAGCCCCGGGAATAAAAGGGCCGATAGCCGCCGACTTCCGCGCCGCTGCTATTGTTGGTCGAGATACCGGGTGTTTGCGTCAGCACCTCGCCCAAGGTGTCGAGTCCCTGATCGTCGATGCGCTGGCGGGTGATGACGGTGACGGATTGCGGCGTCTCGCGGATGGAGAGCGGCAGACGGGTGGCGGCGTCGACTTGCGGGGTGGTGTAAGCGCCGCTGTTTTCGGTGAGGCCGGGTTCTTCCGTTGCCTGGACGGTGACTTCCGGCAGGAGGGTTTCGTCGGCAGGCGCGGACGAAGACGCAGGTTGCGAGGCGGTATCTTGCGCCTGGGCGATCCCGCTACAAAAAATGCCCAGGAAGGCGGCTAGAATGGCCGTTATTTGACGTTTAGGGGGGGGCCTTGCGCCGGGATGCGCGTCGACAAGGCCGTCTACAGCCCTTCTGGCGGGTAATGCCGCATGGGAGAAGATGCTTGCCTGCATGTTGGTATTCCTTCTAAGGAATCGAGATTGGATAAGAAAACAATTCTCAGTTACGAGGGTCGCGGAGTCTAACCCAAAATGCGGTTGTGGTGAAATTTTTCTTGACATCAATGCGATCGCCCGCCCCGCGCGGGAAAACTTCGCCCTTCCAAGCACCGCCCAGCGGCAAACCAAACCGTCAATGCTGGGGATACCTCTCTGGCTGAAGCCGCAAAAGATCGGCCTGGGACAAACCAGTCGTTTGCGCAATGTTGTCCTCAAGCGGCAGGCCCGACCTCAAAAGATTCCGAGCAATGGCCCGCCGCGCTTCGCTCCGGCCTTTCTTCAAGCCCGCTTCCAATCCCCCTCTGCTCCGCGCCCTCTTCCCGCGAAGCAATATCCCATTCCAGCTTTTCCCGCGAGATCGCCAATTCCCGCGCCCGCATCGCGCAAGCCTCGTAGCGGCTCTGTCTTCGACGAAGAACCAGGACAACAGACGCGACCCCGGGATGAGCTAGACGAAGAAGGGTAATCAATATTACTTTGGGATGAAGGCGCATATCTCCCCTGAAAGTCATCATTTTTGTACTTATTGTCAATTGATTGGGTTTCGTCATTTCGACAAATGTTTAACCCAAAATAAAAACCGCAGAGCTTGTTCAGATGATCCTTTATAATCTTTAGTCCGCTCTCCGCTCGCCATTTCGGTGTTAGGGCAACGTCCGGAAGTTTCTACCGCAGTGGAGGCACTGCTTAACTTTGCCCCATCCGGGGTTTTTCCGAGAGGAGTTTCACATGAAATACAACATGCGTTCCTTGTGCACTGGTTTGTTGTTTGCGCTTTGCGCGGCTTCGGTTCAGGCCGAACCGTCATTGGCGGAACGTCGCGCCATTAGCGCTTATCAGCAAAACACTTTCCCCGCTTATCAGAAGCAGATACAGGCCGCGGCAGGTTTTGCGCTGGCGCTGGATGTGAAGTGGAACACCATCGCCAAGCCGGGCGAAGCCGAAAACTACGGCAAGGATGAATACTGGACGAAGGTCTATTTCATCCCGCTCAAGAACGCCCTGGCCGCGGTTGCCTCGGACGACATGGGCAAGAAAGCGCTCGTCGCCAAGCTCAAGAGCGTTGTTATTACGTATGACGACAACGGCAATCGAGGCGCGGTATTCGAGAATGGGGTGCTGACGCTCAATTATCAACCTTACGCCAACGTTGACGAAACGCCCATGAAGGAACGCGCCAAGCAGATTCAGACGGTGTTGGAAAACGCGCTCTGAAAATACGGATACGCCGTATGGGGCTGGCGTTGTTGCAAGACAATCCGGGATGCGAGGAAAGGTTTGCCTCCCGCCGCGCTTTCTCGTAGCCCGAGCAATGACGGGGCGGGGGATCGGATGCCTGCGGTATCCCGGAAGCCCCGCCTGGACCAGCGGTCGTTGCGACGGGCGGGAAGAATCCGGCAGGCGGCGCGGCGGCCGTTACGAACGATAGTCAGCGTTGATCTTTACATAGTCGTAAGAAAGATCGCAAGTCCAGACGGTCGCCTTCGCCTGCCCGCGCGCAAGGTCCGCGCGCACGGTGAGTTCGGCGCGCTGCATGATTCTCGCGCCGGTTTCTTCTGTGTAGCCTGCCGCCCGGCCGCCGCGCTCGGCGACGAGGACTTCTTCGTCCGGGTTGCCGAGCCAGACCCGCAGGCGGTCGACGTCGAGATCGCCAATGCCCGCATGGCCGATGGCGGCGAGGATGCGGCCCAGGTTGGGGTCGGAGGCGAAAAACGCGGTCTTGACGAGCGGCGAGCGCGCCACGGCGTAGGCGACGCGGCGGCATTCTTCACGGTTCGCGCCGCCTTCGACCACGATGCTCATGAATTTGGTGGCGCCCTCGCCGTCGCGGACGATGGATTGCGCCAGACGCGCGGCGAGCGCGCCAATGGCATCGGCAAGGAGACGGTATTCAGCCTCCATGCCGCCGGCGGCGATTTCGACGTTGCCCGCTCGCCCGGTGGCGATGAGGATGAAGGAATCGTTGGTCGAGGCGTCGCCATCGACGGTGATGCTGTTGAAGGAGGCGTCCGCCGCTTCGCGGATGATGGCTTCGAGCGCCGATTGGCTCACCGCCGCGTCGCAGGCGATGAAGCCGAGCATGGTCGCCATGCCGGGGTGGATCATGCCCGCGCCCTTGGCGATGCCGGTGAGGGTGACGGTCTTGCCGCCGATTCGTATCCGCGCCGAGGCGGCTTTGGCGACGGTATCGGTGGTCATGATCGCGTGCGCGGCATCGAACCAGCCGTCGGGCCGCAAGTCCGCCGCCGCGCGCGGCAGCCCGGCGAGCAGGCGCTCCATCGGCAGGGGTTCCAGGATCACGCCGGTGGAAAACGGCAATATCTCCTTGGCGTCGACGGCGAGGGTTTCCGCCAGCGCCCGGCAGGCGGCGCGGGCGTCGAGCAGCCCCTGTTCGCCCGTGCCCGCATTGGCGATGCCGGTATTGATGACCAGCGCGCGGATGCCGCCCGCCGCCAGATGCTCCCGGCACACCGCGACCGGCGCGGCGCAAAAGCGGTTTTGCGTGAAAACGCCCGCCGCCCGGCTGCCGGGCGACAGTTCGATGACCGTTAGGTCGCGGCGGCCCGCGTGGCGGATGCTAGCCTCCGCCACGCCCAGCCGCACGCCCGCGACAGGTAATAAATCCGCCGGTTCCGGCGCTTTCAGATTGACCGCCATGTCATTGCCTCGAAATGCCTTGCCGCCAAGACCGTCGTGGTTTTAGTCCAGTCTGCCGTGGCAATGCTTGTATTTCTTGCCCGAGCCGCAAGGGCAAGGGTCGTTGCGCCCGATTTTCGGCCCGGCAGTGGCGGGCACGCGCGGCCTGTCTTGGCGGCCATCGCCGAGCGCCTCGTTGTAATCCGCATGCTGGTAGCGGACATTTCCGGCGCGAACCGGCTGCTCGGCGGCGGCAAGCTGTTCTTCGGCCACTTCGGTGCGGATTTGCACGGTCATGAGCGCGCGGGTGGTTTCCTGGCTCCAGGCGTCGATCATGCCGCCAAAAAGGTGGAAGGCTTCGCGCTTGTATTCCTGCTTGGGGTTCTTCTGCGCATAGCCGCGCAGGTGTATACCCTGGCGCAATAGGTCGAGCGCGGCCAGGTGCTCGCGCCAGAGGTTGTCGAGGCTGTTGAGCGTGACGTTGCGCTCGAACTGATGCCAGGCCGCCGGTTCGATCGAGGCGATCTTGCGCTGGTAGGCGGCCTCGGCGGCTTCGACGATGCGGGCGAGAAGGGCGTCGCCGTCCAGGCTGGCGTCGGCCTTGACCCACTCTCCAACCGGCAACGGCAGCAGGAAGTCGGCGGCCAACGCCCGTTCGAGCGCGGGGATGTCCCATTGCTCCTCCACGCTCTCCTCGGGCACGTAAAAGCGGAAAAGCGCGCTCAGTACTTCGTAGCGCATGCCGCGCACGGTGTCGGAAACATCTTCGCTTTCCAACAACTCGTTGCGGTTCCGATAGATGACCTTGCGCTGGTCGTTGGCGACATCGTCGTATTCGAGCAACTGTTTGCGGATGTCGAAATTGCGCTGTTCGACCTTGCGTTGCGCCGACTCCAGCGAGCGCGTGACCATGCCATGTTCGATCGCCTCGCCCTCGGGCATCTTCAGCCGCACCATGATGGCGTTCAGACGCTCGCCCGCGAAAATCTTCAGGAGCGGATCTTCCAGCGAGAGGTAGAAGCGGCTGGATCCCGGATCGCCCTGCCGCCCGGAACGGCCGCGCAACTGGTTGTCGATGCGGCGTGATTCGTGGCGCTCGGTGCCGATGATGTGCACGCCCCCCGCCGCGACGACTTTATCGTGCAGGATTTGCCATTCGGCGCGCAGGGCGGCGAGTGCCGCGTTCTTTTCGGCTTCGGAACGTTTTTCGTCGTTGCGGATCGCCGCCAGCTTTTTCTCGATGTTGCCGCCGAGCACGATGTCGGTGCCGCGCCCGGCCATGTTGGTGGCAATCGTGACCTGGCTCGGCAGCCCGGCCTGGGTGATGATTTCGGCCTCGCGTTCGTGCTGCTTGGCGTTGAGCACTTCGTGCCGGATTTTTTGCTTGTCCAGCAGACTTGAGAGATATTCGTTGTTCTCGATGGAGGTGGTGCCCACCAATACCGGCTGACCGCGCTTGACGCAGCCCTCGATGTCTTCGATCACCGCTCGCCATTTCTCCGCCGCCGTGCGGTAAACCTTGTCGTTGGCGTCCGTGCGCTTCGAGGGGCGGTTGGTGGGGATCACTACGGTTTCCAGCCCGTAGATCGAGTGGAATTCGTAGGCTTCCGTATCCGCGGTGCCGGTCATGCCCGCGAGCTTGCCGTACATCCGGAAATAGTTCTGGAAGGTAATCGAGGCCAGGGTCTGGTTTTCGGACTGCACCCGCACGCCTTCCTTGGCCTCGACCGCCTGGTGCAGCCCTTCCGACCAGCGCCGCCCCGTCATCAGGCGGCCCGTGAATTCATCGACGATGACGACTTCGCCGTTCTGCACCACGTAGTGCTGGTCTTTGTGGTAGAGCGCATGGGCGCGCAGGGCGGCATAGAGATGGTGTACGAGCAGGATGTTGGCCGGGTCGTAAAGCCCCGCGCCCTCGGAGAGCAGCCCCGCCTGCACCAATAGCTGTTCGGCGGTTTCGTGCCCCTGCTCGGTGAGCAGCACCTGATGCGCCTTGAGGTCGACGGTATAGTCGCCGGGCGCGGTTACGTTGTCGCCCTCGCCTTCCTGCCGTTTCAGGATGGGCGCGACGCCGTTCATTTTCACGTACAGCTCGGTGTGATCCTCGGCCTGCCCGGAGATGATGAGGGGCGTGCGCGCCTCGTCGATGAGGATGGAGTCGACTTCGTCGACGATGGCGTAGGCCAGCGGCCGCTGCACCCGGTCGCCCGTCGAATAGACCATGTTGTCGCGCAGGTAATCGAAGCCGAATTCGTTGTTGGTGCCGTAGGTGATGTCCGCCGCGTAGGCGGCCTGCTTTTCGGCATGGGCCATGCGCGCTAGGTTGCAGCCGGTCGTGAGGCCGAGGAAGCGGTAGATCTGCCCCATCCATTCGGCGTCGCGGCTGGCGAGGTAATCGTTGACGGTGACCACGTGCACGCCCTTGCCGGGCAGCGCGTTGAGATAGGCCGCCAGAGTGGCGACCAGCGTCTTGCCCTCGCCGGTGCGCATTTCGGCGATCTTGCCCGCGTGCAGCACCATGCCGCCAATTAGTTGCACGTCGAAATGGCGCAGGCCCAGCGTCCGCTTGCCCGCTTCGCGCACTACGGCAAAGGCTTCCGGCAGCAGGGAATCGAGTTCCGCGCCTTGTGCCAGCCTCTGCCTGAATTCGGCGGTCTTGCCCGCAAGCGCCTCGTCGGAGAGCGCCGAAATCGAAGGCTCTAGCTCGGTGATTCGCGCAACATCGCGGGAATATTGGCGGATCAGGCGCTCATTACGCGAGCCGAATACTTTCTTGAGGAAGCCGGAGAGCATGGAATGAAACCAGAATCGACATGGAAAACGGCAAAGTCTATCATGCCGGGGGCAGTCCGCCCGGCAGCCTATCAATTCAATGAGCACCCTTTTGCACCGCTACCTTGGGCGCGATACGCCTCTTGCCCGCCTCCAGGATCATGCCGCCCGCCTCGGGCGCCTGCAAGGCGTGCTCGCGGCGGGCCTTCCGGCGCAATGTCAATTCGCCTGCCGCGTTGCCAACCTGAAGGATGAAACCCTAGTCGTGAACGTGCGCGGCAGCGCCATGGCGGTGCGGCTCAAACAGACGATTCCGAGCCTGCTGGCGCATTTCGCCCGCGCTGGTTATCCGCTGCAAGGCATCAAGATCAAAATTGAATTGCCGCAATCCTCGCCCGAGCGCCCCGCCCCGCCCACGCGCGCCATTTCGGACGAGGCGCGGGCGCGGATCGAAACTTTCGCCGCCACCTTGCCGGAAAACGCTCCCTTGCGCGCCGCCCTCGAAAACTTGGCGCGGCGAAGCCGACCCTAGAGCCAGGCGCAACATGAAAGACGGCCCTGCACGTCCGCCGCTCGACCGGACCATTTCAAAAACTCACAACAGCGTTCGTGTTTTCAATGTAAGCCGCCGATGCCGGATGATTCGTTATACTGCGACATAGCCCAAGTCCAGATGCGCCATACCGCCATGCCCATTGATCACTACGAAAACTTCCCCGTCGCTTCCCTGCTCCTGCCCGCCCGTCTGCGGGAGCCGGTCGAGACCCTCTATGCCTTCGCACGCAGCGCAGACGACATCGCCGACGAGGGCGACGCCCCCGCCGAGCAGCGCCTGAAGCAGCTCGCCGACTATCGCGCCACACTCGATGCCATCGACGCGGAAGGCGTGGCGGCCGCGCGAGGCTTGCCGCCGCTCTTTGCGCGCCTTGCCCGTACCATCGTCGATCATCACTTGCCGCTGAAGCCTTTCCACGATCTGCTCGATGCTTTCCAGCAGGATGTCAAAAAAAATCGTTACGAGGATTTCAACGATCTCGTCGACTATTGCCGACGCTCGGCGAATCCTGTCGGGCGTTTGCTGCTCACGCTTTTCGGCGCGGCGGCGGTCGAAAATTTTCCGTACGCCGACTGCATCTGCACCGGACTGCAACTGGCGAATTTCTGGCAGGATGTGGCGCACGACTGGAAAAAGGGACGCCTCTATTTGCCGCGGCAGGACCTCGCCCGCTTCAAGCTCACGGAAGAAGACGTCGCCGCCTGCCGTTGCGATGACCGCTGGCGCGCCTTGCTCGCATTCGAGGTGGCGCGCGCGCGGGCAACCCTGAATGCGGGCGCGCCGCTCGCCCGCCGCCTGCCTGGACGCATCGGTTGGGAATTGCGTCTGATCGTGATGGGCGGCTTGCGCGTCCTCGAACGCATCGAGGCCATCGGCTACGATGTTTTCGCCCTTCGGCCCCGTCTCGGCGCTGCCGATAAAATGCTCGCCGCATGGCGCGCACTGGATTATCCGCGTGCAAGTGCATGACGCCACATCAGTATTGCCAGGATAAGGCCGCCGCTAGCGGATCGAGTTTCTACTACAGCTTCCTGTTCCTTGACCCGGCGCGGCGGCGGGCCATTACCGCGCTCTACGCTTTTTGCCGCGAGGTCGACGACGTGGTCGACGAGTGCCGCAACCCGGCGCTCGCCTACGCCAGGCTGGACGAGTGGCGACAGGAGGTCGAGCGCATTTTCGGGAACGCGGCGACTCACCCGGCTGGAATCGCCTTGCAGGAAGTGCGCGGCCAGTTTGATCTTGCGCGCGAACATTTCGCCGAAATCATCGACGGCATGGCAATGGATCTGCAAAACAGCCGATACGCCGATTTCCCCGCCCTGCAAGACTATTGCTACCACGTCGCCAGCGCCGTCGGGCTGCTCGCCGCCCGCATCTTCGGCCACGACGACCCCCGTACGCTGGACTACGCCCACAACCTCGGCATTGCCCTTCAACTTACCAACATCATCCGCGATGTGGGCGAGGATGCCCGCCGCGACCGCATCTACCTGCCCGCCGACGAGTTGCAACGTTTCGGGGTTTCCGCCGCCGATCTGCGCACTGCCCGTTACAGCGACAACTTCCGCGCCCTGATGGATTTCCAGGCCAGGCGGGCCGAATCCTTTTACGAAAAGGCGCTTGCCGGATTGCCCGCCGTGGATCGCAAAAAGCAGCGTCCGGGCTTGGTCATGGCGGCGATCTACCGCAAGTTGCTGCACGAAATCGTCCGCGGCGGTTTTCTCGTGCTCGACCGCCGTACTTCGCTCACGCCTTTGCGCAAGGTCTGGCTCGCCGGGCTGACCTGGCTGAGAGGCTGAAACGGTGAAACACGAGGTCGCTGTCATCGGTGCGGGTTACGCCGGTCTCGCCTGCGCGGTCGAGCTTGCCCGGCATGGCATCGAAACGACTGTGTTCGAGAGATCCGCCACGCTCGGCGGGCGCGCGCGCGTGGTGCGCAAAGACGGCTGGACGGTCGATAACGGCCAGCATCTGCTGCTTGGCGCTTACAGCGAGCTGACCCGCCTGTTACGCCTTACCGGCGTTTCGCCGCGTCGGCTCGAACACTTGCCGCTCACCTTGCATATCCCCGGACGGCTTCGGTTCCGCGCCGCCGTCCTGCCCGCGCCGATCAGCCTGGCTGTGGGACTCGCGCGCGCGCGCGGCCTGGATTGGCGCGAACGCTTTGCCATGCCCACCCTGTTGCGCCATCTCAGGCGCGGTCATTTCCGGCTTCCCGCTGAAATGACCGTCACCGACCTGCTGAACGCCTGCCGCCAGCCCGCGAAACTGCGTAACTTGGTCTGGGAGCCGCTGTGCCTGGCCGCGCTCAACACGCCCGCGCATGAAGCTTCGGCGCAGGTGTTCGCCAATGTCTTGCGCGACACGCTGGGCGCTTGCGCCAGCGCAAGTGAATTGCTGATTCCCCGCGTCGACCTTTCGGAACTTTTCCCCGTCCCGGCGGCGCAATACCTCGCCACCCGTGACGGGCGCATCCTCACCGGCAACGCCATCGCCGCCATTGTCCCGGAAGAAAGCGGTTTTCGCCTCGCGGGCGACCCCGGCGGACATCCATGGCCGCAGGTCGTCATCGCCACCGCGCCCCATCACGCAGCCTCCCTGCTCGCCGCCACCGGCGCGTGCGAGGACCTCGCCGCCCGGATCGCCGCCTTGCCCGCCGAAGCCATCACCACGGTTTATCTCGCGCTCGGCGCGGGCGTGCGCCTGCCCGCGCCAATGATCGGCCTTGTCAACGGCCCAGCGCAGTGGGCTTTCGACCGAGGCCAGTGCGGCGGCCCGGAAGGGCTGATCGCCGCGGTCATCAGCGCCTCCGGCGCGCAAGACCGCGAGGTATTGGGCAGCGCCATCCTCGGCCAGCTCGAACGCGAACTCGACCGCCGCCTGCCCGAAGCGCAATGGACACAAGTCATCGTCGAAAAACGCGCGACCTTCGCCTGCCGACCCGGCCTTGTCCGCCCCGGCATCGTGACGTCGTTGCCAGGGCTGTGGCTGGCCGGGGATTACGTCGAAAGCGACTACCCCGCCACGCTGGAAGCCGCCGCGCGGGCAGGCGTCGAATGCGCGCGCCGCATCGCCGCCGCCAGCGCGGCACGGTGAAAGATCACATGGCTTGATAGACGCGCAGATCGAAGCTCTTGCCTCTCAGTGCATCCGCCAGGGGCCGCAGCTTGCAGACAACGGAACCTTTCGCCATCACGAACAACGGATCGTCCTCCTCCAGACTGCCCACGGGGCCGACGAGGCGGATCGCCTCGCCCCGGCGCACCGGCTCGCAAATGAACAATTCATGCGCGGCGCGACCATCGTCCACGCGGGCAAGGTCGGGACGCACCGACAACGTGGCGATGCCGATCTCAATGCCGGATTTCGAGAGACGCACCCGGCGCACGACCCCGATATGCCATCGCGTTCCCTCCTCGGGACAGAAGGCCACCAGGTCGCCCGCCGCGGGCGCGCCGCCGTCCGTGGTGCGCGAAGTCATCGCCCCCACGCCGCCACGGCTCAGGTCGGTAATCCGCCAGCCCCCCGTGCCCAGGGCCACACCCTCCGGAGAAGCTTCGCCCAGCAGGTTCATGACGTCATCGTACCCGCCCACGACGCTCAAATGCGCGCTGAAAGAATAACGCCGGAAACGGCGCGTTGGCGGCCTGGCCGACCACTGGCGGCGCAGATGGGTGACGGCGCTCCGCAACTCTGCCAGATCCGTTTTCTCTAGACCGGACGGACGATGCCCGCGGGTCAGTTCGCCATGGATATCGGACAACATATCCGCCGCGGGCACGGTCACAAAACGCCAGCCCTCGAAAGAATCCGAACGCGCCAGCCGCACGGGAATCCCGCGCCCCGCCACATCGACGCCGTAAAGCGCGGCTTCCGTGTGTTCGCGCGTGAGGAACAGATACGGCAACGACAGTTCGACAAGCCGCGCGACGGCAAACCCCGCCTTCAAGGTCTGCTGGTCCAGCGCCGCGGCGTGATAGGCGACAGCCCGGAGATATTCGCGTCCCACCGTACCGGCCGCGTCCGATGCCCGCGAAATTTCATCGCCATACTCGGCGGCGAACAACTCCCCGAGCCATGACCACAATTCCGCGTCCGGCGCATGGCGATCGACGAGATCCCACCTTGCCGCCTCGGCGCCGGCCCGCGCCAGCAATACGGCGGGCACCGAACCCGGCGCGGCACGCTCGAGATCCCGCAAGGCATTGACGACATCGCGCATCGACAAACGCGCCGTCGCCGACCAGTGCGCGCGATCCGGCCCGGTTTCCCGCTCGGGGCACAGCAACGCCAACGCATCGAGAAAACTTTCCAGGACGAACGCCGCCCGCTCCGCCACGGAAAGCATCGAATCCGGATTCTCCTGTTGCAAATCCGCGATATACATCTTCGCCGCCGCCGCGATTCCTTCGGCGCGGCTAATGTGCGGCGCACTCGCCTCGTCCGCAGGCGCGGAGGCCTGGTCAGAAAATTCATTCATGAAATTTGCCGTCATTTCCCGCTCCCTGGGATAACCCGCAACCCCGATAGAAGATAGAATCCACGAGTTTTAACCGGAGCCTCTCGTGAAACAATATCTGGATCTGATGCGCCGCGTCCTCGAATGCGGCGGCAAAAAAACAGACCGCACCGGCACCGGTACCTTGTCGGTCTTCGGCTGGCAGATGCGCTTCCCGCTCCGGGAGGGGTTTCCATTGCTCACCACGAAAAAACTGCACACACGCTCGATCATCCATGAATTGCTGTGGTTCTTGCAAGGCGGCGCCAACATTCGCTACCTCAAGGATAATGGCGTGTCGATCTGGGACGAATGGGCGGACGAGAACGGCGACCTGGGGCCGGTCTACGGTAAACAGTGGCGCTGCTGGGAAAGCGCCGATGGCCGCCGCATCGACCAGATCGCCACGCTCATCGCCGGACTGAAGAACAACCCGGATTCCCGCCGCCACCTTGTCACGGCGTGGAATCCTGGCGAAATCGACCGTATGGCCTTGCCCCCGTGTCACGTGCTGTTTCAGTTTCATGTCTGCAATGACGAATTATCGTGCCAACTCTACCAGCGCAGCGCCGACATTTTTCTTGGCGTGCCCTTCAACATCGCCTCCTACGCCCTGCTCACCCTCATGGCCGCGCAAGTGTGCGGCTACCGTCCGGGCGATTTTATCTGGACGGGGGGCGACTGCCACCTGTATCTCAACCACGTCGAACAGGCGCGCGAACAACTCGCGCGCGAGCCGCGCCCGCTTCCCGCCATGACGCTCAATCCCGCTGTCGAAGATATTTTCGCCTTTCGTTTCGAGGACTTTACCCTTAGCGGCTACGATCCCCATCCTCACATCAAGGCGCCCGTGGCCGTATGACAACCGAAATCATCCTGATCGCCGCCGTCGCCCGCAACGGCGTCATCGGGCGCGACAATGTCCTACCCTGGCGGCTGAAGGCCGATCTCTGCCATTTCCGCGAAACCACCCTTGGGCATCCAGTGCTCATGGGCCGCAAAACCTGGGAATCCCTCGGCAAGCCGCTGCCAGGCCGCCGCAACCTCGTGCTTACCCGGCAACCGGGCTACGTGGCGCGGGGCGCGGAAGTCTTCGTCTCGACCCGTGAGGCGTTGGACGCCGCCGCCGGGGCCGCGCGTCTGTTCGTCATTGGCGGCGGGGAAATCTATCACGCCCTGCTGCCTTGGGCGGACACGCTGCTCCTGACCGAAGTCGCCGCCGACGTGGAAGGCGACGCCTGCTTTCCCACTTTCGACCGCGCGCATTTCAGGGAAATCTCCCGCAAATGCCGTCCCGCCGACGCGGATAACGATCACGCGGTCGAGTTCGTCGAATACCGGCGACACGCCGGGTAGCAAAACTCAAGGCTTCGGCAACCAGTGCTTTTCCCACGCGGCGAGTTCCGGCAGGCAATCTTGCCCCGCGCGGTCGATTTCGGCTTGGAGGGCGCGGTAAAGCTTGACGAGTGCGGGCGTTTGCGCGGTGGGCAGGACAGGAACAAAGCGCACGCGCAGTCTGCCCGCCGCGCGCTTGCCGCGAGCGGGAACACCCGCGCCGGGGATGCTCTGTTCGCGCGCTTCTCCCGTGCCGGGTTGGATTTCGAGGTAACGCGGCCCGGCGGGCGAAGGCACGGCGACCATGCCGCCGCCAAGCAGCGTAAAGACACTGACCGGGCGTTCGAGCAACAGATCGCCGCCATCAAGAGTGTAGAGCGGATGGGGGCGCAGCCGGATGCGTAGGCGCAGATCGCCGGGACGACCTTTGCCAGCGGCTGGGTAGCCTTCGCCTTCGAGGCGCAATTCGTCGCCCGGCAGCACGCCCGGCGGAACGTTGACGGTCAGCACGCGCCGCTCGACCGACTCGCCCGTACCTTCGCAATGCGGGCAAGGGGCGCGCCGGGTGTAGCCGCGTCCGCCGCATGCCTCGCAGCGGAACAGGGCGCGCCCATGGCGCACGCGCCCGCTTCCCTGGCAAATGGCGCACAACTGGCTGTGCCCAGACTCGACATGCCCCGCACCGCCACATGCCGCGCACTCGCGGCGGGATTCGAGAACGGCTTCGGCTTGGCCGCCAAGGCAAAGCCGCTCGATTTCGATCTCGATGTCCTGATGGCGATCCTCGCCGCGCGATGCGGTCTTGCCCGCCCCGCCCCGGGCCGGAACCCTCTCCAGCAGATAGTCGCAGGCCGTGGAGAGACGCGCGAAAACCTCGCCCGCATCGGGGGCGGGATTGCGATCCGGGTGCCAGAGCATCGCCAGATGACGAAATGCTTTTTTGATCGCTTCGGGAGAAGCGTCCGGGCCGACCCCAAGCAGTTTTCGCGCTTCGAGCGTTTTCACGGTACCCCTCCGGCATCCAGCCGCCCGCCGCGCGGGGGGATGCCCCTGTGCGGCCATTCCCCGCGGGTGGAATCGATATACGTGGCGGACCCGGAATCCGCCAGTTGCGCTATCTTGCCATTCACGGACGGAAACAAGAGCGCGCCAGGACGCGCATGGATAAAGGAAAAGACAAAGCCCCTTCCGGGGCTGCGGGCCGACGCGCCAATTATCATAATGGATGCAAACGGCAATGGGCGGATGATAGTGTCCGCTGCCATTGTCGTCAAGGATCGACGTTGCCGACGCGCCTGAAGCTGGAAAGTTCCTCCGAACTCATTTCCACTTTCGAGGTGGGGGCAATTCCTACTGAAGCCCTGATGTTTCAGTCGGGCTACCTGACCATCGCCCGCGAAAAAAATCCGGGCGGCAACATTATGTTTACGCCCGCCTATCCCAATCGTGAAGAACAGATATATCTATTTGAATTCAATGTTGTAGAGGAAGAGGTCGAAGGGAAGGCCCTGGCGCGGATCAGGGAAAAGCAATACGCCAGCAAATACCGTTCGCTGAATCAGCCCATCCACCTGATTGGGGTGGAGTTCAGCAGGAAGGCGCGTAATGTAGTGGGATTCGAGGTGGAAAGTCTGAATTGAACCGGCGGATTACGCTCGGCCGATCCGCCTTGCGATGCGGGCTGCGCTCGACCGGCGTTTCCCTGCGCCATTCCACCGCGCCCGCGCGAAAATCCTTACTCCCACGCCAGGCTTCCCCCCGTTTGATACTCGGTGATCCGCGTCTCGAAGAAATTCTTTTCTTTCCGCAAATTGGCCTGTTCGTCCAGCCAGGGCAGCGCGGCTTCCGCGCCGGGAAAAGGTTCCGCGAGACCGAGCTGACGGGCACGGCGGTTGGCAACAAAGCGGAACTGCTCCATGTGCAGATCGGCGGAATAGCCGAGGACGGGGTCGCGCAGCACGTAATGGGCATAGGCGTTTTCCGCCGCCTCCGCTTCGCGCCACAGGTCGGCCACGGCTTCCGGGTCGAGCGTCAGGTTTTCCTCGTGCATGAGTTCGCGGATGACGCGAATGCCGAAGGCGCAATGCAACACTTCGTCGCGCATGATGTACTGGAACTGCTCTGCCGTGCCTTTCATCAGGCCCCGCCGTTGCAGGGCGAAGATGGGGGAAAAACCGTTGTAGAACCAGCAGCCCTCGAAGATGCCCGCGAAGAAAAGGTAGGAAAGGGCGAATTCGTGCAAGGTCTCCCGGTTAGTGAGATCAAGCCCCGAGCACAGCACTTTTTCCAGACGGCGGTTGGCGAGCGCGATCTTGCCATGGATGGCGGGCACGATCCGGTAGCGGTTGTAGATGTCCTCCTGGTCGAGATTCAGGGTCTCGATGCAATGCTGGTACGTCCAGGTGTGCAGGGATTCTTCGTAGACTTGGCGCGCCTGGTAGATCTGGAGTTCCGGCGCGGTCATCTTTTCCATGACGGCCAGGCCGATGTTGCGCATGGCAAGGATGTCGGAAGTGGTGAGGTAGGCCAGCACGTTCTCGAACATGTGCCGCTCTGCCGGGGTGAGCTTGTGGCGGTAGTCCTGCACGTCCTGCGCCATGTTGATTTCCGTGGGCGTCCAGTGGTTGCGGTTGGCGGTAAGGAAGAAGTCCCAGGCCCAGGGGTATTTGAAAGGCGCGAGCTGGTTGATGTCGCCCCGGCCATTGACGATGCGCTTGTCGGCGGCCTTGACCGGGGCAAGGCTGGCCGCCGTGTTTTCCGCGTCCGTCGCGTTTTCGGGAGCGGCGGGACTTTCGGAACGTGCAGGCGTGGCAACGGGCGCGTCGTCCCAGTCGTCGAAAAGCGTGTTCGCTGTGGCGTTCATTGGCAGGCCTCGCAGTCGGGATTGTCGATGGCGCAGAAGCGCGGGGTATCGTCGGCGGCAAGCTTTTCCGCCTGGGACGCGCCCAGCGTGCGCAAGTAGTAAGTGGTCTTGAGTCCCTTGTCCCAGGCCAGTTTGTAGAGTTCGTCGAGCTTCCTGCCCGAAGGCGCGGCCAGATAGAGGTTGAGGGACTGGGACTGGTCGATCCACTTCTGGCGGCGGGATGCGGCTTCCACCAGCCATTTGGCGTCGATCTCGAAGGCGGTGGCGTAGCGGGCGCGGATGTCTTCCGGCACGCGGTCGATGCGGGCAAGCGAACCGTCGAAATATTTGAGGTCGCCCGCCATCACCGTGTCCCACAAGTCCAAGGCCTTGAGTTCGCGCACGAGGTGGGCATTCACGATGGTGAATTCGCCGGAGAGATTGGACTTGACGTACAGATTCTGGTAGTCCGGCTCGATGCCCTGCGAGACGCCGACAATGTTGGAAATGGTGGCAGTCGGCGCGATGGCGACGCAGTTGGCATTGCGCATGCCCACCGCGCGGATGCGCGCGCGCAACGCCTCCCAATCGAGCGTGGCGCTTCTGTCCTGCGCGACGGGGCGGCTGCGCTCCGCTTCCAGCAGGGCGATGGAATCCGGCGGCAGGATGCCCTGATCCCACAGGCTGCCCGCGAAGCTGGAATAGCGCCCACGCTCTTCGGCGAGATCCGTAGAAGCCCAGTAGGCCAGATAACATACGGCTTCCATGGAGCGGTCGGCGAATTCCGCCGCTTCTTCCGATGCGTAAGGCATGCCCATGACGTGCAGGCAGTCCGCGAAACCCATGATGCCCAGCCCCACGGGACGGTGGCGCAAATTGGCGTTACGCGCCTTGGGGATGGCGTAATAGTTGAGGTCGATCACATTGTCCAGCATCCGCATGGCCGTGCCGACTGTGTGCCTGAGCTTTTCCAGATCAAGCGCGCCGTCCTTCAGATGCGCGGGCAGATTGACCGAGCCGAGGTTGCACACGGCGGTTTCCCCCGCCGAGGTATTGAGCGTGATCTCGGTACACAAATTGGAACTATGCACCACACCCGCGTGCCGCTGCGGCGAGCGCAGATTGCAGGGGTCCTTGAACGCGATCCACGGATGCCCCGTCTCGAACAGCATAGTGAGCATGCGCCGCCACAACTGCACGGCGGGCAGCTTGCGGAACAGGCGTATCTCGCCGCGCGCCGCTCTTTCCTCGCAGGCGACGTAGGCTTCGGCGAAGGCGCGCCCGTACTTCTCGTGTAGTTCCGGCGCCTCGTCGGGCGAAAACAGCGTCCACTCGCCGTTTTCCAGCACTCGTTCCATGAAGAGATCGGGAATCCAGTGCGCCGTATTCATATCGTGGCAGCGGCGGCGCTCGTCGCCGGTATTCTTGCGCAGTTCCAGGAATTCCTCGATGTCCAGATGCCAGGTCTCCAGATACGCGCACACCGCGCCCTTGCGCTTGCCGCCCTGGTTGACCGCCACCGCTGTGTCGTTGACCACCTTCAGGAAAGGGATCACTCCCTGGCTCTTGCCGTTCGTGCCCCGGATGCGGCTGCCCAGCGCGCGAACTGGCGTCCAGTCGTTGCCCAGGCCGCCCGCAAACTTTTGCAACAGCGCGTTTTCCTTGATCGACTGGAAAATCCCGTCCAGATCGTCCGTCACCGTCGTCAGATAGCAGGAAGAAAGCTGCGGATGCCGCGTGCCCGCGTTGAACAGCGTCGGCGTCGAACACATGAAATCGAAGTTGGAAATCAGGTCGTAGAACGCGATGGCGCGGGCCTCGCGGTCGATCTCGTTCAGCGCCAGCCCCATGGCGATGCGCATGAAAAACACCTGCGGCAGTTCGATGCGGCGCTCGTCGATGTGCAGAAAATAGCGGTCGTAAAGCGTTTGCAGGCCCAGATAACCAAACTGCAAATCCCGCTCTGGCCGCAGCGCCGCCGCGAGGCGGGGCAGATTGAATTCGGCGAGGCGCTCGTCCAGCAATCCGGCCTCGATACCCAGGGCGACGAAGCGGGGAAAATACTCCCGCGTCTGCTCCGCCGCCGATCCGGGTGGAATCTCCCGGCCAAGCACTTCCCGGAAAAGCGCGAACAATTGCAGCCGGGCCGTCGCCTTGTCATAGGCCGGGTCTTGTTCGATCAAGGTGCGCGCGGCGAGCGTCATGGCCGCGTGCGCTTCGGACAAGGGCATGCCGTCATAAAGGCTTTTCAGGGTCAGGTCGAGCACCGTCTGCGCCGATGCCTCTGGCTCCAGACCGGCGCAAGCGGCCTGCGCACGCGCCTGTAAAGCCTGCACATCCAGCGGGCGGCGCTCCCCGTCCACCACGACGTGCAACACAGCGGCCGCCGCGCCCTCCTTCCCGGAACCGGCGGCAGCCCTTGCGGCGGCGGCGCGCTCCTCTGCCCGGCGTTCCCGGTAAAGCACGTAAGCGCGGGCCACATCGTGCTCTCCGGCACGCATCAGGGCCAGTTCCACCTGATCCTGGATCGTCTCGATATGCACCACGCCCCCGGCTGGATGACGGCGCGTCAGCGCGTCCACCACATTCCGGGTCAGCCGCGTCACCGCCTCGCGGATGCGGGCGGAAATCGCGCCCTGCCCGCCCGCCACAGCCAAGAACGCCTTGGACAAGGCCAGCGCGATCTTCTCCGGCTGGAATGGCGCGATGCGGCCATTGCGGCGGATAACCTCCAGCCCGGCCTGTGCCGCCGAAACCGTCCCGTGGCCGGTCGCGCCGGACTCATGGACGCCAATGGCCTCCTGCACAGGCTGGCCGCCCGAAACCAATGAATTCTGCTGCATCTCCCAACGCTCCCCGGCAATGATGGAGATGGCGCGGAGAAGATCGAAGGACGCGGGGCTGGGAATCCCGCAAGGCACGGGATATGACGAAGCCATCATCGTCCCCGGAAGCGCCCCGCTCCATCGGACAAAAAGAAAACAACGGCAGGTTTCCTGGCTTCCGGGTTATCGCCCGCGCCTGCCTTCCCGGAAAATCCAGTGGCGCGATGAGGCGCGAAGCTCGCCGGTTACAGTTGCGGGGGCAGCTCCGGAATGAAACAGCAGACAGACGCTGAACCGGATTCCCTTGACCGTCACGAGGCGCGAGTCTAGGGCCGCGCGGCGGCGGCTGTCAAGGGCTGGATACAATATGCGGTATATGGAACGCACGGGACCACAATATACGGTGTGTCAGAAAAGATGGGCCGTGCGAACGGCGCTTTGGATTACCACGGGGCTTCGGGTCTCGCAATGACGCTTGACCAGCGTTTTCTTAATAATCAAATCTTCTTAAAGACTAACTCAAATCTCGTTTCTCTTCTTAACATCTTGCTTACGATGCCTTGCAATCCACCGGCGCCTGCGGCCCGGATGAACACAGGATGTTTCCATGTACCGATACGATGCCTACGATCAGGCGCTCGTCGACGCCCGCGTGGCGCAGTTCCGCGACCAGACGCGCCGCTACCTCGCGGGCGAACTGACGGAAGACGAGTTCCGCCCCCTGCGCCTGCAAAACGGCCTCTATGTGCAGCGCCATGCGCCAATGTTGCGCATCGCCATCCCCTACGGGTTGCTCTCCAGCCCGCAGTTGCGCGCGCTGGCCCGCGTCGCCCGCGTCTACGACAAGGGCTACGGCCATTTTTCCACGCGCCAGAATCTGCAACTGAACTGGCCCAGGATCGCCGACGTGCCCGATATCCTGGCCGATCTGGCGAAGGCCGGGATGCACGCCATCCAGACCTCCGGCAGTTGTATTCGCAGCATCGCCGCCGATCATCTGGCGGGCATCGCGGCGGATGAGGAGGTCGACCCGCGCCCGTTCGCCGAAATCCTGCGCCAGTGGAGCAGCCTGCATCCGGAATTTTCCCAGTTGCCGCGCAAGTTCAAATTCGCTGTCAGCGGCGCGAAACAAGACCGCGCCGCGTTGCGCGTCCATGACGTGGGCCTTGCCTTCTACAAGGACGGAGACGGGGAGGTGAAGGCGCGGGTGCTGGCGGGCGGCGGGCTGGGGCGCACCCCGGCGCTGGCCGTGACGCTGCACGAGGCGTTGCCGTGGCGGCAATTGCTGAATTACTGCGAGGCGATCCTGCGCGTCTACAACCGCTATGGGCGGCGCGACAATCTTTACAAGGCGCGGATCAAGATCCTCGCGCAAAGCCTGGGGGCGCAAAAGTTGCGCGAGCAGGTCGATGCCGAATGGGCGCATCTCCAGGACGGCCCCTCGACGCTGACCGGCGAGGAACTGGCGCGCGTCAGCGCCTTCTTCGCCCCGCCGCCGTATGAAAAAGCCGTGGACGAGACCGCCGCGCTCGCCCGCCTGCACGCCTTGCAAGCCGAACACGCCGGATTCGCCGCCTGGCTGGAACGCTGCGTCCACCCCCACAAGCAGCCCGGCTACCGCGCGGTGACGCTCTCGCTCAAGCGGGCGGGGCGCGCGCCGGGGGATGTGACTTCCGAGGAGATGGAGGCGATCGCCGACCTGGCCGACCGTTACAGTTTCGGTCTCATCCGCAGCGCGCACAACCAGAACCTGATCCTGGGCGAAGCGCGCCTGGACGCCCTGTTCGATCTCTGGCGGGACGCCCGCGCGCAGGGGCTGGCGACGCCCAATACGGGGTTGCTGACCGATGTCATCTGCTGTCCCGGCGGCGATCTGTGCGGGCTGGCCAACGCCCGTTCCGTGCCGCTCGCCTTGGCGGTGCAGGAGAAATTCGCCGATCCCGCCCGCCAATTCCAGATTGGCGACATCGAACTCAACATCTCCGGCTGCATCAACTCGTGCAGCCACCACCACATCGGCCACATCGGCATCCTTGGCGTGGATAAGGAGGGCAGCGAGCGCGAGTGGTACCAGGTCCTGCTCGGCGGCGCGCAGGGGGGCGACGCCAGCCTGGGCGAAATCATCGGCCGGGCCGTCCCCGCCGAAGAAATCCCCGGCATCGTCGAAAAAATCCTCGCTGTCTACCTCGATGCCCGCCAGCCCGGCGAACGCTTCATCGACACTTTCCGCCGCATCGGCATCGCGCCTTTCAAGGTTCGGGTCTATGGCGGTGTCAAGGAAAAGGAAAAGGAAAACCGGGAGGCCCGGCATGCCTGAGATCATCCGCGCCGACGGGCGCATCGTGGAAACAGACTGGACGCTCGTCCCCTACCCGGCCAGCAACGCCCCCCAACCCAAGGCCACCGGCAAGGCGGGGCTGGCGCGCAACACGGGCGAGGCCGCCGCGCCGGCGGAATTGCTCGCCAGCCTCGCCGTGCCCGCGACGGGCAAGGTCATCGTGCCGTTCGCCCTGTGGCAGTCCCGCCGCGCCGAATTGCAAGCCCGGTTCGACGCCGGAGAACTCGCGCCCTGGCTGGACGCCTGCGAAGAAGTCGAAACCCTGGCCGCGGCCGTCGACCTCGCCGCCGCGCCGCTGCTCGCGCTCGATTTCCCCAAGGCCGGGGACGGACGCGCTTATTCCAGCGCCGCGCTCTTGCGCAATCGCTTCCACTATCGCGGGCCGCTGTGGGCCATCGGCGACGTGCAGCGGGATTACTTCGCCTTCATGTTCCGCTGCGGTTTCGATACACTTCTCCCCCGCGCCGGACGCTACGCCCGCGCGCAACTGGAAGAAGCCATCGCCAGCCTCGGCCTCTTCCCGCATCCCTACCAGGGCGCGGTCGACGATCCCCTGCCGCTGTGGCGGCGGGTGCGGCGCGCGCAAGGAATACATGCCCCCTGAAGGAGCATCCGATCGCAACATGATTGAAATAAATCGCGTGCATGCTGCCCGTGCCGCAAACGCCTCCGTTCGATGAACTCAAACCCGCTCCCCTCTCCGCCCGCCCGCAATCCCGCCACCCGCCCCGCCCTCACCGACGCCCTGCGCGCGGCGGTGGCGGAAAAGGCCGCGGCGGCGCGCGATTTCCTCATCGCCGCCGCCGCCGAATTCGGCGAAGCGCTCACCTTCGCCAACAGCCTGGGCGCCGAAGATGTCGCGCTCACCGACATCCTCCTCGCCGCCCGCCTGCCCATCGACATCTTCCTGCTCGACACCGGGCGGCTGCCCGCCGAAACCCATGCCCTGCTCGCCGAACTGGAAGCGCGCTACCACATCCGGCTCCAGTTCTTCTTCCCCGAGGCCGCCGCAGTGGAAAACTACGTGCGCGCGCACGGCATCAACGCTTTCTACGACTCGGCGGAACTGCGCCGCGCCTGCTGCCGGGTGCGCAAACTCGAACCCCTGCAACGCGCGCTCGCCGGCAAAAAAGCCTGGATCACCGGCCTGCGCGCCGCGCAATCGCCCACCCGCGACGGCCTCGCCCGCCGCGAAACCGACGCCAACACCGGCCTCGTCAAACTCAACCCCCTCGCCGACTGGTCGGAAGCCGAAACCTGGGCCTACATCCGCCTCCACGATGTACCCTTCAACGCCCTGCACGAACGTTTCTACCCCAGCATCGGCTGCGCCCCCTGTACGCGCGCCATCAGCCTCGGCGAAGACCTGCGCGCCGGACGCTGGTGGTGGGAAGCGCCGGAGGGCAAGGAATGCGGGCTGCACGTAAAACCATGAAAGTCCTGATAAGCTTTGTCGGCAAGAGGCGTCCAGCAAGCGAAGTGGCGTTAGCGCCTTTTGCGGCTTGACATAAACGAGGCAGGCAATGTACATGCATCGTATGTGCGACCGAGCGAGGATTGAGAAAAATAGCATGCCAAAAGTAAAAACAGCCCTATCATCCAGCGTGGAGCGAATCCGGCACCCTGAACTGCTCACTTTACGTGGCTCAGTGCTTTTTGAAGGAGACGCGCTGACCGTGCTACGCCGCCTGCTCTCCAAATCTGTGCGCTGTGTGGTTACTTCACCGCCCTATTGGGGACTGCGTGACTATGGTATCGAAGAGCAAATCGGCCTTGAGGCCACCATGCCCCAATTTCTGCACCGCTTGGTAGCGATATTCGCCGAGATCAAGCGCGTACTGTCCGATGACGGCACCCTCTGGCTGAACATCGGCGATGGTTATACGAGCGGCAATCGCGGCTACCGAGCACCGGACAAGAAAAATCCGGCACGGGCAATGGAAATCCGTCCGGACACGCCAGAGGGATTGAAATCCAAGGATTTGATCGGCATTCCGTGGCGGCTGGCTTTCGCTTTACAGGCGGACGGCTGGTATCTGCGTAGCGACATCGTATGGCACAAGCCAAACGCGATGCCGGAGAGCGTCAAAGATCGCCCGGCCCGTTCGCATGAGTACTTATTCATGCTCACGAAGTCAGAAAAATATTATTACGATTGGCAGGCTGTTCGGGAGCTTGCGGATGGCGGCGGGCTACGCAATCGCCGTTCGGTATGGCATGTAAACACAAAGCCTTTTGCCGGTGCGCATTTCGCTACTTTTCCGCCTGACCTGATCCGCCCCTGCATCCAAGCATCGACCGGGCCGGGAGATTACGTTCTTGATCCGTTTTTTGGATCGGGAACCGTGGGCCTCGTCTGCCAGGAAGAAAACCGGCAGTACGTGGGAATCGAACTCAATCCCGAATATGTAGCCATGGCAGCTAGTCGCCTGCAAGGGCAAAACAGCAACGTGATAAAGATCGCCGCCGCATGACGACTAACAAGATCGAGTTCCCGCCACCGACGCTGCAAATAGATTTTTCTCTTACTCTCAAGCGGTTACGGAACGTCTGTCTACAAAACGCGTTGCTGGAAACGGTACGTGGCATGGACATTGCCGAACTGGACAAACAGCTTGCCCAGTATACTCCCCCGTCGGACTTGGCAATCCTCGCGCGGCACGGCTTGCGGGCCGAACTGCTGTTTGCCGTACCCGCCGTGCTGGAGCGGAACCCTTATCTTCTGGGCTATTACCGGTTGCTGATGGGCTACAGCCAGAAAGAGTTTTACGGGCGCGACAAGGGTTTCGGCGCCGCCCCTTTCAAGGCGATGGAAGAAAAGGGCAAAGTGAGCAAGGCTGCGGCGGCAAACCTGCCCGATTTGTGCGCGGCCTTTTGTGCTGCGGCATCGGCGCTGCTGGCTGGCATAGGCCCGTTGTGCATCGGACGGGAATTGCTGGATGACCTGACCCTGCTGACGGTTGGCCCGCAGCTACGCGGCGGGGCCAACAACCGGCGCGGCGTTGACGGCATCGTACAAGTATTTGAGATCATCCGGGAGATCGTTGCCCACGCCATCGCCGAAGTACGGGAAAGCGCCATCAGGGTTGACAGTGCCACGGGCCGCCCGTTTCTGATCGAGTTTGCGCCTGATCCAGACATCATCATTCGGGAAGAAATGGCGCGCCAGCATTATCGCAACGTGGTTGCCATTGAGGTCAAGAGCGGTACGGACGCTTCTAACATACACAACCGCATCGGCGAGGCCGAAAAGAGTCACCAGAAGGCGCGTAAACGCGGCTTTACCGAGTGCTGGACAATAGTCAATGTCAGTCGGCTGGACATGGTAAAGGCTCGCAGCGAATCGCCATCGACCGACCGTTTCTATTCGCTGGCATCTTTACTCCCGAGAGTCGGCGATGAGTACGACGATTTCCGCCGCCGGGTACTGTCTCTTACAGCCATTCCCACAGTGTCGGTCAATTCATAGTCCGGTTCATGCCTTCGGTCAGGAAACCCCATGCCCTATGTCAACATCAAAGTCACCGGCGGCGCGGAAGCGCCCACCCCGGCGCAGAAAGCCGAACTCATCGCGGGCGTCACCGAACTGCTGGCGCGCGTCCTCGGCAAGAACCCCGCCACCACCGT
>JAIRMC010000125.1 GCA_031258965.1 Azoarcus sp. | reverse complement strand
AAAAACCCAGGCGGCGCGGGAACCGGCTGGGTCGCCCACGCTTTAGCCGTATTTGTCGAGCGCCCGCAAGCTATGGATCAAATCGGCGCCAAGAGGCGGGGAAGTTAGACCGCTTCGGGGAAAATGTCAAACCAGGGCGTCACCCCGGCGCATTTATAGGTAGACTGTCGGCGCTATGTACATACACCTTTCAAAACAAAGGAATCATTTATGCAAAAAGACTCGCCGTCCGTACCGCCGGACGAAGCCCCCATCGAACATCGTTTCCAATTCACCGGCGCGGGCGGCGAATATTTCCGCATTTGGATCGTCAACTTGCTGTTCAGCATCCTAACCTTCGGCATTTACTCGGCCTGGGCCAAGGTGCGGCGCGAGCAGTATTTTCATCGCAACACTTTGCTCGACGGCAGCGGCTTCGATTATCACGGCGATCCGAAGGCCATCCTCAAGGGCCGCATCATTGCCGTCGCGCTCCTGCTCATCCTGGGCTTGATCGACAAGTGGGCGCACGATTTCTATTACCTCGTCGTGACCGCCGCCTCGCCGCTCATCCCCTGGTTGATCATCCGCTCCTTGATCTTCCGCAGCCGCAACACATCCTTCCGCGGCCTGCATTTCGATTTCCACGGTACCTACAAAGAGCTTTGCAAGGCGTATCTCGTCCCTTTCATCCTGTTCATCGCCCTTATCTGGGCAATGGCCCATGCCGCCGAACAAAGCGCCCTGGAAACGGTCCTGCACGGCGCGCCCCAAAGCGCGACGTCGGGATTACTGGCCTTGAGCGTGCTCGGTTTATTCCTGCTGATGCCCGTGCTCCTGTACCGTCTCAAGGTCTTCCAGTTCAAGAACCTCGCCTTTGGCGCGTCCCGGTTCGAGAGCGGGTTCAAGCTCAAATCTTTTTACAGCATATTCCTGCGCGCCACGGTGTTGATACCTTTGGCCCTGTCGCTGGTATTTATCGCGCTGCCGCTCGTTGCCGTGAATCTGACGCTCGGCCATACCCCGAGATCGACGGCCATCATCCTCCTGCCCTTCATCGCGCTGCTGTACATATCATTACTCATCGTGTTGCCGCCCTGGTTTACGGCGCGCATGGCTAATCTGATCTGGAACAACACGAGTATCGACAAACACGGCTTCAAAAGCGACCTGGCTTTCCGGGGCTTGGCCTGGATCAACGCCAGTAACTTGTTGCTCATGCTTCTCACGCTCGGTCTTTACTGGCCGTGGGCCGCGGTCAGGATGGCCCGCTATCGCATCGAACATACCGCCGTACTTGCCGCGGGCGATCTCGACAGCTTCATCGCCGGGGCGGCGCGGGAAAGAAGCGCCATCGGCGAGGAAGTCGCCGATGCCTTCGACTTCGATATCGCTTTCTGACCCGGCGTGCAAACAGACTCCCCCGCCCTGGACGCCTGGTATTACGACGGCCTCAGTTCGCGCCGCCAGCCGGTGCGCCTGGGCGTGAACGGCGGCCGCTTGCTGCTCGACGGCCCGGACGGCGGGCGCGATATTCCCGCCGCCGGCGTGCGCGTCTCCGAGCCGCACGGCTCTGCCCCGCGCACCCTGCGCTTCGCGGGCGGCCACGCCTATTGCGAAGTCCGCCAGGGCGCGGAACTCGACGCGCTGCTCGCGGCGCTCGGCCAGCGCGACAGCATTGCCGTGCGTCTGCAAAGCCGCTGGCACTGGGTGTTTGCCTCGCTCATCAGCGTCGGCCTGATATTGGCGGCGGGCTATTTCTGGGGCTTGCCCTGGGGCGCGCAGCGCATCGCGCCCCATGTTCCCATCACCGCCATGCGCACCTTGTCTAACGGCGCCTTGGCGCAACTCGACAAATACTTGCTCAAGCCCAGCGCCCTGCCGGAAGATCGCCGCCGGAAGCTGCAAGACGGTTTCCGGGAAATCGTCGCCGCCAATCCCGCCCTGTTTGCCAGCTATGGCGAGCATCTCGCCCTCGATTTCCGCGCCGCGCCCAAGATCGGCCCCAACGCTTTCGCCCTGCCCGGCGGGCAAATCATCCTGTTCGACGAACTCGTGGCGCTGGAGATCGGCGACGCGGAAATCCTCGCCATCCTCTGCCACGAACTTGGGCACCTGGACAAACGGCATAGCATTCGCATGCTCATCCAGTCATCGGTTGTCGCGGCCGTCGCCGCCGCCTGGTTCGGCGACGTTTCCTACGCCATCAGCGCCGTCAGCGCCATGTTGCTCAATTCCAGCTACTCCCGCGACATGGAACGCGAAGCCGACGATTACGCCGCGGACCTCCTCCGCCGCCGGGGCGAATCCCCCGCGCTGCTCGCCAGCGCCCTGGAAAAACTGGAAGCCGCCCACACTATCCGCTACGCGGAAAAAGACCGTGACGAAGACGACAAGGAGGAAGACCATGCGGACTGGTTTTCCTCCCATCCGGACACCGGCGAACGCGCCCGGCGATTGCGGAAAAGTCCGTGAAACACGGCCTCGCCGGCGCCCGCCGATGCGGCGCTCACCAGTTTTCCGGCAAGAAAGCGCGCCTGGGCGGGCGCGCCACGAAAAACCGCCCCCTTGCGGGGGCGGTCATGGTCAGGCGGCTTCCGTGGTTCGGGACGGACGCTTACCCCGCCAAGTCATAGCCGGCCAGCAGATCGGCCGCTGCGATCAAGTCGCCGTCGTCGAACGCGAAATAATCGACCTCGTGATCGGCCCCCGCGAAGTAATCCACGATGGAGACCTTGCCGGCGGAGCTAAAGAAGATGTCAAGATCGTCGCCGCTGCGGACGACGCTCTCGATGGCGCCCTGATTTTGGAAAACGGCTATGTCGTTGTCGCCGCCTTCTTCGTAGAGGGTATCCGCGCCCGAGACATAATAAACGTCATTGCCCGCGCCGCCGTTCAGGAAATCGGCGCCCTCGCCGCCATCAAGCAGGTCATCGCCATCGCCGCCATAGAGTTTGTCGCTGCCGGCATCGCCTTGGAGATCGTCGCTGCCGGCTTCGCCGTACAGGCTGTCGTCGTCCGCGCCGCCATGGAGCTTGTCGTTGCCCGCGTCGCCGGAGATGTCGTCATTGCCGCTGCCAGCCAGGATGATATCGTCGCCGTCGCCGCCGTCGATGACATCGGCGCCGCCTTCGCCAAGCAGGAGATCGCCGCGATCCCCGCCCGCGATCACGTCCGCGCCAGCCCGTCCGGCGAGGATGGCTGACTGGCCGTCGCCCGCCGCTAGTTGTTGGGGATTGCTGCCAAGGAACGCACTCACCAACGTCGAGATGCCGGAGAACGACGCGTTGACGACCGCGGCAATGCTGTTGACGGCCGTGCTGATGGGCACGGGAAGAACCGCGCTGGCGATGGGTATGATGGAACCCTGGATGATGGCCGTGGCGGCGGCGTTGACCGCTTCGGGAACGCTGGCTGGCGAGGCGACCGCTTCGGCGACATCGCCGATGGTAGTGCCGATGCTGCTGGCCGCGCCCGCGATGAGATTACCGGTATAGCCGGGCGCGGCCACGGTGGCGATGGCGCCAATGGTATCCGTGACCGTACCGGTGATGTTCTTGATGGCATCGACGGGCGTCTGGTATTTCACTTCGTGCGCTGTTTCGGTAATCGTCTGGATCGTGTTCAAGACAAGCGTGGGCACGCCGACGGCGAGATTGACGTAATAAAAAGGGTTCACCACGTTCAGTAGTGAACTGGCAACAGCCTTGAGTATGGCCATGGCGCTTTCTCCAGGGAGTTAAAAAGGAAATCGCACTGTATGGCATTGGTGTCAACGCGTCAATTAGTGTTATCACGCCGTCCTGTGACATCGGCCGCGCTCCCCTTCCGCGCCGATCATGTTCACGCGATGCCGGGTTCCCGCCGCCCGATTGCCTGGACAATGCGGGGCCGGGAAAAACGGGGAATGCTCACGGGGGCGGCGGCGTCCCTTGCCGCAAGGTTCCCTGATAGGCGTTCCGGGCGGCTTCCTCGTTCCGGGGCGGCATGCCGCCCGGCGGGTAAGGCGGGATGCCGCCATTGGGGAGATTCATGCCGGGCGGCATGTAGGGATAAGGCGCTTGGGCCGCGCCGCCGGGCGCGGCACTGGGCATGACGCCGCCGGGGAGCCTCGCGCCGGGCGGCATGGGAAGGTAGGACGGCGAACGGGGAGGAACCGCGCCCAGCGCGCCGCCGCCGGGGGGGGGCTGGCCGGGGCGGTAGGCCAGTTGCAGGTCGCGCATTTCGCCGCCCCTCACGAAGTACGCGACATTGCCCTGGACGCGGTCGAGCGTCCAGCCGTCGAGTTCCTCGCCCTGGCGCACGCGAGCTTGCCTTCCTCCATGCGAGACGATGGCGACGCCGCCGGACGGTTCGGAGGCGATGCCGATCAGGTGGGCATCATCCAAGGAATCCGCGCCGGCGGACGCGGGCGACATGCCGGGGAAGGCTTGTTCCTGCCCCTGGCGGCCCGGCAGGAACAAAGGGCGCGCGGCAATGGCGGCGATGAGGCCGGGCGCGGGCGCGGACGGCGCGACGGGGGGAACCACGAGCGCGGCGGGGTCGGGGGCGAGCGGTTTGGGCAGGGGGCGCGCGAAACCCCATATCAGCCAGTAGAAGGCTATCGCCACGCTCAGCGCGAGGCATATCCAGGCCAGACGCGCGACGAGATCGACGCGGCGCGCGGCCCGCGGTTTCGGTTCCAGCAGCATCAGCTTCAGTTTCACGATGCCTGCCTCAGCACGCAAAACCGCGCCTGTACGAGCAGCCGCCCACTGTTGGCATGCCGCCGCGCCGCCGAGAGGGCGAGGCTGTCGACATAGACCGTGGGCGTCTGCTGGGCAAGCATCTGCAAGAGTTGCTGTAATTGTTCGTGCGATGCCTCGAAGCTCATCGCCACCACGACTTGCTCGAACCCGTTTTCCGTCTTGCCGTCGATGACCTGGCTGCCGCTGATGGCCACGCCAATGCTGTCGGCGGCGGTGCGCAGGCGTTGTTGCAAGTCGGTGCCAGCGCGGTCGGCGGGCATTTCACTGGAATAGGCCGCCATCAAGAGCGCGCTTTCGGCGGCTTCGCGCGCTTCCCGCACTTGTTGCGCCGCATCGCGCAGCCCCATCAGGCGGGCAAGCCTCGGTTCGCCTTGTTCGAGCGCGGCGCTGGCCGACAGCCATTGGTGCATGAGGTAGCCCGCGGCGAAAAGCACGGGGACGAGCACGACGAGAACGGAAAGACCAACAGCCAGCGCCGCCCGGCTGCGGAGAAAGCGCAAGGAGGATGCGGTGAACGGGGCGCGCATCATGGAATATCCGTTTCCGGCGCGTTTGTTTCCGGCGCGCCCGCGCCGGGTTCCACGCCAGCGTCGTCGCTGAAGCGGAATTCCGCCGAGAACGATTCCTGTCCGCTCGCCAGGTCGCGGGTGATGGCGGCGCGCGCGCGAACGTCGTGGAAACCGGGCTGCGCGGTCAGGATTTCCATGATCCGGGCGGCGTTGTCGGCCCGCCCGGTGAGGGTGGCGTTGCGGCCATGCAGTTCGAGGCGGGTCAGGTAAACGGTGTCGGGCAGCAGTATCGACAGGCGTCCGAGCAGGGTTCGCGGGTCGGGGCGGTCATCGGCGTAGGCGGCCATGGCCGACATCCGGGCGCGGGCCTGCGCCAGCGCGTCGCGGTCGGCGAGCGCCGGGGCCACTTCCCGCCCGGCGGCGTCGAGCCGGGCCTCAAGATCGGACACGTCCCATTGCTTGCGGAGCACGGGCGAGGCGAGAAGTATCAGGAGCAGGAGGGCGGACAGCGCCGTGAGCGCGCCGATCTTCCAGTAGCGGCGGCGCGTCCGCAGCATGCGCCGTGCTTCGCCGTAGCCTTGCAGGATGATCGGCGCATCGCCAGCGGCGGTCATGGCCCAGGCTTCGATTTCGGGAAGATAGCGCCGGTTGACCGCGTGGGAGAGAAAACTGTCGACATGCTCGCGCGAGGCCATGACCAGTTCGACTTCCGTGCCGGATTCCGTCGGTCTCGCCCGCCAGCCCCAGACGGTTTTTCCGGGCGGGAAGGGGCTGGCGCCGGTCAGCGCCAGTTCGATGGCTTCCTGCCGCGCCGAGGCGGACAGGGAAGGCATCGGCAGCGCACGGCGAAGCAGCAGGCTTTCTGGCAGGATGATGGCATTTGCGGCGCGGACGCCTGGCCTGGCGCCGGCGGGCCAAGCGCCTTTGCCGCCGTCGGCATGGCGCACGCGCACCGGCTCGGGCGGCAGCAGGCGGACGAAGAGCGGCCATTGCAGGGCTTCGCTCCAGCCCTGATGCAGAAAGGCCGGTATCCGGGCCAGATCGAACCCGAAGAGTGCGAGATTGCCGCGCGCCGCCGCCATGCTCAAGATTCGTCCGCTTGCGTGAAGCGCACCGGCTCCGCGCGTATCGTCCGCCATGGCGTGCCGTCCGGATCGGCCCTGAGCGACACCCATCGCCCCCGCACCGCGCGCCGTCCGCCTTCCGCCGGAATGGAGGCCAGCACATGCAAGACATTGCCCACGTTTCCCGTCCTCAAGAATGTCTGTTCGAGCGTGGAGGTGTCGATGCCGGTTTCTCCCGCGTCGCGGGCCATGGCGATGCGCCTTGCCTCGCCGCGCTGGCCCTGGCACAGCACGGTGAGTACCGGCATGGGCGCGGACAGGGGGTTGACGCCCGGTCCGCCCGAAGACCAGACGGTTATAAAGGGCTGGATTCTAGCAAAGAGATCGAAATCGACGCCAAGAACCTGCATCAAGTCCTCGGGCGTCAGGAAGCGGTCATTGCGCGGACGCCAGCCCAGGCCGGCGGCGGCATAGCTGGCGGCTTCGGCGCCGTTCGCCAGGGGACTGTCGTCGTTGTCGCGCCAGTCGACGACGCGCTGCGCCAATTGGCGCGCTTGATCCGGCGGCAGCGCCGCGCCGTGCAGGAAGAGCGCCTGCAACAGATTTTCCGGCGCGCTGTTGAGGTCGATGTAACCGGAGGCGGGCGCGGTCTCGACGTCGATTTCCACGCCCTCGAAGGTGTAGCGCGTGCGCAGGAGACGATCCGGCGGTTGTGCGGCGCTCGCCCAGTCGAGCACCGCGATCTGGATTGCCGCATCGCCAAGCGCCGCCGCGCGTCCGCTGTCGAGTCGCAAGCGCGCCTCCAGCATTTCGCTGTTCGATACCGTCAGTAGCCCGGCCACCAGCACGGAGAGCGCCGCGACGAACCACAACACCGCGATAAGGGCGAAGCCCCGGCGGACCGGACGGGGCGTGGCGCGCCGCATCGTCATCGTTTCGCCGCTCATGGCTGCGGGGAATCCGCCCAGGGCGGGGACGGACTGGCGCTCGCCTGGAACTGGACGCGCTTGCCGCCCGCCGCGTCGATGGCGCCGAGGGGGGCGGCCATGGGCGGCCAGGGCGCGCCGCCCACCGCGAGTTCGATGCGCACCCGCGCAGGCAACTTGTCGGCGTCCGTCCAGTCGCCGCGCCACACCGCTTGTTCATCGACGCGGGCCGGATGACTCTGGTAGGCGATGCGAAAATCGGAAACGTTTTCGGCCAATACTTGGGTCTGGGGGCTGGCCGCGACGCGGGCGGAGGAATCTTCCCTGACGTAAGGCGTGTAGCGCAGCGCCAAGCACATGCTGGAACGGGAACGGCCAGCGCACGATTCCAGGCCGAGCATGAAAAGATGGAGACCGCCGGCGCCGTGGCGCGCGGGCATGCTGCCAAGCCACTGTACCGTCGCCGTGTCGCCGCGAAAATAAATCGTCTGGCGCTGATCCGGCAGCGTGTATTTGATCTGGCCGATGGCGGACGACAGGGTGGCGCGCAGGAGTTCGCCCACCAGCCACTCGCGCCCGCTCCGGCCCGCGTGCTCGTCGAGCCGCGCGGCGGTTTTTCCAAGCGTGGCGAAGGCGCTCACCAGCCCCAGCATGATGAGCGATATCAAGGCAAGCGCAATGATGACTTCGACCAGGGTGAAACCCCGCGCGCCGGGACGCTGCATGACCGGTATCGGCGCGAAGGTCATGGATTTTCGCCGCTCATCGTTCCGTTTGCCGCGTCGAATCCAGCGGCGTCCGGCGCTCGGGCAACAGGCTCGCCAAGCTCAGGCCGCGGCGTCCGTTATCCCAACCAACGCTGGCCTCGACCCGGTGCAGCGCCCATCCTTTCTCGCGCCGGGGCTGGAAAGGCGCGGCGGCGAGTTGCCATGTCATGTTCCCGACGCTGCCGCTGTCGTGCAGACCTTCGGGCGGCACGCTCCATTGCCCGTCGAGCAGCGCCATCGCCAGCGTGGCGGCGCGCAGGCGCGTTTCGGCTTCGAGCACGCCGCGCAGCGCGCCGCCGCCCGCCCGGTAGAGCGCCCCGAGCGACATGGCCATGATCGCCATGGCGATGACGACTTCCAGCAGGGAAAATCCGCCCTGACGCCGGGCCGCCGGGCGTTTCATCCACTTCATCCGGAAACCGCGATTTGCGTAACCGAGCCGAACAGCCAGTCGACCCGCAGGCGCACGCCCGAACCCGGCCCGCGCAGGAGATCGACGCTGCCGCCGGTCGCGCCGCCTTCGGGATGAAAGCGGATGTTCCCCCGTCCGCGGCTATCGACTTCCTGCCCGGCGACGGTGAACCGCACGTCGACCGAATCCGGAAGGCGGCCCAATTCCCTGTCGCCCACCCCGTAAGCGCGCGTCTGTGGATCGACGTAGAACGTCGTAGGCTGGCCGCCGCGCACAGCTTCGACGCGCGCCTTGTTCATGCCCGCGAGCACGCCGCGCAGGGCGCTGCGGTATTCCATGGCGGCGCGCATTTTGGGATAGGCGGTCATCGACGCCCCGGCGGCCAGCCCGGCCACGGCCAGCGCCACGATCAATTCCAGAAGCGTGAAACCGCCCGGACGCGGGCGGCGCGGGCGCGGCCTGTCACCAGTTGCCGACATCGGCGTCCTCGCCATCGCCGCCGGGGGCGCCGTCCTTGCCCAAGGTATAAATGTCGATCTCGCCGTGCCTGCCGGGCGCTTCATACAGATAATCGTTGCCCCACGGGTCCTTGGGCACGGCGTTCTTTTCGAGATAGGGTCCCTTCCAGCCCGGCGCGGTGGAGGGGCGCGCCACCAGCGCGCCAAGCCCTTCCGCCGCGTTCGGGTAACGGCCAACGTCGAGCTTGAACATCTGCGCCGCGTTTTCGAGGTCCTTGACTTGTACTCCGGCGGTTTTCGTCTTGGCGCCGCCCAGTTGGTTCATGACCTTGGGGCCGACCAGCCCCCCGAGCAGGGCGAGGATGGCCAGCACGACGAGCAGTTCCAACAGGGTGAATCCGGCGTGACGGCGGCGGAAGGGTGTGGAGGGGAATGCGGAAGGGTTCATGGCGTCCCGGTTCGTGTAAGGTTGCGCCCATGCCGGGCGGACAGCGCGATTGTAGGCGTCCAGACGCTATCCCGCCAATTCGTTGACCGACAAGATGCCGAGCAGGATGGCGACGATGATCGAGGCAATCGCCGCGCCAAGAAGCAGAACAAGCGCTGGTTCGCGCAACGCCGCTTCGTCGCCGTTTTGACGCTCGGCCAAAACATCCATACAAAAATTTTTGGGAAACCCTTCTTTCAGGCAAAACTAAGTGTATATACTCCGCACTACGGTTTTTACGTAGACACCTAAAAAAAGGACAAACATGGCGCACATATTGCAGTCGGTCGGTCGGTCGGTCGGTCGGTCGTGTTGACCTGAATGCCCGGCAGGCGCATAGCCTGCCGTTGACGAAAAAAATCCCGCACGGCTTTGAGCCGTGCGGGATTTTTTTCGTCGCCCGCCTTTGCCCTGGCGCATCCCACGGTCTGAGCAACGCATACAAGGACGATGGCCGTCATTGCGAGGCGCGCAGCGCCGCGGCAATCCATGTGGCGCAAAGCACTGCTGGCACACCCTTAGCACATCCCATTGAACACATCCCACGGCACGGTCGCCAACTGTGCTGTGGGGTTTATCGCGCAGTCTGGGACTGCATTACTTTGAGGAGTAGGTAAATGGCATCACACTATGGTACGGTTCGCAACGACTATCTGTACGGCGGGGGCGGCAACGACCTGCTGGACGGCGGCCACGGCAACGACACGCTGTCCGGCAGCGCCGGGCACGACAAGTTGTATGGCGGCTATGGCAACGACTATCTGTACGGTGGAGGCGGCAACGACCTGCTGGACGGCGGTGTGGGCGACGACAGGCTAACCGGCAGCGTCGGCAACGACACGCTGTATGGCAGCTATGGCAACGACTATCTGTCCGGCGGAGGCGGCAACGACCTGCTGGACGGTGGCCACGGCAACGACACGTTGTCCGGCAGCGCCGGGCACGACAAGTTGTATGGCGGCTATGGCAACGACTATCTGTACGGCGGGGGCGGCAACGACCTGCTGGACGGCGGTGTGGGCGACGACAGGCTAACCGGCAGCGTCGGCAACGACACGCTGTATGGCGGCTATGGCAACGACTATCTGTCCGGTGGAGGCGGCAACGACCTGCTGGACGGTGGCCACGGCAACGACACGCTGTCCGGCAGCGCCGGGCACGACAAGTTGTATGGCGGCTATGGCAACGACGATCTGTACGGCGGGGGCGGCAACGACCTGCTGGACGGCGGTGTGGGCGACGACAGGCTAACCGGCAGCGTCGGCAACGATACGTTGAAGGGCGACTATGGCAACGACTATCTGTCCGGCTGGAGCGGCAACGACCTGTTGGACGGCGGCTACGGCAACGACATACTCTCCGGCGGCGACGGCAACGACGCGCTGTATGGCGGCTATGGCAACGATGTGCTGCGCGGCGGACGGGGTAACGACATCATCATCGACACGCAGGGCAGCGACACCTACTACTTCTCTTATGGCGACGGCGCGGACGTGATCTCCGACACGTATGGCAATGACAGGCTGGTCTTCGAGAACATCGGCTGCAACGATCTCTGGTTCGCCAGAACCGGCGCTTATGGCCGCGACCTGGAAATCCACGTGAAAGGCAGCTACGACAAGGTCACGGTAACGGATTGGTTCGTCGGCGCCAGCCACCAGATCGAGCATATCCAGGCGGGTTGCCACATACTGGACAGCGCGGAAGTGACGGCGATGGCCAATCATCCGCCAATGTGCTGCTGGGACATGATGATGGTGTAAACGGTGTGTAGATGTGATGTAAGAGGGATAAAAACCGGCGGCCCTCCGGGGCCGCTGGTTTGATGGCGGGCTTGCTGCTGTGGCCTCTCTCCAGCCCTCTCTTTTCCGCCTCCTGTCCGTGTGAGGCGATGTCCCATTCCCGCTTTTCCCGCGAGATCGCCCGTTCGCGCATCACGGGGCGGCCGCGCCGGGTTGAATGGGCGGAGGCGGCCCTTGCGGCGGCCCTTTCCGGCTATCCCGCCAATTCGTTGACCGACAAGATGCCGAGCAGGATGGCGACGATGATCGAGGCAATGGCTGCGCCCAGGACCAGGATGAGCGCCGGTTCGAGCAGGGCGAGCAGGCGTTTGATGCCCGATTCGACCTCGCCGTCATGGACTCGCGCCAGTTCGAGCAGCATGGCGTCGAGCCGCCCGGTTTCTTCGCCGAGGCGCACCATGTTGAGCGCCAGCGGCGTAAACAGCCCCGTCGCCTGCAAGGCTTCGGCCAGCCGCCCGCCTTGTTTGATTGCCGGGGCCACGCCTTCCATGGCGGCGCGCAGCCGGCGGTTGGACATGGTGTCCGCGGCGATCCGCAGCGCGGTGACGATGGGCACGCCGTTGCCGAGCAGGGTGCCCATGCTGCGGGTGAAGCGGGTGGCCTCGTATTTTTGCGCCACCGCGCCGATTACCGGCAATTTCAGCATGCAGTCGTCGCGCCAGGCGCGTCCGCCGGGCGTGGCGAGCCAGCGGCGCAGGCCCGGCACGAGCACTGCCGCGGCCAGGGCCATCGCCCACCACCAATCGGAGAAGAAATGCCCGGCGGCCACGATGATGCGGGTCGGCATCGGCAAGGCGTCGCCAAGATCGCTGAAGAGCGTCTCGAACTGCGGCACGACGACGCCCAGCATGAGGACGACCGAAATCGCCGCGACGAAGACGAGGATTGCCGGGTAAATGAGGGCCGAAATCACGGATTCGCGCAGCACCCGGATGCGTTCGAGATGTTCGGCGAGGCGGTCGAGCACTTCGGCAAGCTGGCCGCCCGCTTCGCCGGAGCGCACCATGTTGATGTAGAAATCGCCGAAAAGCGCCTGGTGCGGCGCGAGCGCCTGCGACAGCCCGCGCCCGGCCTTGACCGACTTGAAAATATCGTCGAGCAGCGCGCCCACCGAAGGCCGGGGCGCCATGCCGATCAGCACCCGCAGGGCATGGTCGAGCGGCAGCCCGGCGCGCAGCATTACCGCCAGTTCATTCGTGAGCACGTGGATGTCGGCGCTTGTGACGCCCTTGTCGCGCCCGCGAAACGCGGATTTGCCCGCGCCGGTCGCGGAAGCGGCGCGCCCGGCGCCGGACGCCGCCGCCTCCGCGACCTTGAGCGGCGTCAGGCCCTGCCTCAACAACTGACGGCTGACCGCCTCGCGGCTGGCGGCGGAAGTCCTGCCTTCCCGCACGCTGCCGTCGGCCTTCGCGGCTTGCCAGACGAACTCAGGCATCGCCCTGATCCTGCGTGACGCGCAGCACTTCTTCCAGCGAACTGACCCCGGCGGCCACCTTGCGCAAACCGTCCTCGTAGAGCGTCAGCATGCCGCCCCGGCGCGCGGCGTTGTGGAGCGCGGTGGCGTCCGCGCCGCCGAGGATGGCTTCGTGCGCGGCGGCGTCCATCGTGAACAGTTCGTGGATCGCCGTGCGCCCGTGGTAGCCCGTGTGCCTGCACGCGGCGCAGCCGCCCGCGATGTAGGCGGTATTGCCGCCGGGCGGCATGAAGCGCGCGAGGCCGGTTTTCCGCATGACGTCGGCGGCCAGCGCTACGGGCTTGCGGCACTGCGGGCAAAGGCGGCGCAGCAGCCGCTGCGACAGCACGCCGTTGACCGACGAGGTAATCAGATAACGCTCCACCCCCATGTCCTCAAGGCGGATGATGGCTCCCGCCGCCGTGTTGGTGTGCAGCGTCGACAGCACGAGGTGGCCGGTCAGCGCCGATTGCACGGCGATCTGCGCGGTTTCGGTATCGCGCATTTCCCCGATCATGATGATGTCCGGGTCTTGCCGCAAGATGGAGCGCAGCGCGTTGGAAAAACTCATGCCGATCTGCGCCTGTACCTGCACCTGGTTGATGCCGGAGAGCTGGTATTCCACCGGGTCCTCGACCGTGAGGATTTTGAGCGCCCCCGCGTCGAGCTTGGCGAGCGAGGCGTAAAGCGTCGTGGTCTTGCCGGAGCCGGTCGGGCCGGTAACGAGCAGGATGCCATGCGGGCGTTCGATCAGTGCGCGGTAACGTTCCAGCGTATCGGACGAAAACCCCATGTCTTCGAGCTGGAGGCGGATGCTGGCGCGGTCGAGCACGCGCATCACCACGCTTTCGCCATGCACCGTGGGCAGCGTCGACACGCGCAAATCCAATTCGTGGCCCTGGACGCGGTTCTTGATCCGTCCGTCCTGCGGCAGCCGCCGTTCGGCAATGTTCAGGTGCGCCATGAGCTTGATGCGGGAAGTCACCGCCGCCGCGAGCGCCGCGTCGGTTTTTTCCGCTTCCTGCAACACGCCGTCCACACGGTAGCGCACATGCAGTCCATCCTCGAAAGGTTCGAGGTGGATGTCGGAGGCCCGCAAATCGATGACCCTGGCAATGATCTGGTTGACGAAACGGATGACCGGCGCTTCGCTCGCCAGGTCTTTCAGATGCTCGACGAATTCGCTGTCGCCGCCCGCGAAATCGGGCAAGACCGGGTCTTCCTCGCCTTCGTCTTCCGCCGGTTTCGCATACAGACGTTCGAGCGCGGCGCGCAATTCGCTCTCGATCGCCAGCCTCGGCCTGACCCGCAGGCCGGTTGCCAGCCGAAGAGCCTTGATGGTGAATTCATCCTGCGGCGTTGCCATCGCCACATAGAGTTTGCCGTCCTCGATGCCCAGCGGCAGCACCGAATGCGCGAGCAGGTAATCGGGTTCGATGCCGGGAACCTGGAGGGGCGCGCCGGGAAAATCCCCGGCCTTCACCAGTTTGAGACGAAGCTGCAAGCTCAGTGCGCGGGCGACGTCGACCTCGGTCAACAGGCCCAACCGCACCAGCACCCTGCCGAGCAAATCGCCGATTTCGCCCTGTGCCGCCAACGCCTGTTCGAGATCGCGCGCCGACAGGCGGTCGAGACGCACGAGCAACTCGCCCAGACGCGGCGCGATAGGGGGGGGCGTGGTGGAAACCGGAGGCAGGGAAGCCATGGGCGGAACGGCGTTACGAAAATGCGGCGAGTCTACCGGAAAAGCGCCGCGCGGCAGGCGGGCGTTGCGATGAATACCGAAGGCATGATGTCCGCGCCATTCTGCTGGTATGGCATGGGATGTTTGACAAGCCTTTGATCGGCACTATAATGCGGGGCTTCGCGTTTGGAGGGGTTACCCAAGCGGTCAACGGGTCCGGACTGTAAATCCGGCGGCACAGCCTTCGAAGGTTCGAATCCTTCCCCCTCCACCAGCCTCGCGTGAAACCAGTGGGGCCGTTGCATGGTTGGCGGTTCCCGCGCAAGGCGGGTGTAGCTCAATGGTAGAGCAGAAGCCTTCCAAGCTTATGACGAGGGTTCGATTCCCTTCACCCGCTCCATGCCAGGGAAACACCCCGGAGCACGCGATGCGGGCCACGCAAGAAATGAAATCGCCAGTATATGCTTGGCCTTCGTTTGCAGTTCCGGTTGCCGAGAATTCCGGAGTGTTAGACTTGCCGCTCCTTCGCCTGTGCAGCCAATGTCTTCCGCCAGATCACTGTCCCGCCACCTCGCCGTTGTCTATATCGCCTTGCTGATATACGCCTGCCTGCATCCGGTGGGCGGCTGGCAGGCGAACGGGCTGCCGATGTTCGATTACCTGATCGCGCCATGGCCGAAATACTTCAATCGGGACGACATGGTCGTCAACATCATCGGCTACATGCCGCTTGGGTTCGCCGTACTTTCCGCCCTGCCGTGGCGCTGGACGTGGAAGCGGCAGATCGGCGTCACGGTGTTGATCGCTTTCCTGCTCAGTTTCAGCCTGGAAACACTGCAAGGGTTCCTGCCCTCGCGCACCGCGAGCAATCTCGACATCGCCGCCAATGTCTGCGGCGCGTTTCTCGGCGCGCTGGCCGGGGCGCGATGGGCGCGGGCATTGTTCGCGCCGGGGCGCGGCCTGGTGCGCTGGCGCGAGCATTACATCACCCATGGCCGAACCGGCGATGCGGGCCTGGTTCTTGTCGCGCTCTGGCTGCTCGTGCAGCTCATGCCCGGTCATCTCCTGTTTGGCGGCGGCGAGTTGCGCCGCCTGTTCGGCATTGCGCCACCGCTGCCTTTCGATGCCGAACGCCTCATCGTTTTCGAGGCCGCACAGACCGCCAGCATGATGGTCGCCGTCGGCCTGTTCGCGCGCTGCATGCTGCGGCTGAAAGGACCGATCCTGGCCGGGGCGCTGTTGGCGTTGGGCATCGGCGCGCACATGGCGGCATGCGCCATCTGCCTCATCCCGCCTAATCCCCTGATCTGGATGACGCCCGGCGTCGAATACGGCCTGCTGGTTGGCGGGGCGCTGTTCGCTATCACCCTGTGCCTGCCAAGGGTGGCGCAGCATGCCCTGGCGGGCACGGGTCTGCTGATGGCGACCGTCCTCGTCAATATGATGCCGGAAAGTCCCTATCTTCGAAGCGGCGCCCCGGCCATCATCATGCGCGCCAATTATTCGAATTTCTACGGCCTGTGCCGCTTGGTGGCTGCTGTGTGGCCTTTCGCCGCGCTGGCCTACCTCTCCGTTTTCGGGCTGTTGCGGGGCGAGCGCCTCGAAGAAGACGGATATGGGGAATCCGCCGCCACGAGACTATAATCCTGGCAGCCCCGGCTGGCCGGGGTATTTCGTCCAACGTATGTCATTGCGCCGGACGAATTCCAGGCTGGAACAGATGGATTTTCACGATGAACCGTCCCCTTCCCAGTGAATCCGCCGTGGCGCGTGGCGCGGCGGGGAGAATCGAGATTCTTGTCGATGCGCCCGCCGAAGCGCGGGGCATCGCCTTGGCGTGCCATCCGCATCCGCTCTACGGCGGAGCCAACAGCAACAAGGTGGTGCATACCCTGGCGCGCGTTTTCCGCGATCTCGGGTATGTCGCCTTGCGCCCCAATTTCCGTGGCGTCGGCGCGAGCGAGGGCGCGCATGACCATGGCGCGGGCGAAAGCGAGGATATGCTGGCCGTGCTGGACTGGGCGCGCGCCCGATGGGGCGATCTGCCGCGGGTACTAGGCGGTTTTTCGTTCGGCGCCCATGTGCAGGCGCGGCTCGCCGTCCGCCTTGCCGCCAACGGCGCGCCGCCGCGCCATCTCGTGCTGGTCGGCATGGCAGCGGGCATGGTGGATACCGTCGGCGCACGCCAATATGAGACGCCCGCTATTCCCAAGGGCATTCCGGCCTTGATAATCCATGGCGAAGTCGACGATACCGTCCCCCTTGCCAATGTGCTGGACTGGGCGCGCCCGCAGGCATTGCCGGTGGTCGTGCTGCCCGGCGCGGATCACTTTTTCCACGGCAGGCTGGGTTCGATACGGGACATCGTCGCGCGCAATGTCGACCCCGCCAGACCCGCGCTTGAAAACAACGGATGCGCGCGGCATCCTGGCCGCGTATGATGCGCGAAACGCCGCGTTTCCGGAAATACGACACAACACTAAAGGAGTCATCCCATGAGCGTAAGCTACTATCAACTGGCGGTTTCCGGCAATATCCGCGTCCTGGACAATCTGGCGCACTTGCTCGACAAGGCGCTGGAATACGCCGTCGCCAACAAGATCGAAGAACGCGCCTTGCTTGATGCGCGCCTGTTCCCGGACATGTTTCCGCTGATCCGCCAGATTCGCATGGTCAGCGATATGAGCCGTTTTGCCCCGGCCTGGCTGACCGGCAAGGAAGCGCCGAAATTCGAGGATACTGAAACCCGTTTTGCCGAACTGAAAACGCGCATCGCCAATTCGACCGCCTATTTGCAAACCTTCAAGGAAAGCGATTTCGCGGACAGCGCCGACCGTGAAGTGCGCCTGCCGTGGAATCCGGCCAAGGCGTATCGCGGCGAAGTCTTCTTGTTGCAGCACTCGATTCCCAACATCTATTTCCACTTGACGACGGCTTACGATCTGCTGCGCCACAATGGCGTGCCGATCGGCAAGGCGGACTACCTCGGCCCCATTGACTGAGCCGCGAATCCGGGGAATTCCGCGTCGCGCCGAATGACCCGGTTCAGAACAGGAGAGTTTCACGATGTCCGAACAATACGAAGTCCATTCTCCCGCCACCAAACGTTCCGTCGCCGACGAACTGTCGCAACTGGAAAGCGATTGCACCCGCAACGCCGAGGCGCAGACCGCGGCGGCGGCGCGCTGGCGGCTGCGGCACTATCTCACAGGCATAACAGCGACGGTCTTAGCCGTCCTGTCAAGCGTGGCGTTTGCCGGGAATCACCCGGCGCTTGCGGCGGCGCTTTCTTCGCTGCTGGCCGTGTTCGTCGCTGTAATGACGTTCATGAAACCCTCCGCGCGCGCCTGCGAGCACAAGACGGCGGGAGACCAATACCGGGCGCTGTGCAGCGAGGTGCGCATTTTCCGGGAAATCCGGCTGTTCCACGCCTGCGACGATCAATCGGCGATTGCCGGGCTGGATGCCTTCGTCAAGCGCCGGAACGAACTCGACACGGCCAGCCGCCGGGTCTGTGGCCATATCTTCCGTTGTATCTGCCGCCGTATCCACCACCGTGGCAAGGGAAAGGCGCACGGGAGCGATGAAGGCGGCTGCGGTTGCGGTTGCGGCGAAACCGCGTCTCGAAACGGCGGGGAAAATACTGAAAGCGTGTGAATGCGCCGGTTTCGGCGAATCTGTCCGGGGCCGCTTCCCTCGCTCCGTGAAACGGGTTATCCTTCCCGCCCCTATCGACAGTCGTCGATACCCCCGCGCCCGTAGCTCAGCTGGATAGAGTACTGCCCTCCGAAGGCAGGGGTCGTGCGTTCGAATCGCGCCGGGCGCGCCAGTTTTCCGTTGCCGCATGCAAAAGCTGCGCGGCACGTTCCCACATCTCCCGCCCTTGCGGTGTTTTTGCCCGTGCGGCGGCGCACTCGGCCATGATTTCCGGTTTGTTCAGTAGATTGGCCAGCGCGGCGGCTTGATCTTCGTCGGGCGATCTCGTTCCTGCTCTCCATCTTGATACGGTTGCGTCTGCAACATTTAGGCGTCGGGCGATTTCAGCGTCATTTTTTATCGTGCCTATGTTTTCAGCTTCGTCTAGGACGTGTTCACTCTGGCGTGAACGTCCGGAGCACGGCTGGCGGCGGCACTGGAAGCCATGTCGCCCGGGCGAAAGGCGGCACAGAATGCCGGATGGGTTTCCAGGCGGCTGCCGCCGATAAGGTCGATGCAGTACGGCACGGCGGGGAAGACCACATGCAGGCATTCGCCAATGGCCGCCGGTTTGCCGGGCAGGTTGATGATGAGGCTCTTTCCGCGGATGCCGGCGGTTTGGCGGGACAGTATCGCGGTCGGCACCGAGGCGAACGAAGCGGCGCGCATCCGTTCGCCGAAACCCGGCAGTATTTTTTCGCAGACGGCTTCGGTGGCTTCCGGCGTGACGTCGCGCGGCGCGGGGCCTGTGCCGCCAGTGGTGACGATGAGGCAGCAGGCTTCGTCGCCGCTCAGTTCCCGCAGTGCGGCTTCGATGAGCGCCTGTTCGTCGGCGACGAGGCGGGGGACGGCTTCCCAGGGACTTGCCAGCGCGTGGGTCAGCCAATCGCGGATGGCGGGGCCGCCCCGGTCTTCGTAGTCGCCGCGACTCGCGCGGTCGGAGATGGTCACGATGCCGATGCGCGCCTTGTTCATACTCCGTCTCCCAAGTCCGATTCGGCCTGGTAGGCGCCGGTTTCCAGTAGTTGCACCCTGGCGGTTTCGCCCGTGGCTAGTCCCTTGCTGGCGCTTGGGACGATGAGCAGGCCGTCGGCGCGCGCCATGCCGAGGATGTCGCCGCTGCTTTGCGAACCGGCATGGACCGCTTCATAAATGCCGGATGCGTTGCGGGTGAGCGTCACGCGCACGAATTCGACGCGGCCTGGCCGGGATTTGATTGATTGGGTCAGGCGCGCGGGTACTGTGCGCCGGAACAGATGCTGGTGGCCGGTCAGGGCGCGCAAGGCGGGCAGGACGAATTGTTCGAAACACACCATGCTGGAAACAGGGTTGCCGGGCAGGCAGAAAACGAGGGTATGGCCCAGTGTGCCGAAGGCCGCCGGATGGCCGGGACGCATTTCGACGCGCCAGAAGTGCATGGCAACGCCCAGCGCCGCGAGCGTGGGCCGCACATGGTCGTGCACGCCGACCGAGGCGCCACCCGAGATGAGCAACAGGTCGTTGGCAAGCCCCCGTTCGAGGAATCCGGACAGTTCGGCGGGATCGTCGCGGGTGATGCCGAGACGTTCGGGTTCCACGCCCTGGGCCTGTACCTGGGCCATCAGCGCGTAAGTGTTGGTGTCCGGAATCCTGGCGGGGTCGAACGGTTCGCGCAGGGCTTCCAGTTCGTTGCCACTCGACAAGATGGCGACGCACGGCTGGCGGTAAACCGTGACTGTGGCCTGTTTGACCGTCGCCAGTACGCCGACCGTGCCGGGGCCGATGCTGGTTCCGGCGCGTAGTACGATTTCGCCCTGGCGCATGTTTTCGGCGCGGCGGCGAATGTCAGCCGCCGCCGGGACAGGAACGAGGATTTCGACCGCGTCGTCCGGGCTGGGGCGGGTGTCTTCGACCCTGACGACGGTATCCGCGCCGCCGGGAACCGGCGCGCCGGTCATGATGCGGGCGCACTGCCCGCGCCGGAGCGCGGCGCGCGGCGCGTCTCCCGCCCGGATGTCGTCGACGATTTGCAGCGTCACCGGCGCGTTGGCGATGTCGGCGGCGCGCACGGCGTAGCCGTCCATGGCGGAAATGTCGCAGGGCGGCAGGTCGCGGTTGGCGCGGATATCCACGGCCAGCACCCGGCCAAGCGCGCGTTCGAGCGAGATATCTTCCGTGCCGAGGGGCGTTGCCTTGCCGAGGATGCAGGCTTGCGCTTCCCGGACGGACAGGCCGGCAGAAAGGGATGTGGAGGAAGGTTTCGCGGTTTTTTCGTGCATGGACTTGCCATTCTCCTTACGGGAAGTGTTCTTCGAAACGCCGTTGCGCTTCGGCGAAGTCTTGCGGGGTATCGAGGTCGATGAAACTTTGTAGGGTCGCGTCGGCATCGCGCAGGCGGCGTTCGTCGACATGGCGAACGTCGAGCGCCGCCAGCGCCCGCCGCAGCCCGCGCGTCTGCGCGCTGTCCAGCGCGGACTGGAACGCGGGCAGTGCCGAGGTGGCGTAAAACGCTGCCAGGGGTTGGGGATGTCCGGCGGCGACGGGTACGACGGCTTGGTGCGTGCCGCGCAGCGCCGCCAGCCGCAAGATGATTTCCGGTCGCAGATAAGGCATGTCCGCGGCTACGGCAAAGACCCATGGCGTCGCGGCGCGCCGTAGTCCCGCGCAAAGCCCGGCGAGCGGCCCCGCGTTGGGGATGTCGTCGCGGATTTGCGCAATGCTGCCGTCGAGACCGGCGCGGGGCTGCCGGACGCTGAGCAGTATCGCGGGGAAAAGCATGCGCATCAGATCAAGCGTGCGTTGCAGCAGGCTTTGTCCGCCAAGTTGCAGGCTGGCCTTGTCGCAGCCCATCCGGCGTGAGTCGCCGCCCGCGAGGATCAGCGCCGTACAGTCGTCGATCATATCCGGCCCAGGAGGAAATCGGCCATCGCCGCGATGTCGTCAAGCGCGAAACGAGGCAGTTCCGGATACACCCCGGCGCAATCGGTGACGATGGCGATCAGGCCGTCGTCGATGCCGCAGCGCGGCGGTTTGCCGGTTTCGCGCCGCAGTACTTCGATCTTGGGGCCGGGCGAGTGCGAGAAGCCTTCGGCCAGCACGATGTCGGCTTCGCCCAGGAAGCGCCGGGCCAGTTGCGCCGGTTCGCGCCCGTCGCCGACGTCCGCCACCAGTTGCAGGGCGTCCGTCGTCACCAGCATGCTGAGCGCCGCGCCCGCCTGCTTGTAGCGCCAACTGTCCTTGCCTTCGGTGTCGAGCCGCACCGCGTGGTGCGCGTGCTTGATAGTGGCGACCCGATGCCCGCGCCGGATCAGTTCCGGGATGAGCCGTTCGATGAAGGTGGTCTTGCCGGCGTTCGAGTGGCCGACGAAGATGAAAACGGGGGGCGTCGTGGTTTCCATGTCAAACCTGTTGTTGATTTTCAGCGCGGGGCCGTCGTGGCGGGCGGGAAAGAGGGTACTCCGGCGAGCGCCGGAAAGGGGGGTGTTTTTCGCCGGGCGAGGCGAAGCAGTCCAGTGCCGCACTGGATTGCCGCGCCGTATCAAGCTTCGCAATGACGCTTATTCAACGTTTCTCAGGCCGTAATGTCCGGATATCGAAGCGCCGTATTACAAGCTCCCGGTGCTCGCGCGCGCTTTCATGCCATCAAGAACCGATGCTTGCCGCGCATCGGCCCGGCGCTCCGGCGCGCGCCCTTGCCGTACACTACGGCCCTCGAATGTCCTGTTCCGCCCTCCCCCGCCGCCATGCTGCGCATTACCGAACTCCGGCTACCCATCAGCCATTCGCCCGAAGACCTGCGGGCGGCCATCGCGCAACGCCTGGCCATCGACCCGCCAGGGCTGGCGGGTTTCAGCGTTTTCCGGCGCGGTCATGACGCACGCAAGGGGCTGGATTTTGTCTACACCATCGATTGCGATCTCGCCAGCGCGGAGACGGAAGCCAAAATACTGCGCCGCTTCGCCCGTGACCGCCGTATCAGCCCCACACCCGACATACGCTATCGCTTCGTCGCCCATGCCCCGGCGCAGGCGGCGCGGCCAGTCGTTGTCGGCTTCGGGCCTTGCGGCATCTTCGCGGCGCTCGTGCTGGCGCAGATGGGATTCCGCCCGCTCGTTCTCGAACGGGGCAAGCCGGTGCGCGAACGTGTCAGGGACACCTGGCGACTCTGGCGGGATCATGAACTTGATCCGGAATCCAATGTGCAATTCGGCGAAGGCGGCGCAGGCACTTTCTCGGACGGTAAGCTTCATAGCCAGATCAAGGACCCGGAACATCGTGGCCGCAAGGTTCTGGCCGAGTTCGTCCGGGCGGGCGCGCCCGAGGAGATTCTTTATTTGAGCAAGCCGCACATCGGCACTTTCCGGCTGGTGGGCATGGTCGAGAAGATGCGCGCCGAAATCGAATCGCTGGGCGGCGAAATACGCTTCCGGGCGCGGGTCGACGATCTGCTGATCGAGAATGCGCATGTACGCGGTCTCATCCTCGCCGACGGCACGGAAATCCACGCCGACCACATCATCCTCGCTCTTGGCCACAGCGCGCGGGACACTTTCGAGATGCTGCACCGGCGCGGCGTATTCATGGAAGCCAAGCCGTTTTCGGTGGGATTCCGCATCGAACACCCGCAGGCGCTCATCGACCGCGCCCGCCTGGGCAAATACGCGGGCCATCCGCTTCTAGGCGCGGCGGACTACAAACTTGTTCACCACACGGGCAACGGACGCGCAGTCTATAGCTTCTGCATGTGTCCCGGCGGTAGCGTCGTTGCCGCCGCTTCCGAAGCGGGGCGGGTTGTCACGAACGGCATGAGCCAATATTCGCGGGCCGAGCGTAACGCCAATGCGGGTATCGTCGTCGGCATTGCGCCAGGGGATTATCCGGGCGGCGGGCCGTTGGCGGGGATCGCCCTGCAACGGACGCTCGAAGCGCGCGCCTTCGAGCTGGGCGGCGGTAATTACGACGCCCCCGTGCAGTGTATCGGCGATTTCCTGGCCGGACGCCCTACGCGCGCGCCCGGCGAAGTGGAACCTTCGTACAGGCCTGGCGTGCGTTACACCGATCTGGCAAGCGCCTTGCCTCCCTACGCCATCGACGCCATCCGCGAAGCGATTCCCGCCTTCGAGCGTCAAATCCCCGGGTTCGCCATGCATGACGCGCTGTTGACCGGCGTGGAGACGCGCACTTCATCGCCGTTGCGCATCAAACGCGGCGGCGACCTGCAAAGTTTGAACGTGTACGGTCTTTATCCTGCGGGCGAAGGCGCGGGATATGCTGGAGGGATTCTATCGGCGGGCGTGGACGGCATCCGCGCCGCCGAAGCGGTTGCGCTCGCCATCGCCGGGAAAGCGCCGCCCCCGTCATAAAACGGGAACGCCCATGCGTTTCTTCCTCGCCAAATACAAAAAGATGTTCCCCTGCCCACCCTGAGGCTTGAATCTGCCCTTCGCCGCCTCCATCTCTAACGCCATCGTTCACACATGAAACACGGCAAGGAAAATCCATGGTCGGCAACTGGCTGAAAACATCCCTCCTCATGGCGGGCATCGTCGCCCTGTTCGGCGTCGTCGGCGGCGCGCTTGGCGGCGAACAGGGCATGTTGATCGCCCTCCTCTTCGGCGGCGGCATGAATCTTTGGGCTTATTGGTTCTCCGACAAGGCGGTGCTGAAAATGTACCGGGCGCGCCCGGTCGACGCCGCCGCCTCGCCCTACCTCTACAACATCGTGCGCGACCTGTCGCAGCGCGCCGGACTGCCGATGCCCAAGGTTTATATCATCGACGAAGACCAGCCCAACGCCTTCGCCACCGGGCGCGACCCGGCGCACGCGGCGGTCGCCGCCACTTCCGGCATCCTGCGCCTGCTCAGCGAACGCGAACTGCGCGGCGTGATGGCGCACGAACTCGCCCACGTCCAGCACCGCGACATCCTGATTTCCACCATCGCCGCCACCGTGGCGGGCGCGATCTCCGCCCTGGCGCAATTCGGCATGTTCTTCGGCGGGCGCGGCGATAACCGCCCTCACCCCGCCGTACAGATATTGCTCATGATCCTGGCGCCGATGGCGGCGATGCTGATCCAGATGGCCATCAGCCGCACGCGCGAATTCGGGGCCGACCGGGGCGGCGCGGAAATTTCCGGCGATCCCGGTGCGCTGGCCGACGCGCTTCTCAAGATCGAAGCGAATGCAAAAAGGATTCCGCTTCACGCCGCCGAAGAACACCCGGCCACTGCGCAGATGATGATCATGAATCCGCTAACCGGCGCCAGCCTGCGCAATCTGTTCTCGACCCACCCCGCCACGGCGGAGCGCGTCTCGCGCCTGCGCGCGATGCGTCCGGGCGGAACGGCGCGGGCATAGGCGTCGCCAGGTCTTTCCTTGCAGGCCGCCGACCCCGTAGAACGGACGGGTGGATGAGACAAGCAGGATGTCTTGCCCGCTGCCGCCACGCCGCCCTTGGCCGCATGAGAACATTGCATAAAACAGACAGATTGCGCATCCAGCCAGTTGCCGTGCCGTGTCATGTCATGTCACGCAGCCTGCCCGGGCACACGGCGGAGGAAATGACAAAGAGGGTCTACAGGCGAAAAGGGGGGATGGTGAAGCCCGCGAAACAGCCGGGATTGCGGAAACGTTTCCACAACCGTGCATAATTGGGAAAGCTCCAACTGGAGTAAACATGGCTTAGCCGCTAGAATCCGCAAGCCCGCCCCGGTGGTGAAACTGGTAGACACGCTTGACTTAGGATCAAGTGCCGCAAGGCTTGGAGGTTCAAGTCCTCTCCGGGGCACCAGTCCTTGATTTTCCTGGGCGCGCGCTATACCGGGGACAATCCAACGACGCATTGCCGCCATCCGTCTCATGGAGAAAAGCAAAAAATGAACCCCATGCTTACTATCTGCCTCGCCCAGCTCAATCTCACCATCGGCGACCTTGTCGGCAACATCGCCCGAATGACCGCCGCCGCCCAGAAAGCCGCCGCCGCAGGCGCGCGGATCGTCGTCTTTTCCGAACTCGCCCTGACCGGCTACCCCCCCGACGACCTGCTCGACGAGCCGGATTTCCTCCTCCGCGTCGATGTGGCGCTGGCCGGTCTTCTCGACGCGAGCCGCCTCACGCCCGGCCTCCACTGGGTCATGGGCGCGCCCACCCGTAGGCGGGGGCCGGGCAAGGCGCTGGAGAACAGTCTGCTCGTCATCAAGGACGGAAAAGTCGTCCTTGGCTACGCCAAGCAGCTCCTGCCGACCTACAGCGTCTTTGACGAACGACGGTATTTCGAGCCGGGGCCGGACGCGGCGCGCATCCTGGAAATCCGTGGCGTGAAAATCGGTTTTCTCATTTGCGAGGACGCCTGGAACGACACGGGCGAGAACTACGCCGTCAACCCGCTCGCCCGGCTCGCGGAGGCCAGCCCCGATCTCGTCGTCACGATCAACGCCAGCCCTTCCAGCATCGGCAAGCGCGAAGAACGCCACGCTATTTTCGCTGCCGCGAGCCGCCGCCACGAATTACCGATGATTTACGTCAACCAAATCGGCGGACACGATCAACTAGTTTTCGACGGCGCATCCTTCGCCGTCACGCCAAAGACGGGCGTCGTCTTTGAAGCTTCGCGTTTCACGGAAGACGTCGCCACCCTGCAATTCCGGGACGGTGAATTTTCCTGCCTGGAAGGCAGGACGCTTGTCGCGCCCGTGCCCGCCGCCGGGCTGCCTGTCATGGCGTTCTACCGCCGCCAGATCGTGCTCGGTCTCTCCGACTACGCCCGCCGTTGCGGCTTCGGGAAAGTCGTGGTCGGTTCCTCCGGCGGCATCGACAGCGCGCTCACGCTAGCCCTCGCCGTCGAGGCACTCGGACCGGAGAACGTCATCGCCGTCACGCTCCCTTCCCGCTTCTCCAGCGCGGGCAGCATCGACGACTCCCTCTCGCTGTGCCGCAATCTCGGCATCAAACTCTTCGAGCACCCCATCCACGACATCGTTGCCAGTTACGAGCAAGGCTTCGGAGCCGCCTTCGGCGAGCCGATCGAGGGTGTGGCGCAGGAAAACCTGCAAGCCCGCGT
>JAIRMC010000087.1 GCA_031258965.1 Azoarcus sp. | reverse complement strand
GTGCCCATCGCGCCGTCGAGCACCAGAATGCGGCGGGCGAGCAGTTGTCGGAGTTCTTCGCCGCGGTCGGCTTGCATGGTCATCCTCGTTTCGCGCCGCCGCCGCGCGTCTCGATCCGGGACGGCGCGGCAAACCGGCGGGGGTTCGCGCGAGCGCCGTTGCTTCATGCGTCCGCCGAGCCTGGCCCCGGACGGGGGTCGCAACGCTCCTCGGCGGAAAGGGCGGATTCTAGGAGGAGAAAGCGGGAGATGTCGAGCGCGGCAATCCACGGGCCGTATGGCGCGCCATGGGCCTCCGGCCCCCCCAAAATGACAATTGGCTTGTCGGCGGTTTGTCCAGCGCTTCCACGAGAGTTTCTGATTTGCTTGCTTGTACAGTGTGGCAACCGCGGGGCTGGAACGATAGAATCTGCGGCTTGCTGCCCGGGTGGTGGAATCGGTATACACAGCAGACTTAAAATCTGCCGCCGCAAGGCTTACGGGTTCAAATCCCGTCCTGGGCACCAGACATTTGTTTTTCACGCGCATCAATGTCTGTTTCCGGATGCCGCCGTCGCCGGACGCCAAAACCATGACCATCGACATTCGCCCTATCGAACCAGAGGATATTCCCGCCATCGTGGCGCTTGCTAAAACCACGTGGCTCGACGCTTACGCCGGAATCATTTCCAGCGGGCAGATCGACTACATGCTAGCGCAACGTTATGCGCGCGCGGGGCTGGAGACCGATATCGAAAATCCGGGAAAATGGCTGCATCAGGCGTTCATCGACGGCATGCTGGCCGGTTTTGCCGCCTGCGAAATATGCAAGGGGGAATTCAAGCTCGACAAGCTCTACATTCACCCCGCGATGCAGCGCAAGGGCGCGGGCGCGGCGCTGGTCGATCATGCGACGGCGCTTGCCCGCGGGCAGGGTTATCCCGGCATGATCCTGGCCGTCAATAAAAACAATGCGCGGGCGATCCGCGCTTACATGAAGTATGGCTTCCGCGTGCGCGACAAGGTTGTGACCGGTATCGGCGGCGGTTTTGTGATGGACGATTACATCATGGAAAAACCCGTCTGACGCCCGCGCCGCTTCATGCCTGCGAGCTGCGAGATGCCAGGCAAGACCTGAACAAAAACGCCGCCGCCACGCGATGGAACGCGCGTGGCGGCGGCGTTTTTCCTTCCTCCGGCTTTAAACCGTGAGCAGTCCGCTGACAGCAACTATCTCGGTAGTGTTTCCATCCTCATCCTGGAAATGGAACTCCTCGATCTGGTGCTCGCCGAATAGCTCGAAATAGCCCTTTATCGTGACGCAGTCATTTTCACCATAAGCGACCACGAGATCGTCGCCATTGGCCTTGCAAGACAGATCCGATTTGGTGAGGCCAAAGAAAACTATCGCGTCGATGTCATTGCCCTCGACATCCGTATCGTAGATGGTGTCTTTGCCTTGGCCGGGAGCGACTATATAGAAATCGCTGCCCTCGCCGCCATTCAGGATGTCATCGCCCGCGCAACCGGACAGCCAGTCATCGCCTTCGCCGCCATAGAGCTTGTCGTTGCCCGCGCCGCCATAAAGACGATCATTCCCCACGTCGCCGTACAGGCAGTCTTCACCAGCGCCTGCGCTCAGATAATCATTACCCTCGCCGCCGTACAGCTTGTCACAACCGTCTTCGCCGTAGATCTTGTCGTTATCCGAACCTCCATAGATCTTGTCGCCGCCCGTTCCGCCATAAAGGACGTCGTCTCCTGCCTCGCCGTACAGGCAATCCCCGCCGCCGCCGCCATAAAGGGTGTCCGCGCCGCCGCGCCCGATGATGATACTGGGCAAGAAACTGCCCTGGACGACTTTCGGACTATCGCAGACAAGGCCCGTCACGAAATCCACCGTTTTGCCGATCAGGTTATTCACGGTGGAGGATATGACGTGAACGGTACCGCCGATTACGCTGTACTCACCGAAAATGCCGGGAAAAATCGCACTAGTGCAATTATCGATGGCATTCGTGATGGCCGTGCTGGCATCTTTGATCGACTCGGGAATGCTCTTTGGCACGGTCAGGGTATCGCAGACGGAAACGATGGCGCTGCCAATCTCTGTGGACACGGTACCGACGGTTTCACCGATGTAGCCCGGCGTAATCGTCGCGGCAATATTGCCGATGGCGCTTGCCACGGTCGTGACGGCTGTTTCGCACGCTTTGCCAGGATCCTCGTAAGGCAAGGGATGCAATGCTTCAGTAACCGTATTGACGGTGCATCCTATGAGTGCGGGAAGCTCGACAATGGTTTTGATGATGTGTACAGGATTCAGCGCCTTCACGATCGACACGGCGGAACCCACTATAACGCCAGAGGCCAGTCCGGCCGCGACGCCCGCTATATTCACCCCGGCCACGGCAAAACCTGCGGCGCCCACGGCCACGCCCGCGGCGCCCACGACGCCGCCAATGATTGGGGGTATAATCAATGTCATAATTCATCTCCTATGGGTTGGATGAAGGGGCGGGCGGCTCCCGCCCGCATTTCCCTGTTCACCTTCCCGAGCTGTTTATCAAAACAAGTCCAGCAGCAGGTCATCGGCGCTCAACACTTCGAGGTTGTCGCCATCGGCGTTGTCCTGGAACCTGAATTCTTCGATCCGGTGGGAACCGGACTGCCCGAAGAAGTCGTCGATGACGATGCTGTCACCCCGGCTGTATTCGATCACAAGGTCGCCATCCTTGGCCGTGAGACGCAGATCGGATTTTTGGACTCCCACGAAAACCACCACATCGTTGCCGCTATTGACATCCTCATGGATGGTGTCCCTGCCCGAGCCGATTGAAAATACATAGAGGTCGTTGCCGTCGCCGCCGCTCAGGAGATCGTTGCCGACGCCGCCATGAAGCTGGTCACTGCCCGCACCGCCATAGAGCTTATCGCTCCCCGCATCGCCAAAAAGGAGATCGTCTCCTTCTTCGCCATACAGGAGGTCATTGCCCGCGCCGCCGTCCAGGCCGTCATTGCCCAGGCCGCCATACAGGACATCATCGCCGTCTTCGCCGAACAGGGTATCGCTGTCTCCCCCGCCGTAAAGTTTGTCGTTGCCCTTGCCGCCGTAGAGAAGGTCGTTACCCGCTTCGCCGTAGATAAGATCCTTGCCGCCCTCGCCATAAAGGACATCCGCACCGCCACGCCCGGTAATGATGTCGAAACCGTTATCGCCATGCGCGACTTTCGGATCGTTGCCAATGGCCACGGCCAAAAGGTTCGTGGCCCCGCTGATTACGCCGCCCACGACAGAGGACACGAAGGAAATGGTACCGCCCAGTATGCTGTTGTCGCCGAAAAGCCCGGGGAAAATCGCCTTGGCCGAATTTCCGATGGCGTCCGTGACGGCCACGCTGGCATCCTTGATCGATTCGGGAATGCTCGTCGGTACGGAAAAAGCCTCGGTGATGGCAACGGCGGTTTTGCCGATTTCCGTCGCTACGATGCCGACAGTATTGCCGATATAGCCGGGCGCGATCTCCGTGGCAAGCTTACCGATAGTGTCCGTCACGGCAGAAACGACGGCATCGTTCGCTTCATCGGGAGCTTGGTATGGCAGCTCGTGCGCCGTTTCGACCGCTGTGTTGACCGTACTCTTGAGGAGCGCAGGCAACTTGAAAATGGTACTGACTATGTGAAAAGGGTTCAGCATCTGTAGAAGCGACTTGGCGGCGCCTATAGTAGCGCCCGCGGTCAAACCGCCTATGGTAGCCCCAACGGTTGCAGTGGCCGCGCCGACGCCAGCGGCGCCTACCGCCAGCCCGCCACCAGCGAGAGCAATGGCAATAGGGATATCTTCAGACATGATCTTCCTCCTTGGAGTTGATGGAAAGGAGGCTTTATTGCATTACTTTTTTTATTGGCGGTCAAGACAAAATGTTCGATGCCCCTGTGTGTATTTACACAAACACGCACAATAATGCTCGATCCGCGTTATGGGCAGCGCCGCGCGCCGCAGGTTTCTTCATTACCCAAATGGACAATCCGGCTTTGGCAGCCGTGTCCGGCGCGTGGCGCGGGTGCTTCCGGGAAGCTCACACCGCGAAGATTTGCTTCACCCGCAGGGTTTCGTTGCGCTCGACAAGGCCGATCAAGCGGTCGATGTGCGGATGCCGTCCAGGATTCAGACGAGCGTCCTCGCTGTGTTCAGCGTAGAGTTCCAGTCCTTTTTTCGCGGCTTCGGGCGTGATTGCGCCATAGAGCTGGGCAAGGTGGTTATAGACGGCGAGCGAACCCGCCTGGCCGGATTTATTTTCTATCGTCGCCGCCACCGCGCCGTCGGCGTCGATGAGATTCATGCCCGCAAGGTGCGAGATGCCGGGCAGGGTCTTGAGCGTCTCAGAAAAATTCATTGCGCCGTCCTTTCCTCAAATCCGCCGCGCCAGCTCGGAAGCCTTGCCGATGTAGCTCGCAGGGGTCATCGCCAGCAGGCGGTCGCGCTCGCGTTGCGGAATGGCCAGGGCGGCGATGAAGTCGCGCAGGGCGTCGCGGGTGATGCCCTTGCCGCGCGTCAATGCCTTGAGTTGTTCGTAAGGGTTGGCGATGCCGAAACGGCGCATGACCGTTTGCACAGGTTCGGCGAGCACTTCCCAACAGGCGTCGAGATCGGCGGCGAGCCGCGTGGGGTCGGCTTCGAGTTTGCCCAGGCCGCGCAGCATGTTGGCCGCGCCAAGCACGCTGTGACCAAAGCCCACGCCCATGTTGCGCAACACGGTGGAATCGGTAAGGTCGCGCTGCATCCGGGAAAGCGGCAGTTTTTCGGAGAAATGGCGCAATACCGCATTGGCGATGCCGAAGTTGCCTTCGGCATTCTCGAAGTCGATCGGGTTGACCTTGTGCGGCATGGTGGAGGAGCCGACTTCGCCTTCCTTGAGTTTTTGCCTGAAATAGCCGAGCGAGATGTACAGCCAGATGTCGCGGCAAGCGTCGATAAGGATGGTGTTGCCGCGGGCGATGGCATCGAACAGTTCCGCCATAGCGTCGTGAGGCTCGATCTGGATGGTGTAGGGGTTGAATTCCAACCCGAGTGATTCGATGAACCGGCGGCAGAACGCTTCCCAGTCGAAATCCGGCCAGGCCGCGAGGTGGGCGTTGTAATTGCCCACCGCGCCATTGAATTTCGCGGTCAGGGCAACCCGTGCGATGCCGTCCCGCGCGCGCAGCAGGCGGGCGACGATGTTGGCGATTTCTTTCCCCAGGGTAGTCGGGCTGGCGGGCTGGCCATGGGTGCGCGACAGCATCGGCAACCCGGCGTGCCGGTGCGCAAGTTCGCGCAGGCAGGCAATGATTTCGTCCAGGACGGGCAGCAGCGCTTCATCGCGCCCCGCTTTCAGCATCAGCGCGTGCGAGGTGTTGTTAATGTCTTCCGAAGTGCAGGCAAAATGGATGAATTCGGAAACCGCCGCCACCTCGGCGTCATGGGCCAGGTTATTCTTGAGCCAGTATTCCACCGCCTTGACGTCGTGATTGGTCGTGGCCTCGATCTCTTTTATCGCCGCGCTATCGCTCTCGCTGACGCGCGCGGTCACGGCGTCGAGTACGGCCACGGCGGCGGGCGAAAACGCCGCGACCTCGGCGAAGGCAGGCTCGGCGGCAAGCGCCTTCAGCCACGCGATTTCCACCCGCACACGGTTGCGGATCAGCCCATGTTCGGAGAAATGTTCGCGCAACCCCGCGACTTTGCCGTGATAACGGCCATCCAGGGGAGAAAGCGCGGTCAGGAGAGAGACAGGCATGGCGAATTTTCCGGGTAAAAGTGTTATTTTACTGCCCATGACCGACCCAGGCCCGCCAACCCGGCAGCCGAGGCCAGTCGCATCCGCTAGGCGCGTTTGCGGATTCCGCGTGCGTTGAGAACCTCCTCCCCCGTGAATACACCCGTCCCGCACAACATCAGCATCGAAGTCGCTTCCGAATTCATCGCCGCCAAATCCAACCCCGGCGAAGATTATTACGCCTTCGCGTATCACATCGCCATTCACAACGATGGCGTGGCGGCTGTTCGCCTCGTCAGTCGCCACTGGATCATCACCGATGGCGACGACCAAGTCCACGAAGTTCACGGCCTTGGCGTCGTCGGCGAACAGCCCTGCCTCGCGCCCGGCGACGTGTTCCGCTATTCGAGCGGCTGCGTGCTCGACACCCCGGTAGGCACGATGCAAGGCCATTACCTGATGGAAACGGAGAACGGTCGGCGTTTTGAAGTGGAAATCCCGGCCTTCATGCTGGCGACGCCGGGCGTGCTGCACTGACTGCCGTCCGGCATGCTTTTTACTGAAACCTGAACCCGTTTTACGATGAATCAGACCTCCAACATCCTCGTCGTCGGTATCGGCGGACAAGGCGTGATGACTGCCTCGGAAATTCTCTCGGAAGCCGCCATCACACAAGGCTACGAAGTCAAGAAAACCGAAGTCGCGGGCATGAGCCAGCGCGGCGGCGTTGTCTCCTCGCACGTGCGTTTCGGCCCCAGGGTGCTGTCGCCGGAGATCGCGCCCGGCGAGGCGGACATCCTTGTCGGCTTCGAGGCCGCCGAGGCCATGCGCTGGAGCCACTACCTGCGCCCCGGCAAGGCGGGCGGCGTTGCGATGATAAACCGCCTGAAACTCGCCCCGCCCATTGTCTCGCTCGGACTTTTCGACTACCCCGTCGACCCCGTGGCCGCCGTGCGCGGGCAGGGCTTCGAGGTGCATGACTTCGATGCCGGAGAAATTGCCCGCGAACTCGGCGACCTGCGCCTGGTAAATACCATCATGCTGGGCGCGATTTCCGACAATCTGCCCTTTCCCGCCGATACCCTGAAAGAATGTATCGTCACCCGCTTCCGCGCCCGGAAACCGGCGCTTGCCGAACTGAATGCCCAGGCATTCGACCTGGGCAAGACCGCCGGGAAAAAATAGACACTTATCATGGACATTGACCTCGAAAAAATCCGCGCCTTTTTCACCAACGACCGCTTTGCTGCGAACGCGGGCATCATCATCGACTCGGTGACGGAAAACGAAGTGCAATGCAGTATGCCGATCACGGCAGCGCACCTGAACGCCGTCGGCACGGTGCAGGGCGGCGCAATCTTCACGCTTGCCGATCTCGCGTTTGCCGTGCATTCCAATCTGTCGCAGCTATGCGGTGAAACAACCGGCGTCACGGTGGGGCAATCGAACAGCATCTCTTTTCTTGCCGCCGCCAGAGGCACGCGCCTGATGGCGCGTTCAGTCTGCCTTTCGCGCGGCAGGAGCGTTTCGGTTTTCCGCATTGAAGTACACGACGATCAGGGGAATTTCGTCGCCGATATGCGGGGGAACGGCTTTACCAAGGCGGCGCGGTAACGGGGGACAGGTTTCGTTTGCGGGTGAAGCGGTAATCCATGACCGCATAGATATTTATCCGGGTCAAGTCTCGTAGTCGTCCGGTTCAAGTTCCGAGCGCCTCATGCTCAAGGCTCCGCGCAAGTCCCGGTCGAGGCGGGCACGGATGGCTCCGGCATCGTGGGCGCTCATTTCAGCCCGAGGATGCCTTTGTAGCG
>JAIRMC010000079.1 GCA_031258965.1 Azoarcus sp. | reverse complement strand
CGCCGCAGTATCCAATTGTGGCACTCTCCTGATGGCCAAAAAGAATGGCATTCATTGGCTCAATAGCAGAGACATTGAAAATGAGGAATGGCCATGAGTTTCGGGCTACGCTTGCCGCCTCCGATGCCGCCGCGCTTCACGCCCTGCTGACCGGCTGGCAAAACAGCCCGGAAAACAACGCCCCCGCAGGCTGACCCCCTCCGGGAACCCCGTTTCTACCCGCAAGCCCCCACTGCCCCACAAGCCGTGCAGAAATCGCAGCCATCCTTGCGGATCACGGTATGGTTGCCGCACTCCCCGCACAACGCGCCGTGCATCACCCCAGGTTCCTTGTCATCGCGCGGCGATTCGAGGATGCCCATTTCGGCCACCGGATAACCCCTCTCGTCGAGCACGCCGAGCATGGCATAGCGGTGGATGATGAGCCGGGCGATGTAGGCCACCGTGGAAGGAAACGTTTGCTGCTTGCGCGACCCCGGCACAAAAGCCATGAAATCGCCGAGCGGTTCGGGATAATCGAGGAGCTTTCTCAGCTTCATCCCGATCCAGGCAGGGTCCATCACGCGCATGTCGAGCGCCAGCACGCGGGTAAGGCCGTCGAGCGCCCTCGGATAATTACCGGAAAGCCATACCGAATAAGGGCGCGTCACGCCGTCAGGCAGGGTGATCTCCTTGAGGCCGAGCACGAAATCCTCGCCCGTGGCCGGATTGTGGATGTCGACCGTCCAGGAGAGCGTGCCGTCGGTGCCGGTCTTGGGTTCTTCCAAGCTGAACAGGGTGTCGAGCACCGGCGTTGGCCCTTCGCGGGTAAACGCGCCGAGCTGCTCGCAGCGGTAGCACACGATCTGCGCAAAGGCCGACACCATGCCGGGTACGAGCCGCTTTTCGCCATGGGGCGGAAAGGCCAGTTCAAAGGACTTCTCGCCCACGGTGCAGGCGAGCGTGTCGAGCTTGAGTTCGAGCCAGGCGTGATCGTTGGCGCGCATGTCCATCGACAGCGTTTTCGCCACTGCCCCCAGGCCACGCGGCTGATCCGCGCCGTTGACCCAGACCTCGAACGGAAACGCGCCATTGAACATGTCGAGCCGCGCATCCACCTGCCCGACGAAAAGCGCGAAGCCGCCAAATGGCGAATCAATCATGTACGTCCACGCCAGATTGCCATCGGGCAACACGGGCCGCCCCGGCCAGCGCAGGCTGGCGAGCACGGGCGCGGGCAGATTCTTGATCGAGAGCCGCCGATTGGCGTCCGGAATCTCTACATCCTGCGGCTTTTTTCGCCCGTCCGCGGGCGCGACCGACAATACCGAACCGGTGATGCTGTTGGGCCGGTAAGTCGCCAGCCCCTTGAGGCCGGACTGCCACGCCGAAAGGTAAAGATCCTCGAAATCGGCATAGGGATAATCGGCCGGGACATTGACCGTCTTGGATATCGACGTATCGACGCAAGGCGCGACCGCAGCCACCATATCCTTGTGCGCGGCGGCGGAAATTTCCAGCGCGGTGACAAACCACGGCGGCAGCTTGTTCACATCGCCGCCAAGGTGGCGGTAGAGCCGCCACGCATAATCCTCGACTGCGTATTCCTTGAACGTTCCGTCGGCCATGCGCTTCCGGCGCGTGTAGGTGTAGGAGAAAGGCGGCTCGATACCGTTGGACGCATTATCGGCGAAAGCGAGACTGATCGTTCCCGTCGGCGCAATCGACAGCAGATGCGAATTGCGGATACCGTATTTCCGGATTCTGTCTTTCAGCGCGGAGGACAGGCGCGAGGCGAAATTAGCGCCGCTCAAATAAAGATCGGCATTGAAGAGCGGAAAAGCGCCGCGCTCGCGGGCCAACTCCACCGATGCGGCGTAAGCGCGGTCGCGCAGATACTCTGCGATCTCCCGCGCCCGCTCCCGCGCCCCGGCGCTGTCATAAGGCTCGCGCATCATGATAAGCGCATCCCCCAATCCGGTAAAACCAAGCCCCACCCGCCGTTTGGCGCGCGCTTCCTCCTGCTGCTGCGGCAATGGCCAGTGCGTGGCGTCAAGCACATTGTCGAGCATGCGGATAGCCACATCCACCACCTTGCCAAAACCGTCGAAATCGAAAGCAGCCCCCTCTGAAAACGGCTCCCGCACGAAAGGCGTGAGATTGATCGACCCCAGGCAGCAGCAGCCATACGGCGGCAGGGGCTGCTCGGCGCAAGGGTTCGTCGCCTCTATCGTCTCGCAATAATTCAGATTGTTGTCCTGATTCATGCGATCAAGAAAAAGAATGCCCGGCTCCGCGTGGTCGTAAGTCGAACGCATGACCTGCCCCCACAGATCGCGCGCCCTGACCTTGCGATAAACCCAAGCTCCATCGTCAAGCAGGTAAGCGCCCGCCGCCTTGATATCCTCGCCCGGCTCAGCCTTGTGGACAAGCGCCACCTCGCCGTCGCTCTCCACCGCCCGCATGAACGCGTCGGTCACGCCCACTGAAATATTGAAATTCGCCAGATCGCCCTTGTCCTTGGCGTGGATGAAATCCTCGATGTCAGGATGATCGCAGCGCAGCACCCCCATCTGCGCCCCGCGCCGCGCACCCGCCGACTCCACTGTCTCGCACGAACGGTCGAACACCCGCATGTACGACACCGGCCCAGAAGCATTGGATGCCGTACCGCGCACCATCGCGCCCTTGGGGCGGATAGAGGAAAAGTCATACCCTACGCCGCCGCCGCGCCGCATCGTCTCTGCCGCCTGCGCCAGCGCCGTGTAAATGCCGGGCCGCCCGTCGATGGACTCGGTAACGGAATCGCCCACTGGCTGCACAAAACAATTGATGAGCGTCGCCGCCAGCGTCGTCCCGGCGGCGCTGTTGATCCGCCCCGCCGGAACAAAACCGCATTCCTGCGCTTCCAGGAAACGCGCCTCCCAATGCGCCCGCCTGTCCTCGGCCTCGACTGCGGCCAATGCCCGCGCCACGCGCTGACGCACCTCGCGCACGGACTTCTCGCCCCCCTTGGCATACTTCTCGGCCAGCACCTCGGCGGAAATCTCCTGCGCAGCCAAGTTGTCGACTGAAGGTTCAATGGCAGTCCGGGCGGTCTGGAACGTCAGGCTCATGGTGTCTCCTCACTTCTCGAAGCGGTATCGGCAAGGATCGAAGCATAGCGCCGGAACACGGGATTTGCAAAAAAATATTAATTTTTAAAAACAGTTCGTTACATGTTTGACTTGTGTGTCAAGGAGAGTTTTCATACTAGATATAGTGTGCCGAAAGGCTGTGTTTTCACGGTTTTTGCCTCTATATAGAGGCTAGAGGCGGCCCGCATCCTCAAGCAGTCCGTCCCGGTGAAATTCATCGTCAGCCCAATCGCTGGCGCCGCCCGGCAAGGCAGCGGGCAGGCCGGGGGAATGGTAAGCTTGCCGCGCCGCAAACCTGTCTCCGTTCAACTTCCAGCCGGTTCGACTCATGGCCCAACAGCGCATCCTCACTGGCATCACCCCTTCCGGCACACCCCACCTCGGCAATTATGCGGGCGCGATCCGCCCGGCTGTGGAGGCCAGTCGGCAAACCGATGTCGAAAGTTTTTATTTCCTCTCCGATTATCACGCTCTCATCAAGACCAGCTCCCCGGAACGGGTGCGGCGCTCCACGCTGGAGATTGCCGCCACCTGGCTTGCCGCAGGCTTGCGCCCCGAGCGGGTGTGGTTTTACCGCCAGTCCGATATTCCGGAAATTCCCGAGCTCATGTGGCTGCTGACTTGCGTCACGGGCAAGGGGCTGCTCAACCGCGCCCATGCCTACAAGGCCGCGGTGGACCGGAATGCACTCGATGGCGTCGACCCCGATGCCGGGGTGACGATGGGCCTGTTCATGTATCCGCTGTTGATGGCCGCCGACATTTTGATGTTCAACGCCCATAAGGTGCCAGTGGGGCGCGACCAGGTGCAGCATCTGGAGATGGCGCGCGACATCGCCGCGAGTTTCAACCATCGTCATGGCGAGCATTTCGTGTTGCCCGAGGCGGCGGTCGATGAGACGGTCGCCACGCTGCCGGGGCTGGACGGACGCAAGATGAGTAAGAGTTACGACAATACGATTCCTCTTTTCGCGCCGGCGGCAGAGTTGAGGAGGCTGGTTTTCAGTATCGTCACGGATTCGCGGGCGCCCGGCGAGCCGAAGGAAACGGAGGGGTCGCCTTTGTTCCAGATCTACCAGGCGTTCGCCCTGCCCGCCGAGACCCAGGCGATGCGCGCCCGCTTCGAGGAGGGCATCGCCTGGGGCGAGGCCAAGGAGATTTTGCTCGACAAGTTGGAATCGGTCATTGCGCCGATGCGCGCGCGTTATGAGGAGTTGATCGCCGAGCCAGAGCGCATCGAGCAGGTTTTGAAAAGCGGCGCGGAACGCTTGCGCGCCAAGTATGCGTCGCTTTTCATCGCCAGGCTGCGCGAGGCGGCCGGGTTGCGGCGGCTCGACCGGACGCTGGCGGAGACGACGGAAACGCGCCTGAAAGCGCCCAAGCCGCAATTCAGGCAATGGCGCGAGACAGCCCGGGGGGATGGGTCTGGCTTTAGTGACGGCACAGGCTATGGCGATGGGGCTGCTGTGCACAGCAGGTTTTTCTTCAAGCTCGTCGATGGCGATGGCCGCGTACTCCTGAACGGCAAGGGCTTCGATTCGGCTCATGATGTCGGGCAGGTGGTAGCCGCTATCAAGAACGACGAGGATTTCAGGGCGTGGGCCGATCTCGCCGAGGGCGTGAGCGTCGACGACGTGATCCAGGCGCTCGAGGCCATGCGCGCCAAATAAATCCAGCCTCGGAACCCGCCGCGCCGCATGACCGCCGAACCGGCTTTCTCCGAAGAGCGCAACGCCGATCTGTCGGCGCTCAATACTTTCGGCCTGCCCGCGCAGGCAAAACGGTTGTTGCGGCTGCGGTCGGCGGACGAGGCGCGCGCTTTCGCCGCCGCTCGCCGCCACGGTGATGAGCCTTGCTTCGTGCTCGGCGGGGGTAGCAATCTGGTCTTGCGCGGCGGGCCGCTCGCCTGCGTGCTCAAGGTGGAAATCACGGGCCGCCGCAAACTGGGCGAGGACGATGAAGTGGTCATCGTCAAAGCCGGGGCGGGCGAGAACTGGCACGACTTCGTGCGCTGGACGCTCGCCGAAGGCTGGCCGGGGCTGGAAAATCTCTCGCTGATTCCGGGCACCGTGGGCGCGGCGCCCGTCCAGAACATCGGCGCTTACGGGCTGGAGGTGGCCGAACGGTTCGATTCGCTCGACGCCATCGACCTCTTGAGCGGCGAAACGCGCCGGTTCGACGCCGCCGCCTGCCGTTTCGGCTACCGGGAGAGTTTCTTCAAGCAACAGCCGGGCCGCTGGCTGATCGGGGCGGTGCGTTTCCGCCTGCCGCGCCGCTGGCAACCACTGACCGCCTATGGCGACATCGGGCGCGAACTGGCCGCGCGTAACATTACATCGCCAACGCCCTGGCAGGTTTCGGATGCCGTGATCGCCATTCGTCGCCGCAAGCTCCCCGACCCGACCGAGCTGGGCAGCGCGGGCAGTTTCTTCAAGAATCCCGTTGTCGAGGCCCGCCAATGCGCGGCCCTGCTGGCGGCGCATCCCGCGCTGCCGCACTATCCGCAGCCCGATGGCCGCGAAAAGCTCGCCGCGGGCTGGCTGATCGAACAATGCGGCTGGAAAGGCCGCCGCCTCGGCCCCGTCGGCTGCCACGCCGGGCAGGCGCTGGCGCTGGTCAACCATGGCGGCGCATCCGGAGCGGACGTGCTGCGACTGGCCGCCCGCATCCAGGACGATGTCGCGGCACGTTTCGGCGTCGCGCTGGAAATCGAGCCGGTCGTGGTTTGAGCCGGACGTCCGGCGCGCCGTGACGTTAGAATGCCAACTTTTCGGCGCTCGGGGCGAATGCCGTCCGGAACCTGTCCGGGCCTGCCGCCTCCATTCCGGAAGGATGCCCCGGCGCGGAAAGGCGCGCCTCTCCCATACCCAGGTTATTTTGTCCGGTGGCGGCGGACATGGATCGAAACATGGCCACATACGCGATAGGTGATCTCCAGGGCTGCTACAGCGCATTCCGGCGGCTACTCGATCTGTGCGACTTCGACCCAACGCGCGATCGCCTGTGGCTGGTGGGCGATCTGGTCAATCGCGGGCCGGAATCGCTGGAAGTGCTGCGTTTCGTCTCCAGCCTCGGCGCGGCGGCCACCGTCGTGCTCGGCAATCACGACCTCTACCTGCTGATGTTGCGGGCCGGGCTGCAACGCCGCACTGCGGACGATACCCTCTCACCCGTGCTTGCCGCGCCCGATTGCGATGATCTGCTGCGCTGGCTCGCCAGCCGCCCCCTGCTCCACGTCGAAGGGCAATACGTACTGGTGCATGCCGGACTACTGCCGCAATGGACTGTCCCCAAGGCGCAGGCGCTCGCCACCGAAATCGAGGATGCACTGACCGGCAAGGACGCGAAAAAATTTCTCCTGCATCTGATCGGCAGCCGCCCCGACCACTGGGAAAACAGCCTCAAGGGCTGGGGACGTCTCCGAGTCATCGTCAACGCCTTCACGCGGATGCGTTTCTGCACCGGCGATGGCCGCATGGTCATGCGCGCCAAAGGCCCGCCCGGCAAGGCGCCGGAAGGCACACAGCCCTGGTTTGCGCTCCCCGGTCGGGCCAGCCGGAGCCACACCATCGTTTGCGGCCACTGGTCAGCGCTCGGCTTCTACCGCGAGGAAGGGCTGATCGCGCTGGATTCCGGCTACGTCTGGGGCGGACAACTCACCGCCCTGCGGCTCGAAGACGGCGAAGTCTTCCAGATTCCGGCCTGAAAACGGCCGCGGCGCGCGGCAACAGACCTGCCCTCGCGGTGCATGTCGAGGCCACGCAAAAACAGACAGCCCGTACCGAAGATCATCTCTGAATATTTTGGCGTTGTTTTTTTGTCAAAAGTCCAAAATTTTTTCACCATAAAAATATTTCCGGTTAGACTCGCTGTCAGCCACTGAGAACCTTCGCTTTCCTGTTCTTGATAGCATGTAAGGATCGCGGAGCAGGGCAAGAATACAGGCAGCGGTATCGAGGGATATCGCCTATCGATGACAAGTTAGGCCGAAGTTCTGGGGAGAGAAAGATCATGCCTACTATTGCGGACGATGCCGGTAGAGTAGAACAGCGAACCTAGGCTGCGATACGCCTTACCGCCTTGCTCACCTTCACGCTTGACTCCGTTCAGCATGGGCACAAGTTTTCCAGAATCGATTGTGGCAAAAAATATCTTGAAAAGTGCGCCACGCTGGGCGCATTCCCCGGACACTCGATAAACAGCCATTGAAAATTGTTTGTCCTTCCGCATTTAACAGCACTCTATCAATTATGGCTCGCGCACATTATCTCCAAGGAAGCGCCATCCGCTCCGATCAAGACAGGCTTCTTCCAGAAAGCCGGGAGGAGATTCCGTGACGACGCGGCAGAACATGCGGATGTGTTTTCCCACATCCGGCGGCTTATGGAGATTTTTGAAAAATCTCCTGCCGCTTTTCTTCTTGCCACTTGTTTGGGTCGTACTTTTTTCATTTTTCCTGCCCCTGCTCCTTCCACTTTGGATTCTTGCGGCAAGGGTGACATACGATCTGACGCGCCAGCACGACGAGGTATTGATAGAGAACGCACTTTTGGGCATGGAAGTTGGCGCGGTTCTGAAACTGGCGGATGTCGGAATCGATCCGGCGGAGTCG
>JAIRMC010000084.1 GCA_031258965.1 Azoarcus sp. | reverse complement strand
CCCACGACCGCGTTTGCGCCGATGATCGCGCCATTGCCGATATGGACGCCGGGTAATATCACGGCGTTCTGGCCAATCCAGACATCGTTGCCGATGACCGTGTCGCCTTTCAGCGGAAGCGCCGATAGCGGCGGCGCGTTTTGCTTCCAGCCCTCCAGTATGTAAAACGGGAAAGTGGACGCCGCGTTCATTCGATGGTTCGCGCCGTTCATGATGAATTCCACTCCGGCGGCAATCTGGCAAAACTTCCCGATGATCAGCCTGTCGCCGTAGAAATCGTAATGGTGCGTCACGCGGCTTTCAAAATCGACATCGCTGAAATAAGTGAAATCGCCGACGATGATGTTCTCGTTGCGGAGGGTCGGCTTTACATAGGTCACGAGAAACGATGGCACGGGGAAAACGACATCCGGATTCGGAATCCGGAACCGGGTATTGAAGATATCGGACTCGGCCTTGCTAATGCTTTCAAATGCGGGGTCGTGCATGAATCGTCCGCTTATGCCGTCCAGCGCGCCTTTGTGGAGCGGCAATGCCATGAATGCGGGAAAGTTTTTACCGTTCGAGGTGGTAATGCCGTATTTTCCAGCGTTTTCAAATCCGAACCGGGGATAATATTTTTCGTGGCCGAAAAGGATTACCGCCCGAAAGTCCATGGCGCGCGCGAGTTCCAGCGTATGTTCTATCAGCGTGGAGCCGATGCCCCGCCGCTGACAGGCGGGCAGGACGCTCACGGGACCGAGGGTCAGCGTCTTCCATTCGCGGGTATCGTTTGCGACCCCGCTTCGGGTATACATGATGCTTCCGACCACGTTGCCGGCAATTTCCGCGACGAAATCCAGTTCCCGTACAAACGCGGGGTTGTCGCGCAGCCTATACGTCAGAAGCGCCTCGACACCGCTTGTGTGAGGCGCGTTTCTGAATGCTTCGTAAGTGATCTTCCCGATGGCGAAATGGTCGTCCGGGCGTGTCGGGCGTAAAAGTGGCGCGTGATTCGACATGATCGTTTTCCCTGTGCCAGGCACGGGCGCGATAGTACATGGTATTCATGCCACGCGACACGAAGGCGGCCGGCGGCGGTGCTAGAATGCCGCCCGGACGCGCGCCGGCGCGTGAAAAGGGTTTTGTCATGCAGGACGTGATCGCCGCGGTCGACCTTGGCTCCAATAGTTTTCGCCTCCAGGTCGGGCGCATTGTCAATAACCAGATTTACGCCTTCGATGGCATCAAGAAGCCGGTTCGGCTGGCCGCCGGGCTGTCGGCGGATAAATGGCTCGACGCCGACGCCCAGGAGCGGGGCATCATCGCCTTGCGCCAGTTTCACGAGCGGCTGGCGGGGTTTGCGCCCGAGGCGGTGCGCGCGGTGGCGACCAATACTTTGCGGGTGGCGAAAAACGCCGCGAGTTTTTTGATAAGGGCCGAGGAGGCGCTCGGTTTTCCGATAGAGATCATCGCCGGGCGCGAGGAAGCCCGCCTGATTTATGTGGGGGTGGCCCACACGCTGCCCGATCCGCATCGGCAGCAGTTGATCGTGGATATTGGCGGCGGTTCGACGGAATTCATTATCGGCAAGAGTTTCGAGCCGGTTCTGCTCGATTCGCTGTATATGGGGTGCGTCAGTTACAGCCTGCGTTACTTCCCTGGCGGGAAAATCGACAAGCGCGGGTTTCGCGAGGCGGAATTGGCGGCGCGCCGGGAATTGCAAACTATCGTCCATGATTACTGCGAGGCGGGTTGGGAGATGGCGGTCGGCTCCAGCGGCACGGCCAGGGCGCTGGCGGATATCCTGGAAGAAAACGGTCTGGCGTCGTCGGGAGACATTACCCGCGATGGGCTGTCGCGGCTGCGCGCGGCCTTCCTGCGCGCCGGGCATGTCGAAAACGCTGATTTGTACGGGCTTCGGGGGGATCGCATGCCGGTCATTCCCGGCGGACTGGCGATCATGTGCGCGTTGTTCGAGGAGTTCGCCCTGGAGCGTATGACTTTTTCCGAAGGCGCATTGCGCCTGGGAGTGCTCTACGATCTGCTCGGACGTTACCACCACCGCGATTTGCGCGACGCCACCGTCGAGGCTTTCGTGGTGCGCTACCGGGTCAATATTCGCCAGGCGAGACAGGTGGCCGACACAGCCTGCAATCTGTTGGCGCAACTCGATCCGGCCGCCGCCGGGGAATCGAACCCCGGCCGGCGTTTCCTGTGTTGGGCGGCGCTGTTGCACGAGATCGGCATCTCCGTCGCGCATGCGAGCTATCACAAGCACAGCGCCTACATCCTGGCCAATGCCGACATGCCCGGTTTTTCGCGCATGGATCAGGCGCGGCTTGCGCGCATCGTGCTCGCGCATCGCGGCAAGCTGGAACGGCTCGGGAATATTGATGTGATCGGTGCGGACCTGCCCCTGATTGTTTGCCTGCGCCTGGCGGTCGTCATCCATCGCGCCCGCGATAATCGCGGTGTGCCGGATATTGTCCTGACCCGGACGAAACGCGGTTTTCTCGTCGAAACGCCATCGGGCTGGCTGCAAAAGCTGCCGCTTACCGCCGCCGCGTTCGAGGATGAGCGCCAGCAGTGGCAGTCGGTTGACCGCTTGTTGACCGTGACCGCCCGCGCGCCTTGCTGATCGACACCCATATCCATCTGGACGCCGCCGAATTCGACCACGACCGCGCGGCGGCGCTCGAACGGGCGCGCCGGGCCGGGGTTGGCGGTTTTGTCGTGCCCGCCGTCGACCGCGCCGGTTTTGCGAGGGCGCTTCGGCTTGCCGGAACGACGCCCGGCGTTTTCCCGGCGCTTGGCATCCACCCGCTCCGCGTTGATGCCGCCAGCGTCGCCGATCTCGCCGCGCTCGATGATCTGCTCGGACAGGGTTGTTGTGTCGCCGTGGGGGAAATCGGCCTCGACCATTACGCGCCGGAGTTCAATGCGGCGCGGCAGCAAGCGTTTTTCATGGCGCAGCTCGAACTTGCCCGGAAGCATGCATTGCCGGTCATCCTGCATGTACGGCGGGCGCTGGATGCCGTGCTCGCGGCCTTGCGCCGGGCGAATGTCACCGGCGGCATCGCGCATGCGTTCAATGGCAGTTTCCAGCAGGCCGGGGCGCTCATCGCGCTGGGGTTCAAGCTCGGTTTCGGGGGCGCGATGACTTTTCCGGGATCGCGCCGCATCCGGCGGCTTGCGGGCGAGCTGCCGCTGGAAGCCATCGTACTTGAAACCGACGCGCCGGACATGCCGCCAGTTTGGGGCAGGGGAGGGCGCAACGAGCCTGGAAACTTGGCGCTTTACGCTGAAACGCTGGCCAGGCTGCGCGGTCTGGCGCCGGAAGCGGTCATCGCCGCGACCACCATTAACGCCCGAAAGATACTCCGCCTGTAAAAAAAGGACGGCGAATATTTTTGAAAAGAGCGTCGACGGCGAAGCCAGGATGGCGAATCACGACGGCTGAACATTGTTTTATAGATGACTGGCGACTGGATATGGGGCGAAATGTTGCACAGCAACATGTTTTGTTCGCCATACAGTGCCATAATTGCCGCGCTCAGCGAAACGCAACGAGCACACCCGGTCGTGGTGTCTGAACTAACCAAAAAGGAGAGCGGCTTTGAAAATCCTGGTCCCGGTCAAACGTGTGGTCGATTACAACGTGAAAGTCCGCGTCAAAGCGGACAGTAGCGGCGTGGATTTGGCCAACGTAAAAATGAGCATGAATCCGTTTGATGAAATCGCGGTAGAAGAAGCGGTGCGTTTGAAAGAAGCGGGCGTCGCTGCCGAAGTGGTCGTCGTGAGCGCGGGCGTGAGCGCGGCGCAGGATACGCTGCGCACGGCCCTGGCCATGGGCGCCGACCGCGCCATCCTCGTGGAAACCGATGCCGATTTGCAACCGCTGGCGGTCGGCAAGCTGTTGAAGGTCATTGTGGACAAGGAGTCGCCGAGACTGGTGATTGCCGGTAAACAGGCCATCGACGACGATGCCAACCAGACCGGGCAGGTTCTTGCGGCCTTGCTCGGCTGGCCGCAGGCGACGTTCATCTCCAAGCTTGTGCCCGGCGCGGACGAAATCACCATCACTCGCGAAATCGACGGCGGCTTGGAACAATTGGCGGTCAAGCTGCCTGCGGTCGTTACCGTGGATTTGCGCCTCAATGAGCCGCGCTACGCCACCTTGCCCAATATTATGAAGGCGAAGAAAAAGCCGCTCGAAACGCTCAGGCCCGCCGATCTGGGCGTGGATGTCACGCCACGGCTGACGACGCTCAAGGTCGTCGAGCCGCCCAAGCGCAGCGCAGGCGTCGTCGTGGCCGATGTTGCCCAACTGGTCGATAAACTCAAGAACGTTGCAAAGGTGATCTGAACATGGCCATCCTCGTCATTGCCGAACACGACAACGCCGCCCTGAAGGCGGCCACGCTCAATACCGTCACTGCCGCCGCCAAATTGGGCGGCGATATCCATGTCCTCGTTGCCGGGGCCAATGTTGGCGCGGTGAGCCAGGCTACAGCCAAACTGGCGGGCGTCGCCAAGGTGCTCGTCGCCGACGCGCCGCACTACGAGGCGCAGACGCCGGAGAACCTCGCCGTCCTGGTCAAGACGCTGGCCTCGGGCTACAGCCATGTGCTGGCGCCCGCCTCCAGTGCCGGCAAGAACCTCTCGCCCCGCGTCGCGGCGCTGCTTGATGTCGCCCAGATCAGCGACATCGTGGCCATCGAAGCGCCCGATACCTTCGTGCGTCCAATCTACGCGGGCAACGCGCTTGCCACCGTGAAAAGCGCCGATGCCGTCAAGGTCATCACCGTGCGTGTCGCGGCTTTCGATGCCGTCGCGGTCGAAGGCGGCAGCGCGGCGGTCGAGGCGGTGGCCGCTGGCCCCGATCTTGGTTTCGTTCGCCTGCTTGGGCGTGAAATTACCAAGAGCGCTCGCCCCGAACTGGGCGCGGCCAAGATCATCGTCTCCGGCGGACGCGGCCTGGGCAGCGGCGACAACTACCGCGCGGTGCTCGAACCGCTGGCCGACAAACTCAGCGCCGCGCTTGGCGCGAGCCGCGCCGCCGTCGATGCCGGTTTCGTCCCCAACGATTACCAGGTGGGGCAGACGGGCAAGATCGTCGCGCCGCAGCTCTACGTCGCCGTGGGCATTTCCGGCGCCATCCAGCATCTGGCGGGGATGAAGGATTCCAAAGTGATCGTGGCGATCAACAAGGACGCCGAAGCGCCCATCTTCCAGGTGGCGGATTTCGGACTGGTGGCGGATTTGTTCACCGCCGTGCCCGAACTGGTCGCGGCCCTGGGGTAGCGCCCGGAACCGGATCGAGGAGAAGCGTCAATGAACCTGCCTGCTTCGCTGTTCGGAATGGCATGGCATGGCGTTTCGTTGGCGCTCGCCGTACCGGTGTTGTACCAGGTATGGCGGCGCGCGTCCTGGGCGCGGCTGAAAGACCCGGTTCAACTCAATCTGCTGCTCGGCATCGCCGTGGCGCTTGCCCTGGCATGGAGCCTGCGCGCGGGCGTCGAGCCGGGGCTTAACTTCCACCTGCTTGGCGCAATGCTTGCCGTGCTGTGCCTCGGCCCGCGCCTGGCGCTCTTTGCCATGGCGTTGGCGCTGGGCGCGATCACCCTGGCGGGCGTCCAGGATTGGCAGGCGTGGCCGCTCAATTTCCTCTTGATGGCGGTTGTGCCGGTGTTCGTCGCATATGGCATCCAGCGGTGGGTTGCGCGCCATCTGCCCGAACACTTCTTCATTTTTATCTTTGTTGTCGGTTTTGTCGGCTCGGCCATGACCATCGTGTTCCAGGGCATTCTCGCCTGTGCGGTCATGGCGCTTGTCGGCGCATACGAGCCGGGTTTCCTTATCGACGATTATTTGCCGTACCTGCTGATGTTGGGCTTTTCCGAAGCTTGGCTTAGCGGGGGGCTGATGACCTTGATGGTGGTATACCGGCCGGAATGGGTAGCGGCTTTCGATGACCGCCGCTATTTGTTGAACAAATAGGCATCGCACCTTTATTGACTTACTGGAGGGAGACTCCCGATGAGCACTTACAACGCACCGCTTGCTGATATGCGTTTTGTCTTGAATGAAGTGGCCGGTCTGCAAGAAATCCTCGGCCTGCCCGACTTCGCCGAAGTCGACGCCGACACGGTAGACGCCATTCTGGAAGAAGCCGCGAAATTCGCTTCCGAAGTGATCGACCCGCTGAACCCCAAGGGCGACAAGGACAGCCCGGTCTGGAAAAATGGCGTCGTGACCACCATCCCGGAATACAAAAACGCCTACAAACTGTTCTGCGAAAACGGCTGGCACGCCATGCCGGTCAACCCCAAATACGGCGGCCAGGGCTTGCCCCACCTCGTCAACATCGCCGTCAATGAAATGTGGCGTTCCGCGAGCATCGCCTTCGC
>JAIRMC010000013.1 GCA_031258965.1 Azoarcus sp. | reverse complement strand
TACGAATGCCGTTGTCGGGAAAGCGGAAGAAGTGGGGATGCAGGTAATCATTCCGCCCAAGAAGAACCGGAAGGTGCGGCGGGAGTATGACAGGCATTTGTATCGGCGCCGGCATCTGGTAGAGAATGCTTTCTTGCATTTGAAACGCTGGCGAGGCATTGCTACCCGCTACGCCAAGAACGTGGCTTCTTCTGTGGCCGCCGTGCAGATTCGGTGCATTGCCCTATGGGCTAAAATATCGTGACGACACAATCTAGGGGAGGGCAACGTCCTTGAGAAGCTCGTTCAGGATGTTCAAGACGGTGGTTTTGTCCTTGCCGGAGAGACCGAGGAAGGGGCAGGCGGGGATGCAATCATCTTTTGTGCCGAACTGGCGGACTTCCGCGCCGACGTCCTTGCCGAAAGTCCGGTTCGCGCCGATCTTGACGCCCACGCCGCCGTCGGTGACTTGATAGCGGATGGATTTCCTGAGTTCGCCGGATTCATGGCGGCATCAAGTTAAAACAAGGAAAGGCTTTGTTTTAGCATAATGCGGAAACCTAAAATAGTCGTGTGGGAATGGCAGTAGCCCGCAATCTGTCCGGTCGCCATATACACGGGCGCGATCGCTTGGGCAATGATGATCTTGTCGCTTTGGGCGGCCTGGACAAAGTCGATATTTTACAAGGAATGCCGTGACGGTTCCCTTATCGTGCTCACACGGCATCAATCACGAGGAACCGGCATGAACAAGACGACGGAAGCATTTGACAACGGGTCTCTCCGTTTGCCAGACAGAAAAACCGATTTTGGCAGTGTGCCGTGGTCGAAGGCGGCTTTCGACGGGGTGGAATTGAAGCATCTCGTGACGGGCAAGGACACGAACGGACAATTCAGTTATCACCTGGTGCGGATTGCGCCGGGCAAGGAAATCGGTATGCATACACATCCTGCCCAATGGGAAACCCATGAAATCATCGAAGGAGCAGGCGTCTGTATCAATAATGGCGTCCGGCTGCCTTACGCGCCCGGCACAATCTCGATTTTTCCGTCCGGCATCATGCACAGTGTCCGTGCCGACGAGGAAGGGCTTCTATTGCTCGCCAAATTCATACCGGCCCTGTGCTGACGGGGATGGCGCGCACCGCTTTTCGATACGCCTGGGGAGAAATCCCCATAAGATAGTGAAAGCGTTTGTCGAAATGGCTTTGGTCATAAAACCCCGCGGCCTGCGCCACTTCCGTGATGGGCATTTCCTGCTCGATCAGCCGTTGCGCCATTCGTATCCGGTTTTGCAGCAAGAATCTGCGCGGCGTCAATCCAAGCTCTTTCTTGAAACGCCGAATCAATTGATCCTTGCCGACGAGCGTGTTTTTCGTCAATTGATCCGTGGAGAAAATCTCGCCGGGATGCTGTTCCAGCAAGCGCCGCGCGTCCGCGATATACGGACAGCACAAAGGCTGCGGCGCGTCTCTGCGGGAAAGGAGGCTGTCGACGCCATCCATGACAAGCGTGTGCGCTTCCCTGTTCGTGAGGCCATTGCCAAGCAAAGGCAAAAGGATTTCGTCCGCCGCATCCATCAAGGAAATATCCGCCGAGCCAAGCACGATGTCCCGATGGATGCAGAGCGTCAGCATATCCGCGCCACCACGCGGCACAAGCGAGTGCACCGCATAAGGCGGCGCGACAAACCATTCCCCGGCATGCACAAGACGGTTTTCATGACCTTGCCGCAATTCCATCGCGCCATGGAGCAAGACGCCAATCGTATAAACGGAAACGTGGCTATGCGGCGGATAGGCAAATGTGTGGCCGGTGAGGGAAATCAGTTCCGCGTGCGAGGATCGGTAATAGATGGACATACTGCTCACATCGAATTCCTGCCATGGACGAGATCATCCAGGAATTCCGAATGGCGGCCGGCACTGGAGATAAACAGGGCATCACGCGCCCGCGTGCAGGCTACATAAAAAAGTTGGCGTTCCGTTTCCTGGACTTCGCGGAGGTCGGATTCATCGGCGGCGCTGGCGAGGCGTCCGGATGAAGGCAATACATCCTCATCGCAAGCCATGACGGCAACCGCGCGGAATTCCAGTCCCTTGGCGAGATGCATGCTGCTGATGGAAGCGGCATTGTCCTGCAACAAAATCCGTTCATCCAGAACCACGCGGGGAATGGCAGCCGCTTCCAGCGCCTGTTTGGCGCGCTCGATTTCCTGTTCGGAACGGACAAAGACGCCGATTTCCCGGGGACGAATTCCGGCGGCAATTTGTGCTTTCAGCCAATCGGCGGCGGCGGCGATTTCGGCTTTTGGCGTTTTTTCCATCCGTATGAGCGGTTCGACGCCGTTGAATAGCGATACAGTGCCCGAACGGCGTTCGATATTGCCGTCCGCATCGCTGATTTCCGGGTTCAACAGGCGGTCGGCCAAGGCGCGAATCTGGTGCGAAGTACGGTAATTCACCGTTAACGTCCGCGCCCGCCCGCGAATGTCAACGCCAAGCGTCTTCCAGGAAAAAGCGGGCTGGAAAATCCGCTGTCCGATGTCGCCGGTAAAAAACAGGGCATCGTCGCGATGGCGGCCCAAAGCGGCCAGAAAGCGCAGTTGCGCAATGCTCAGATCCTGCGCCTCGTCGACCACGATATAATCATATGGCATTTTATCCTGTGTTGAGAAATGTTCGGCCAAGCGCGTCAGCACTCCAGCCATGCTCATGACGCCCAAGGTCCTGAGGCGTGTGTTGACGCGCTCGAAAATACGCCAGATCATTCGACGTTGCGCTTCGGACAAACGTGTTTTGCGCCCCAGGCGCTTTACATCCCGATAGGCTTCCCAATGGTCGAGTTGCCAGGCATCGACCAATTCGCGCCATTCCGACAACAAGAAAGACAACTGGAATTTATGTTCCGGAATGGCGCTTGAAACTTCCCGCATGACTCCGCGCAAGGTTTCTTCATCCAGCAATACAAGCTGCGCCTTGAACCTGTATTGATAAAGGCGCAGGGCGAGGGCATCCAGTGCTGAAATCGTGACACGATCGGCCAAACGTGGACGGTCGTCGCGCAGAAGACAATAGAGTTTGTTGTTCAACGCCTTGGCAAGCGGCTCGGAAAACGTTGTCAGCAAAACGAGCGCATCTTCCTTCTGGCGCAGAAGCTGATTGACCCGATGCAGGGCAACAATGGTTTTTCCCGTTCCCGCCGAACCGGAAATGCGCACGGGGCCGTTATAGTCGCGTTCCACCGCCTGCCGCTGCGCCGGATGCAGGAATAGTATCCATTTTTCCCAAGGGTAATCGAGCGCCGCGCGCAATTCGTCGGCATCGGAGAGCATCCGGAAACGCCGCCGCGCGTCTGGATGCAGGAATGGATCGGCATGCGAAGCCATGCCGGGCACTTGCGGCTGGCCGCCGGTTGCCAGCTCCAGCAGCGTTTCCGCCGCTTCCTGCGGCAGATGCCCCGCCAATTCCAATAAGGAATCTTCATCCGCCGCGCGGACATCCGCCAGCCATTCCCGCGGTACGCCAAAAGCGAGCAATTCCGCATCCTTCCAGGCATCGAACAACCCGCCCTTTGCAGAAACCGCCGCAGAGGGCACACGGATTTCCTCCACTCGTTCGCGGATTTCCACCATCTGCGCCGCGCCGGTGTCTGGATGCGTCTCCAGCCGACGTTTTTCCGCCCATTCGTAAGCCTTGTCGTGATGATCGACATAGCACAACAGCAAACTTTCATTCGTGCGATGCACGATCAGGCGAATATCGCGGCCAACCCGTACCGACCAGAAATACTTGTCCCGCGCCCGGTCAAGCCTGTGAAAACTGAAACCGGGATTGGCCGGGTTCAGTTGCAGGTCGAAGGCCGCC
>JAIRMC010000001.1 GCA_031258965.1 Azoarcus sp. | reverse complement strand
TTCTTGGCTTTCTTCGAGGCGGCGTGCCCCTTGAAAGTCCGCGTCAGCGCGAATTCGCCGAGCTTGTGACCGACCATGTTTTCGGAAACATAGACCGGAATATGCTGGCGGCCATTGTGAACAGCAATCGTCAGGCCGACGAAGTCGGGCAGGACGGTGGAGCGCCGCGACCACGTCTTGATCGGGCGTTTGTCGTTGCTCGCCCGCGCGGCATCGACCTTCTTCAGAAGGTGAGCGTCGACAAACGGGCCTTTCTTGATAGAACGTGCCATCTGTTACCCCTTACCCTTAACGCTTGTGACGACGCTGCACGATCATCGCATCGGTGCGCTTGTTGTTGCGCGTCCGATACCCCTTGGTCGGCGTGCCCCACGGGCTGACCGCCACCCTGCCCTCGCCGGTTCGGCCTTCGCCGCCGCCGTGCGGGTGATCGACCGGATTCATGACCACGCCGCGCACCGTCGGGCGGATACCGCGCCAACGGTTGGCGCCCGCCTTGCCGATCTTGCGCAGACCGTGTTCCTCGTTGCCGACCTCGCCAATGGTGGCGCGGCACTCGACATGCACGCGGCGGATTTCGCCGGAGCGTAGCCTCAGTTGCGCATAGCTGCCTTCACGGGCGAGCAATTGCACCGAAGCGCCCGCCGCGCGGGCGAGCTGCGCGCCCTTGCCGGGCTGCATCTCGATGCAATGGATTGTCGAACCGACGGGGATATTGCGGATCGGCAGCGCATTGCCGGGCTTGATCGGCGCTTCGGCGCCGCTCAGCAACGTTTGCCCGGCTTCGACGCCGCGCGGCGCGACGATATAACGACGCTCGCCATCCGCATAGAGCAGCAACGCGATGTTCGCCGAACGGTTCGGGTCGTACTCGATACGCTCGACCTTCGCGGGGATGCCATCCTTGTTGCGGCGGAAGTCGATCACCCGGTAATGGGCCTTGTGCCCGCCGCCCTGGTGGCGCACCGTGATGCGACCGGAATGATTACGCCCGGCCTTGCTGGTTTTCTTCTCGATCAGCGCGTCGACCGGACGGCCCTTGTGCAGCCCCGGATTGACCACCTTGACCATCGAACGGCGGCCAGCGGAAGTGGGCTTGAGTTTTACCAATGCCATGACTGCTTACTCCCCGCCCGCGAAATTGATTTCCTGACCGGACTTGAGGCTCACAAAAGCCTTCTTCCAGCCCTTGCGCCTGCCCGCGATACGGCCCCTGCGCTTTTCCTTGCCCTTGACGTTCAGTACCTGCACCGACTCGACATCGACCTTGAACAACGCTTCGACCGCGGCCTTCACCTCCGGCTTCGTCGCATCGGGAGCGACCTTGAAAATAACCTGTCCGTGCTTGTCGGCGACCCAGGTCGCCTTTTCCGAGATCTGCGGAGCGAGCAACACCTGCAACAAACGCTCCCGGCTTACAGTGCTCATTGCCACGCCTCCTCCATCCTGGCAAGCGCCTCCCTGGTGACGAGCACCTTCGGAAAGCGCACCAGCGAAACCGGGTCGGTCTCATTCACATCGAGCACCAGCACGTCGTACAGATTGCGCGAGGACAAAAACAAGTTCTCATCCACGCTGTCGGTAATCACAAGCGCCGAATCCAGCTTCAGACTCTTGAGCTTCTGCACGAGCAGCCGCGTTTTCGGCGCGTCGACCCGGAAATCTTCAACCACCGCGAGGCGATCCTCGCGCACGAGCTGCGACAGGATGGATGCCACCCCGGCGCGATACATCTTGCGGTTGAGCTTCTGCGAAAAATTCTCGTCCGGCCTGTTCGGAAAAATCCGACCGCCTCCGCGCCACAGCGGACTGGCCCGCATCCCGGCACGGGCATTGCCCGTACCCTTCTGGCGGAAAGGCTTCTTCGTCGAGTGCGACACCTCGGCGCGGGTTTTCTGGGCGCGGTTGCCGGAACGGGCGTTCGCCAGATAGGCGGTCACGACCTGATGAACCAGCGCCTCGTTGTAATCCCGGCCAAACAGCGTATCGGACGCCTGTAGCGTCGAAGCTTCCTGGCCCTCGGCATTCAGGAGTTTCAATTCCATATCGTCCCCCCTTACGCCTTGATCGCGGGGCGGATGACCACATCACCGCCTTTCGCGCCCGGCACCGCGCCCTTCACCAGCAGCAACTGGCGTTCGGCATCGACGCGCACCACCTCAAGCCCCTGTGTCGTGCGTTGCACGTTGCCGTACTGGCCGGACATGCGCGTACCCGGAAACACCCGGCCTGGGTCTTGCGCCATACCGATGGAACCCGGCGCGTTGTGCGACACCGAATTGCCGTGACTAGCGCGTTGCGAACCAAAATTGTGGCGTTTCTGCGGACCGGAAAAACCCTTGCCGATGGTGATGCCGGTAACATCGACCTTCTGGCCGACGGCGAAAATATCGGCGCCGATGGCATCGCCCGCCTTCAGGGTGGCAAGGCTGCCGGCTTCGATGCGGAACTCGCGCAGCAGACGGCAGGGTTCGACCCCCGCCTTGGCGAGATGTCCCGCCAGCGCCTTACCGATGCGGCTGGCGCGACGCCTGCCGGCAGCGACCTGCACTGCGGCATAGCCGTCGACGCCATCCGTCTTGATCTGGGACACGCGATTGTCGGACACGTCAAGCACCGTGACCGGGATGGACGCGCCATCCTCGGCAAAGATGCGAGTCATGCCGACCTTGCGCCCGACAAGGCCTAGACTCATGTTGTTCTCCTCATCGCCAGCTTCGATTGGCTGGCGGTGTACCTTGATGATGGGCCGCCCTTGGCGGGGGCGACCCGGAAAAGCGGCGGATTATAGCTGTGGAGACGGAAGGATTGCAAGCGCATGTAACGCGAAATGTTGCGAGGTTCTGTTTTGCGCCAAAGACGAGCACCCCGGCACGGGAAACGCGGATCAAGTCAACCGTCATCGAGAGCGAAGCGGAGCAATCCATGGGGCGCATGACGCCACGGGTCTTGCCGCCGCCAAACGCCACTTCAGCGCGATGTCGCCGCAGCCACGGCCGCTATCTCCCGCGCCAGCCGCTCTACCTTGGCGTCATCGCGGCCTTCCACCATCACGCGCAAGAGCGGCTCCGTGCCCGAGGGGCGCAGCAAAATACGCCCCTCATCGCCCAGCTCCCGCGCAGCGGCATCCCGCGCCGCAGTGATGCCCGCGTCCGCCTGCCAGTCGAAACCGGCGGGCATCGGTACATTCAACAGCCATTGCGGATAAAACACTAGATCGGCGCACGCCTCTCCCAGGGTTTGTCCGTTCTTACGCAACGCCGCCAGCACTTGCAGGGCCGAGATAATGCCGTCGCCGGTGGTGTGACAATCCAGGCAAATGATATGGCCCGAGTTTTCCCCCCCGATACGCCAACCTTTTTCGTGCAACAACTCCAGCACATAGCGGTCACCGACTCTCGCACGCGCGAACGGCAGCCCGAGCCGTGCAATCGCATGCTCGAAACCGAGATTGCTCATCTGGGTGCCGACCACGCCGCCGCCCCGGCCCTGGCGTTTGTGCGCCACAGCGATTACATAAAGCAATTTGTCGCCGTCGTAAATATCACCCAGGCGGTCGACCATGATGAGGCGGTCGCCGTCGCCGTCCAGCGCGACGCCGAAATCCGCCGCATGCGCCCGCACGGCCTGGCGCAAGGATTCCGGGTTCGTCGCGCCCACGCCGTCGTTGATGTTCAAGCCGTTGGGATGCGCGCCCACTTCGATCACCTCCGCGCCCAACTCGTGGAACACTTTGGGGGCAATGTGATAAGCCGCGCCGTGGGCGCAATCCACTACAATTCTCAGGCCGCGCAGATCGCATTCAGTTGGAAAGGTGCTCTTGCAAAATTCGATGTAACGCCCGGCGGCATCGTCGATGCGCCGTGCCCGACCCAGACGCGCAGCCTCCATACAAACCATTGCCTTGTCCAGACTCGCTTCGATGTCGGCCTCCACTGCATCGGGCAACTTGGTGCCGTGCGCGGAAAAAAATTTGATGCCATTATCGAAAAAAGGGTTGTGCGAGGCCGAAATCACTACCCCGGCCTGCAAGCGCAGGGCGCGGGTCAGATAAGCCACCGCTGGCGTGGGTATCGGCCCAGCAAGCATTACATCCACCCCGGCGGAAGAGAAACCGGCCTCCAGCGCGGCCTCCAGCATATAGCCTGAAATGCGCGTGTCCTTGCCGATCAGCACCGCCGGACGCTCGCCCGCAGGCAGATCATGGCGCGCCGCCAATGACACTCCGGCGGCATAACCGAGGCGCATCACGAAATCCGGTGTAATCGGCGCTTCGCCAACGCGACCCCGTACCCCGTCTGTGCCGAAATACTTGCGTGTTCCCATGGATTTTCCCGTCCCTTTCAAATCCGCGCAAATCCAGTTTTACCCGAGCATTCCCGCCTTAGGCCGCCTCCGCGCACGCCCGCCAGATTTGCAGCGCCTCGCGCGTGGCGGCCACGTCATGTACCCGGACGATGCGCGCACCGTGCTCGACGGCCAGCGCCGCGCCGGTCACGCTGGCGATGAGACGCTCGCCCACGGCCTTTCCGGTAATCGCGCCCAGCATCGACTTGCGGGATAGGCCCGCCAGTATCGGCAGACCCTCCACAGCAAAACGGGCGAAGTGTTTGAGCATACTGTAATTGTGGCCCACGTCCTTGCCAAAGCCGAAACCAGGGTCGAGCACGATCCGTTCGCGCGCCACCCCCGCCGCCGTGAGCGCCGCCACCCGTCCGGAGAGGCACTCCGCCACTTCGGTGACAACGTCGGCATAAACCGTGTTTTGCTGCATCGTTCGCGGCTCGCCCCGCATGTGCATCACGCACAGACCGCAAGCGCCGCCCGCCACCGCATCCACCGCGCCCGGCGCGGAAAAGCCGTTGATGTCGTTAATCATATCGGCGCCGACCCGCAGCGCCGCCCGCATCACCGCAGGCTTCATCGTATCCACCGACAAGGGCGCGCCAAGGCCGGAGAGCGCCTCGACCGCTGCCACAATGCGCTCGATCTCCCGCGCTTCGGGCGTCGGATCGCAACCGGGCCGCGTCGATTCCGCGCCAATGTCGAGCAAATCCGCCCCGTCCTCCAACGCCCTCTCTGCCCGCCGCAAAGCCGCCGCCACATCGCCGCGCAGTCCGTCGCCGGAGAAAGAATCGTCGGTCAGGTTGATGATCGCCATGATCCGTGGCGCGGAAAGATCCAGCGCAAAGCGGCCGCAGAGGAATCGGGACATGGGGGGAGCACTCTGAAATACGGGAATGGCAGCATACCCGAGGCGGCCCGTTCTTGCACGGCCAAGGCTATCGCACACGCAAGTGTCGTACCGTGGCGCATTGTGGCGGCACGATGGGCCTGTCGATCTGGGCCATGGGATGACCCGCTTGGCGCAACCTACGAAAGACGGAGCGCAAGGCCCGCGGCAGGTTTTGATCGTGGGCGCGCACGGAAAATCAGTCAGCGTCTTCTTGTTGCAGGGTCAGCGTCCACGCCAGGGCGTCCATATACCAGATGGACGCCTGCTCGGGGTCGATGCCGCAGGCCGTGGCAATGGAAACGATGCTGCCCACTTCCATGTGCTCGCACGCTTTCGCCAGCGCCAGCGTGGCGGCGTAGGGGCCGGTGCTGTCCAGGATGGCATCCTGGATCGCGGAGTCGATGTTCAGCGACGCCAGCGCGTGATCTAGCGGTTGTTGCAGGATGACGTCGATCAGCGACAACAGGCCGGTCAGGAACATTGCCTCGCGTTCGAGCGGCGGGCGCGACGTGGCGATCAACTCCATGGTGCGCGCCCGCACCAGCGCCGCTTCGAGCACCGCGCCCGCGCGCGGCTGGTTGCGGTTGCTGGCGCATAACATCAAGGCCAGCCAGCGCCGCAGCGGCGCGCGCCCAAGCAAGACCAGCGCGCGTTCAATCGAGGAGACGTGTTCGCGCAACCCCGTGGCCGCCGAGTTGATGTAGCGCAGCAAACGCAGGGTGATCGCCCCATCCTGCTTGAGCAACGCGACAATTTCTCGCGTGTCGGCATCCTGGCGCAACTTGTTGAGCAACATGGTCAAGTGCGAATAACCGGGGCCGAGATTGCGCCCTGTCCAGCTTTCGCGGTTGGTGATGAAGGGGCCTTGGAACAGGGTGGCGCCGATCTTGAAGCAGAAATCAAAATCTTCCTCGGCGGGCAGGTTGCGCACCAGCAAACCCGCGTGCGGCGCTATTTTCAGGATATGCCTGACGAGTTTCATGCCGTGCTCGATATCGAGATGCAGCCCCTGTAGGCAAACCAGGTCGATTTCGTTTATTAGATGAAAATAAGCGGGAATCGCCACCGGATCGGGAATGCCAATACGATAACCCGTCGCGCGCAGCGTCCTGATGTTATCGACCAGTTCCTTGACTGGCACACCGCTCTCCTTTTCCACGGGTTTGAGGATGAAGAACGTGTTGGCCGCCGGAAGCTGCCTCAGATCGGGATGATCGAGGAAAAAATCCGGCACCTCGATGAACGCGATGCGATACCCGAGAAGCTGCCCGATATTGGCGCGCACGATGTTCTGCACCAGCACCTCGGCATACAGGCGCAAAATTCGCTTGCTTTGCGGTCGGATGTTTGCGTGCATCGCGTCTTGGAGCATGAATTGATAGCCCGCGATTTTCTGCTGCCGGTTCAGGACGGCTTCGCGGCAGATGATGGCGGCGCCGATCTTGTGCGCATCTCCGTCGTTTGCCGCCGACGCCTGTGCCGCCGCCGATACATCCCGAAGCAAGGGGGCCTGCTGGTTGAGCATATCGAACGCGGCGGGCAGCGTTTCCCCGGCGGATACCTTCCTTCCGGGAGGGGGTGAACGCTGGAACAGGCGGCGAAACAAATTCTTCAACATTGCAGCATTTCCGTCTTGTGATTTGGCGGTTCAATGCTGGATGGGGGGCATGCCCGCACGGCGGCGGACGCTGTCGATATATGCGCCGCGGTCGGGCGGCGTACCGTCGCGCAATGCCTGGAACATCGTCTCGCCAAGGCAGTCGAGCAACTCATGCATGGCGAAATGGTGTCCGCCACGCTGGCGACACAGAACCTCGAACGCGGCACGGATGCCATGAGGCTGGTCGATGGATATTTGCTCTTCAATCGCCAGATGCAGGGACAGATGCAGGAAAGGGTTGGTTTGGCCATTTTCCGGAGGAAATTCACGCGCCAGGACATCGACGCTGGCGAGCAGATCATGATATTCGGGATGCTCCAGCACAATACCGGCAGCAATCGTTTCGAGTGCGCTGAGCACTTCCTGGTTCCGATGTTTGCGCCAGGCGCCGACAAAAAAATCTCGAACTTGTTCGCGGGTTGGGTTGAACATCATTGTTTATCCTGAAATCGTTTTTCGGGAAACTTTCTGCTTTTTTTGCTTGACTGCGCGCGCGGGCAACCCCTGGATTTTCCCGAGGCGTGCACGGGCCGTATTTTCCACCCTGCAAGGCGGAATCCGTGTGCAACTTACGGGTTGTTACGTCCCGTCCGTGACCTGCGCCCTGTCCGTGGCCAGATGTCATGACACCTGCGCCTGGCGACCTCGGCGTATCAACGGCAACGCAGCGCGCCCGGCCTGACAGCCGCGTCCCATGCACTTGGTAAACCGCCCGCTCCACGAAACCCCATTATTGAACGAGGGCGCCGGAACGATAGGCCCGAATCGCTTTCACCAAGGCATCCAGCCCCTCGGAAATATCCCCATTGTTTTCGATAATGATGTCGGCAATATCGCGATACCAGGGCGCGCAGTCCAGATAGCTCTCCAGGCACGACTCGTCGAGCATTGTTTTTTTCCCCGTGTCCATGTTGACGAGTTGCAGTCCTCTTTCCCTGGCTGGCCTGTTGCGCATGCAATTCATGACGATATCGGGATCACGAAGGATATGGACGATGACACCGATTTCGCGCAAAACCTGGACGTGTTCTTGCGACAAGGACGCTTCCGCACCCGTTGAGATGATCGCCGGTTTCTGGATCGCGCGCAGATTCTCGATAACTTCGTGCTGTACCCGGCAGAAGCCTCTTTGCATAGCAAGGGTAAATATTTTCGCCGGGGATAGATTTTCTTTTTTCAAGCCTGCCAGGATCATTTCATCCGTGTCGACGAAATCCATTCCAAATATTTCCGCCGCCTGCCTTCCAAGCGTTGTTTTCCCGCAGGAAGGCAGGCCCACAAGGATCATGTTGCTTTTCACAATAGCTGCCTCACGAATGACGTTTGGAATAGACGTCATTGTTGACCATTTCTGGCGGAAATAAAACCCTGGCGAGGCTTTGCTTACGTTCCTGGAAACATTGTGAGGCGGCTCGCAGTCACCGCAGGCCGGGATCGTCCGGAACCAACGGCGGCTCGGCGGTGGGAGCAGGTATCAATATCCTGGGCGAAGTCGTGGTGCGCGGCACCTGTACGAAAATCTCCCCCGGACGCACCAGCCCCAGGTCGTAACGCGCCCGCTCTTCGATGGCATCGGCTCCGGTCTGGAGGTCGTCCACTTCGGCATCGAGGCTGGCATTGCGGTTTTCCAGTTCCTGATTGCGCTCGCGCTGCGTTTGCAGTTCTTTTTTGAGTTCCCAGGCGCGCAACCATCCGCCACGGCCCAGCCATAAGGGGTACTGCAAAACAATGACTAGTCCGATAAGGATTGCGATGGGCCAGCGCATACGAAACTGCTCAGGAAAAAGATGGCGCTGGCGGGCTGCCCCGCCAGCGCCATCCTATGTTAGCGCAAATTGTAAAACGCGCGCCGCCCCGGATAGTGCGCCAAATCGCCAAGTTCTTCTTCGATGCGGAGCAACTGGTTGTATTTGGCGATGCGGTCGGAGCGCGACAGCGAGCCGGTCTTGATCTGCTGTGCGCGCAAACCCACGGCGATGTCGGCAATGGTGCTGTCTTCGGTTTCGCCCGAGCGATGCGAGATGACTGCCGTATAACCAGCGAGCTTGGCCATTTCGACTGCGGCGAAGGTTTCGGTCAAGGTGCCGATCTGGTTGATTTTTATCAGAATCGAATTGGCGACGCCCCTGGCGATGCCCTGTTCGAGAATCCGGGTGTTGGTCACGAAAAGGTCGTCGCCGACGAGCTGCACTTTCTTGCCCAAGCGCTCGGTGAGCAGTTTCCAACCTTCCCAGTCGCCCTCGGCCATGCCGTCCTCGATGGAAACGATGGGAAATTTGTCGATGAGATCGGCAAGGTAGTCGATGAAATCCCGCGCATCGAGCGTCAGCCCCTCACCCTTCAGTTCGTATTTACCGTCTTTGTAGAACTCCGAGGCTGCGCAATCGAGCGCCAGCAGCACTTCGCGGCCCGGCTCATAGCCGGCGGCGGCAACCGCTTCAAGGATCAGCTTCAGCGCCTCTCCCGTGCCGGAGACGTTCGGGGCAAAGCCGCCCTCATCGCCCACCGTGGTCGAAAAGCCTTTTCTGTCGAGGATTTTTTTCAGATGTTGGAAAATTTCCGCACTGCAACGCAGGGCCTCGCGGAAGCTTTTCGCACCCACCGGCAAAATCATGCATTCCTGGATGTCGAGCCGGTTATTGGCGTGCGCGCCGCCGTTGATGACGTTCAGCATCGGCACCGGCATCACCATCGGACTTGCGCCGCCGAAATAGCGGTAAAGCGGCAGCCCGGCTTCCTCGGCGGCGGCCTTGGCCACGGCTATCGACACGGCAAGAATGGCATTAGCGCCGAGGCGCGATTTATTCTCGGTGGCATCGAGTTCGATCATCGTACGGTCGATGAAGGTTTGCTCTTCGGCGTCGAGTCCGATGATCGCTTCCGAGATTTCGGTGTTCACATTTTCGACCGCGCGAAGTACGCCCCTGCCGAGGAAGCGGCCCACATCTCCGTCGCGCAGTTCGATGGCTTCGCGCGAGCCGGTCGACGCGCCCGAGGGCACTGCGGCGCGGCCCATGACGCCGGATTCGAGCAGCACGTCGGCCTCGACGGTGGGGTTGCCGCGCGAATCGAGAACTTCGCGGGCGATCACATCAACGATTGCACTCATGGTTGGTTCCTGTTGGATTTGGGAATTGATGACTCGCTCAGTCTGGCTGCTCCAGGAGTAAGGCGGATTTCGCCAGCCGGTCGAGTTCTTTCAGCGTCGCCAGCAGCGCCGCCATGCGCCCGAGCGGCCAACTGTTCGGCCCGTCGGAAAGCGCCTTATCGGGATTCGGATGGGTTTCCATGAAGATCCCCGCGATTCCCACCGCGACCGCCGCGCGCGCCAGTATCGGCACGAATTCGCGCTGCCCGCCCGAAGCTGTCCCCTGCCCGCCCGGCAACTGCACCGAGTGGGTGGCGTCGAACACCACCGGACAGCCGGTTTCACGCATGATCGCCAGCGATCTCATGTCGGAAACGAGGTTGTTGTAACCGAAGGAGACGCCGCGCTCGCACACCATGATGGCATCGGCGCCGCCGTTGGCTTCCCGCGCCTTGTCGACGACGTTTTTCATGTCGCCGGGCGCGAGGAACTGGCCCTTTTTAATGTTGACCGGGCGGCCCGCCGCCGCCGCCGCATGGATGAAATCGGTCTGGCGACAGAGAAAGGCCGGGGTTTGCAACACATCGGCTACCGCTGCCGCCTCGGCGATCTCGGCTTCGGCATGGATATCGGTCAGTACCGGCACGCCAAGTTGCGCCTTGACTTCGGCCAGTATCTTCAACCCCGCCTCGATGCCGTGCCCGCGAAAGCTTTTGCCCGAACTGCGGTTGGCCTTGTCGTAGGACGCCTTGAAGATGTAGGGAATACCCAGACCGACGCAGATTTCCCGCATGCGCCCGGCCACGTCCACGCACAACTGCGCCGATTCGGCCACGCAAGGCCCGGCAATCAAGAAGAAAGGCTGGTCAAGACCGGCCTCGAAGCCGCACAGTTTCATCGTCGTTATGCTCCGCCAAGTGCCCGCCGCGCCAGGGCAGCCTTGACGTAGGCAATGAAAAGCGGATGCCCATGGCGCGGGTTGGAGGTGAATTCGGGGTGGAACTGCACGCCGAGAAACCATGGATGCCGATCTTTCGGCAATTCCATGGTCTCCGGCAGGTTCTCGTTCGGCGTGCGCGCCGAAATCGTCAACCCGGCAGCTTCCAGCCGGGGAACATAGAAAGTGTTGACTTCGTACCGATGACGATGACGTTCGTTCACTTCTTCGCCATAGATGTCCGCCGCCAGCGTGCCGGAGACGACCGGGCAGCGTTGCGCGCCAAGCCGCATGGTGCCGCCGAGATCGGAACGCTCGTCGCGTCGCTCGATCCGGCCTTCACGGTCGACCCATTCGGTAATCAGCGCCACGACCGGATGCGGCGTATCCGGGTCGAGTTCGGTGCTGTGCGCCCCAGCGAGCTTCGCCTCGTTGCGCGCATATTCGATCACCGCGAGTTGCATGCCCAGACAGATGCCGAGATACGGCACCTTGTGCGTGCGCGCGTGGTGGATCGCCAGCATCATCCCTTCGGTGCCGCGCTTGCCGAACCCGCCCGGCACCAGGATGGCGTCCATGCCTTCAAGCGCGCCGCAGCCTTGCGCTTCAATATCTTCCGCGTCGATGTAATGGAGGTTCACCTTCGCCCCGGTGTGCATCCCGGCATGGTTGAACGCTTCGATCAGCGACTTGTAGGATTCGATGAGGTCGACGTATTTCCCCACGAAGGCCACGTCGACCGCCGCCTTCGGGTGTTCGAACGCTTCGATCAGCTTGTCCCAGATCGAGAGGTCGGCGGCGCGCGCCAGGATGGCGAGCTTGTGGCAAACGATCTCGTCGATCATCTGCTCGTGCAGCATGCCGGGAATCTTGTAGATCGAATCCGAATCCACGCACTCGATCACCGCCTCGGTCATCACATTGCAGAAAAGCGCGATCTTGCGCCGCTCCTCGGCGGGCATCGTGCGGTCGGCGCGGCAAAGCAGGATGTCGGGCTGGATGCCGATTTCGCGCAGTTCCTTCACCGAATGCTGCGTCGGCTTCGTCTTCAGTTCGCCCGCGGTCGGAATGTACGGCAGCAGCGTGAGGTGGATATAACAGGTATTGCCGCGCCCGTCTTCCAACCCCATCTGGCGGATGGCTTCGAGAAACGGCAGGGACTCGATATCACCCACCGTGCCGCCAACTTCGACGATCGCCACTTCGGCCCCCTCGGCTCCGGCCTTGATCTTGGCCTTGATCTCGTCGGTGATGTGCGGAATCACTTGTACGGTCTTGCCCAGATATTCGCCGCGCCGCTCCTTTTTCAGCACGGCATCATATACTTGTCCCGTCGTGAAGTTGTTCCGCCGCGACATCCTGACGCTGGAAAAACGTTCGTAATGCCCCAGGTCGAGATCGGTTTCAGCTCCGTCCTCGGTAACGAACACCTCGCCGTGCTGGAAAGGCGACATCGTGCCCGGATCGACATTGATGTATGGGTCGAGCTTGAGATGGGTGACGCGGATGCCGCGCGACTCCAGGATGGCCCCGAGGGAGGCCGACGCGATACCTTTGCCGAGCGAGGATACGACACCGCCGGTAACGAAGACGTATTTGGTCATGAGAACTGTGCTGCGGGAAAGCGCGATGATAACCGATCCCCCGGCCGTCCGCCCACCCCGCATCAGACATGACCAGACGGGTGCGCAGATCGCTACGAGGGTATGCCAAGCGGCCTTTCGGCGCGCCAGCCCCTTGTCGCGCCTGCTTGAAGCTGTCTTGCGGGCGCTTTTGGCGCATTCGACGTATCGGGGATACAATCGGCAGATTTTCTGTATTTCTTTTCCTCTTTCCGACGTTGGCGCTTACGCTATGTTCCTCAAGCTTCTCATGATGATGGCCTTTTTTGCCGTCACCGTCTATATCGGGTTCCATACTCGGAAAAGCGCCACCGATATTGATGGTTTCGTGTTGGGCGGGCGCAAGGTCGGACCGTGGCTTTCCGCTTTCGCCTATGGCACGTCGTATTTTTCGGCGGTGGTTTTCATTGGCTACGCCGGTCAGTTCGGATGGAAATACGGCATGGCGGCGGTGTGGATCGGGCTTGGCAATGCTTTCGTCGGCAGCCTGCTTGCCTGGTATGTGCTGGGGGCGCGCACGCGGGCGATGACGCATCATCTGCGGGCGCAGACCATGCCTGAATTTTTCGGCGCCCGCTTTTCGAGCCGTTGGCTGCGCATTGCGGCGGCAGTGATTATTTTCATTTTTCTCATTCCCTACACGGCCAGCGTCTATAACGGTCTTTCTCGTCTCTTTGACATGGCGTTCGGCGCGCCCTATGAGTGGTGCATCGTCGCCATGGCGGTTCTGACCTGCATCTACGTGGTGCTCGGCGGGTACATGGCGACTGCTGTTAACGATCTGGTACAGGGCTGCGTCATGTTGTTCGGCATCGTCGCCGTCATCGTCGCGGTGCTGGGCGGCCACGGCGGTTTCACCCAGGCGGCGATCACGCTCTCGCAAGTGCCCAACGATGTCCCAGGCACGGCGGGCATGCAGGGTGCTTTCGTGTCGTTTTTCGGGCCGGATCCTTTCAACTTGGCGGGCGTGCTCATCCTCACCTCGCTCGGCGTCTGGGGATTGCCGCAGATGGTGCAGAAGTTCTATGCCATCAAAAGCAGCGACGCGATCAAGCGCGGGGCCATCATTTCGACGCTGTTCGCGCTGGTCGTAGCGGGCGGCAGCTATTTCCTGGGCGGTTTCGGGCGATTGGTGGCGGATCGGGTCAGCCATACCGCCGCCGGTACGCCAGTTTACGACTCCGTGATACCGTCCATGCTCGCGAGCATGCCGGACATGCTCATCGGCCTGACAGTCGTGCTTGTCCTGAGTGCTTCGATGTCGACCCTGAGTTCGCTCGTGCTGACTTCGAGTTCTACCCTGACGATTGATTTTCTCAAGGGCAATTTCATTCGGGATATGAACGTAAAGCTCCAGCTTATCGCAATCAGGATGTTGATCATCGGATTCGTGCTTGTTTCAGGCTTCATTGCTCTTGTGCAATACAACTCGTCGGTGACTTTCATCGCACAACTCATGTCGATCAGTTGGGGGGCGCTGGCGGGGTCTTTCCTTGCGCCTTTTCTTTACGGGCTTTACTGGAAGCGCACCACCACGGCGAGCGTTTGGGCCTGTTTTGTTTTCGCGCTGGCGCTGGTGTGTTCCAACATGGTGTGGCATTACATCGCCTCGCCAATCAACGCCGGGGCGCTGGCAATGCTAGCGGGGTTGGTGATTGTGCCGCTGGTGAGCCTGATAACGCCGGAGCCTGATGCCGAGCAGGTCGATGCGCTATTCCGGGATTCATATCGCAATCTTCACGACAACCGGATCGACGCGGATTGAGTTTGCGCAGGTATGGCGGCGCGGGTCAGAATTCCGTTTCAATCCGCACTGTCTGCATGATGGTGGCGGAGATTTCCTCGATGGATTTGGCGGTCGAATCGAGCCAGCGGATATTTTCGCGGCGCATCAGTTTTTGCGCGGCCTCGATTTCGTAGCGGCAATTTTCAATACTGGCGTAATGACTATTGGGCCGCCGTTCCTGGCGGATTTGCGCCAGCCGCTCGGGGGCGATCGTGAGGCCGAAAAGTTTGCCGCGATAGCTGTGCAACTCGCCGGGCAGTTTGTTGCGCTCGAAATCTTCGGGAATCAGCGGGTAGTTGGCGGCCTTGACGCCGAATTGCATGGCCAGGTACAGGCTCGTCGGCGTTTTGCCGGAACGCGAAACGCCGACGAGGATCACGTCGGCCTTGATGAGATCGGCGGCGCTGGAGACGCCATCGTCGTGCGTCATGGCGAAATTGATCGCTTCAATGCGTTTTTTGTAGTCGTTGCTTTCGGCAACGCCATGGAAGCGCCCGACGGTATGGGTGGAGTGTTGCCCCAATTCGCTTTCCAGCGGCCCGATGAAACGCTCGAAAAGGTCGAGGAAGAGCGCGCTGCCATGCGCCTCGCGCAGCGCCGTGACGGTTTCCGGATTGACCAGGCTGCTGAAGACGATGGGGCGGCGCCCGGTATTGCGGGCGGTTTCGAGAATCTGGCGGGCGCAATCCCGCGCCTTGGAGACGTTGTCGACGAAAGGCATGCGCACTTGATGAAATCGTGTATCGGGGAATTGTGCCAACAAGCTGTGGCCGAGAGTCTCGGCGGTAATGCCTGTGCCATCGGAGACGAAAAAAACCGTGCGGATCGAAAGGTCGTTCATGGATTCGGTTTGACCTGATTGCGGTTGAAAAGGGCCGGGAGAAAACCGGGTGGCAAAATGACGAATATTGGGGCAAACCCTGTTGCGCGTGCGCGTGGCCTTTCCCGTAGAATCCACATTTTGCTTTTTCTGACCGAATTCCGGAAGCCAGCCATGCCCCGTTACGTCATTCCCTTCTCAGAGCTACGCATGTCCGATGTCGACAAGGTTGGCGGCAAGAATGCCTCCCTTGGCGAGATGATCAGCCAGTTGCCGTCGAGCGTGCGCGTGCCGGGCGGCTTTGCCACCACGGCAGAGGCGTTCCGCGAGTTCCTGGCTCATGAGGGGCTGTCGCAACGGATCAACGCCGCGCTCGATGCGCTCGATGTCGACGATGTCGAGGCGCTCGCCCGCACCGGCGCGCAAATCCGTCAGTGGATCGTCGATACGCCGTTCCCGCCCGGATTCGAGGCCGAGATCAAGGCCGCTTACGACCGCATCGCCGCTGGCGCGGACGAGAGCAGTTTCGCGGTACGCTCGTCCGCCACCGCCGAAGACTTGCCAGACGCTTCTTTCGCCGGGCAGCAGGAAACCTTCCTCAATATCCACGGTTACGACAATATCCTGCACGCGATGAAAGAGGTTTTCGCCTCGCTCTACAATGACCGTGCCATCGCATACCGTGTGCACAAGGGCTATACCCATGCCGAAGTGGCGCTTTCGGCGGGAGTGCAGCGCATGGTGCGCTCCGACACGGGCGCCTCCGGGGTGATGTTCTCGCTGGATACCGAATCCGGTTTCAAGGACGTGGTGTTCGTCACTGCTTCCTACGGCCTTGGCGAAACCGTGGTGCAAGGCGCCGTGAATCCCGACGAATTCTACGTTCACAAGCCGATGCTCGCGCAGGGCCGTCCGGCGGTGGTGCGACGCAATCTCGGCTCCAAGCTCATCAAGATGGTTTTTGCGGATACCCGGGAGGCGGGCCGGTCTGTGCGTACGCTGGACGTGCCCGAAGCCGACCGCGCCCGTTTCGCGTTGTCCGACGAGGATGTGCTGGAACTGGCGCGTTATGCCGTCATTATCGAAAGGCATTATGGCCGTCCGATGGATATCGAATGGGGCAAGGACGGCGAGGACGGCAAGCTTTACATCCTCCAGGCACGCCCCGAGACGGTGAAAAGCCAGAGTGCCGGACTGGTGATGGAAAAATTCCGCCTCAAGGAAAACGGCGATGCCATCATCCGGGGCCGGGCCATCGGCCAGAAGATCGGCGCGGGAACGGTGCGGATCGTGGCCGATGCCTCCGAGATGAGCCGCGTCCAGGAGGGTGACATCCTCGTCACCGACATGACCGACCCGAACTGGGAGCCGGTCATGAAGCGCGCCAGCGCCATCGTCACCAATCGCGGCGGACGCACCTGCCATGCTGCGATCATCGCGCGGGAACTGGGCATTCCCGCCATCGTCGGTTGCGGCAACGCCACCGAATTGCTTGCCGAGGGCGACGAAGCCACTGTTTCCTGCGCCGAGGGCGACACCGGCTACGTCTATCGCGGCAAGCTTGCATTCGAGATTACGTCCACCAACATGGGCAATCTGCCCAAATTGCCGGTCAAGATCATGATGAACGTGGGCAATCCCGAGCTTGCCTTCGAGTTTGCCCAGATTCCCAACGGCGGGGTCGGACTGGCGCGGCTGGAATTCGTCATCAACAACATGATCGGCATCCACCCTAAGGCGATTCTCGAAATCGACCAGGTGCCGGTTTCACTACGCGAAGACATTCTCCGGCGCGCATGCGGCTACGCCGACCCGCGCCAGTTCTTTATCGACAAGCTTGCCGAGGGCGTCGCCACTATCGCCGCCGCCTTCTACCCCAAGCCGGTAATCGTGCGCCTGTCCGATTTCAAATCGAACGAATACCGCAAGCTTTTGGGCGGTTCGCTCTATGAGCCGGAAGAAGAAAACCCCATGCTCGGTTTTCGTGGCGCATCGCGCTACATCGCCGCCAGCTTCCGCGACTGCTTCGAGCTTGAATGCGAGGCGATGAAAAAGGTGAGAGGCGTGATCGGTCTCACCAACGTACAGATCATGATCCCCTTTGTGCGCAACCTTGCCGAAGCCGAAGGGGTGGTGAACTTGCTGGCCGAACATGGCCTGCGGCGGGGCGAAAACGACCTCAAGCTCATCATGATGTGCGAGATTCCGTCCAATGCCCTGCTGGCCGAACAGTTCCTCCAGCATTTCGACGGCTTTTCCATCGGTTCCAACGACCTGACCCAGCTTACCCTGGGGTTGGATCGGGATTCGGGGCTGGTCGCCCACGCCTTCGACGAGCGCGATCCAGCTGTCAAGATACTGCTGTCGCAAGCCATCCAAACCGCCAACCGGCTCGGGAAATACGTCGGCATCTGCGGTCAGGGGCCGTCCGATCATGCTGATTTTGCCGCTTGGCTGATGCGGGAAGGCATCCAGACCATCTCGCTCAATCCCGACACAGTCGTGTCGACCTGGCTCAAACTCGCGCAGAAAGAGTGAAGCGCCTGCTCATGTCCTGGATTCACGCCTCACCGGATTCAAACTCGCGCCATTGCCCGTCGAGATAGCCTTCTATCGGGCGGAAGCGGATTTTGTATGCCATCTTGCGGCTTTCGGCGATCCAGTATCCAAGGTAAAGATTGGGCAGCCGTAGCTGGCGGCAAGCTTCGATTTGCCAAAGTACGCCGTAAGTGCCAAGCGAAGCACGCGGCAAATCGGGATCGTAGAACGTATAAACGCTGGAAAACCCGTCTGACAGCCGGTCGATGACGCTGACCATGCGCAGAGTTTTCTCGTCTCGGAATTCGACGAGAAAGGTATCGACCGGGCTTTGCAACAGGAATTGGCGATACTGTTCGCGGCTGTCGTCGTCCATTCCGCCCCGTGGATGACGGCTGAGAAGATAGCGCCGATAAAGGAGGAAATGTTCTTCCAGGAAGGTCGGCGGATAATCGCGGGCGCTGAGGTTAGCGTGACGCTGCATGGCCCGGCGTTGGCTGCGGTCGGGGACGAAACGCTGCACGGGCAGGCGCACGGGCACGCAAGCATCGCATTCGTCGCAGTGCGGACGGTAAACAAAGGTGCCGCTACGCCGGAAACCGTGTTGGACGAGTACGCCATAGGCAGCGGCAAGATCGGCGTCGCGGGCAGTCTCCGGAATTTCGCCGGGGGATTCGATGACTTTGGTGAACGCGACTTGCGAGCGCGCCGCGCGCTCGGGCAGATAAGAGCACGTACAAGGCGCGGTAGCATAGAAATGGATCGGGGTGAAATCGTCGCTATGGCGCATGGGTTCCCTGGCTGGCGGGTCGTGCTTGCCCGGAATACCAGCGCCGGGGTGGCTCATCTCCTTTGGGCGCCCATTGTTCGAGCAGGGCAAGAAATTGGCTGCGAGCGATTTCACGCGCGCCCATCGAGAGAAGGTGAGAAGTTGTCATCTGACAGTCGATCATGGCAAAGCCTTTTGTTTCGAGCAGATTCGCCAGGTGGACGAGGGCAACCTTGGACGCGTCGGTTTCGTGCGAGAACATTGATTCGCCGAAAAAAACACGTCCAAGCGCCATACCATAAAGCCCGCCCGCCAATTGCCCGTCACGCCAGCATTCGATACTGTGAGCGTAACCGAGTTCGTGCATTTCAATATAGGCGGTTTGCATGCTCGGGACGATCCATGTGCCGTCACCGGACTTGCGTGGCGCGGCGCAGGCGGCGATCACGGCGGGAAAATCGGTATCGACGCGAACTTCAAAGCGTTGTTGCCGCAGCGCCCTGCGCAATGAGCGACGAATGCGGATTTCTGGCGGGAAAAGCACAAGGCGCGGGTTCGGACTCCACCACAAAATGGGATCGCCCTCGTTGAACCACGGGAAGATGCCGCACTGGTAGGCGGCAAGCAGCCATTCGGGAGAGAGTTTGCCGCCTGCGGCGACGAGGCCTTCGGGCGTGCCAAGGGCCGGATCGATGGCGGGAAAGTCGGCGATTGTGCCGAGCCAAGGGATTATTTTCGGGGCCATGCTGCGGGATTGTAACGGGCTGAGGCAGGGATGAATCGCATGGCAGGCAGGGAATGTGATCTAAAAGAATGTGATCTAAAAATGTAAAAAATTATCATTTGCAAAATGGCAGGTTTATGTCCATAATTTGAGAAAAGTTCTCATTGAAGGAAATACCCATGACCACTACCGCTACCGTCGCCATCACGCCCGCTACAATGGACGCGCTCATCGTTGGCGCTGATCGTCTCGGCAACATCCCGGAAGTCCTTCGTCAGTTTGGTATACGAATCGCAGCGCACGTCAGTGGCCGGGACAGCAGTCACCAGCGCCGCAGTGTGGCGTCGTTGCCAGCCGGAGTAGGGATCGTCATCCTGTTTACCGATTTTCTAAGCCACAACGTCATGCAGAGCTTTCGTGACGCAGCCAGCCGCGCGGGAGTGAGCTTCGTATGCTGTCGCCGTTCGGTGTGCGCGTTGCAGCAGGCGCTTGGCCAGCGCGCAAGCCGCGAAAAGTGCGATGCCTGCAAGGCGTGTACGGAAAAAACACAGCGTCACCGTCGCCGGTGAGCGGCCTTGTTCGAGAGCGGGTCGGTCAGTTCGGCAGCGAAGGCGAAACCGCTTCGCTATTGGCAACGAGCCGGGGGGACGGGCTTTGCTTGGCGTCGTCGATGATGCGGCGGGCTGTGACGTAGCGTGTGCCCCAGAAGCGGGAATAGAGTTTGTCGATACGCACAAACTTGCCCGTGGTGGGCGAGTTCAGGAATTTGCCATTTCCCACATAGATGCCGACATGGGAGATGTTGCGTCCAATAGTGTTGAAGAACACCAGATCGCCCGGCTTGAGATCACGCAGGCTGACGCGATTGCCCTGCGTGGCCTGTTCGATTGCGGTACGCGGCAGGTTGACTCCCACGGCATTGCGGAAAACCAGTTGAACGAGGCCGCTGCAATCCATCCCGGTAATCGGGGAGACGCCACCCCAGCGATAGGGAACGCCAATATACATCAGCCCTTCGCCAAGCAGCCTTTGCACGGCGGACGCTCCCGGCGCGTGCCGTACCGCTGTCGATAGCCCGAGTCCCGCCTTGGATGCGGAAGTAACCGCCGCAGCGTAGGTGGGTGTTACCACGGGGAGCAAGGACGCGCCGACCGAGGTTGTTTTTGCCGTGTTCAGCAAGGTATTGGCGGCAGCAACGACCGCCACTGGCGTATGTGTGGAAAGCTCGCCAGGCGTAAATACAGGAACCGGATTGCGGGCGGCGCGGGTGGCGCTCAGCGCGGCAACGACCGCAAGACCCAGCACCGGGCCACTGCGCGCGGCACGGGCCACTGTCACAGAACCCCGGTTGTTGCCTTGAGAACGTGCAGCCGTAGCTTGTGCCAAGTTGCCCAGAGTCGTAGACTCCGCAGCGTTCGCACTTATGGGGGCGGATAATAACAAGCCCAGCAGAAGGGGAAAGAGACGGTAACGCACAGTTACATCTTAGCGAAATATCGCCCGCAATGTAAATATCTTTTTACTTGTTTTTTGCGGGGGCCTTTCCGGCCTGCGCCGCAGGGGGCATGATATTGACGACTACTCTGGCGATCAAGGAAGAATGCGGACAAACCGCACACCCATCTAACATGACATGGCCGCCTTGGCGAGGGCGCTGTAGCGTTCGTGGAGGGCGTCGATCTGGGCGTGGAGAGCGTCGAGCGGGCCGCTATTGTCGATGATGTCGTCGGCGATGGCGAATCTTGCCTCACGGCTTGCCTGGGCGGCGACGATGGCTTCGATTTCGGCGCGCAAATAGCCATTGCGTTCCGCGACCCTGGCAATCTGCGTTTCGCGGGGGCAATCGACCACGCAGACGCGGTCACAGCAGGCGCGCCAGTGTCCAGTTTCGGTCAGCAGGGGAACATCGACGATCACGTAAGGATGAGTGTCGGCGGCACAGCGGCGCAGGCCTTCGGCAGCGATCATCGGATGCAAGATGGCTTCGAGGCGGACGCGCTCGGCGGGGTCGGCAAAGACGAGTGCGCGCATCCGGGCGCGGTCGAGTCCGCCGTCTCCGGCAATGACCGCGCTGCCAAAAGCGGCGCGCAAGGCGGGTAGCGCAGCGCCGTCCGGGACGGTCAGTTCATGGGCGATGGCGTCAGTATCAATGATCGTAACGCCATGTCTGGCGAAACGCGCCGCCGCTGCGCTCTTGCCGCTGCCGATGCCGCCGGTGAGGCCGATACGGAGGGCGCGTCCGGTCATGGCAAGCATGGCCTGTGGCGCTTGGCAAAAGACTGCCCGACAAGAATGGCCTCGGCTGTCGCCAGGACGGTCGTAGCCTCTATATGGTGTTCGGATGTGCTGCGGGTTTCGATTTCGGCGTTGTGAAGCCCCTTGGCCTTGATGGTTTCGAGGTAACGCGTGGCGTTTGCCTTGTTGGCGAACACGCCGAGCGAAATAGCGAATTTCCTGGGGCCGGTTTCTTCGACCAGAAGCGTTTCTTTTTCGATGCCTAGATCGACAAGGCTGTCCGCCAGAATTTCGGCAGCTTCGCGGGTGGGCAGGGGTGGAAGGCGCACTTTCCAGGCTGCCGGTATTTCGATGTCCCGCGTCCTGGCCTGGATGCCTGCGGCACGGAACAGTGACAGCAGACGGTTATTCTGCGAGGCGCTGAGTCCACTCCATGCCAGGCATGTTTGGACCTGCGCCGGGGGGGGGGGCGGCGGCGCTTCGGTTGCCGCCGTGGGCGCCTTCGGCGGCATCTGGCTGAGAACTTTGATGCGCTCCGGGTGCACCTGTCTGTTGATCCGTTCCGGATCGGTTTTGTCGGGCTGCGGGGTAAAGCCGAGCCAGCCGCGCGCGGCGGCAAAAATCAAGATGTTGAGCAACAGGAAAAGAATGAAAAGGAAACGTAGCGTTGTCATGATATGTCAGGTAGCCCGCGCGATTCGGTGCAAACCGTCAAGAACGAGGTTTTCGACCCGTTGAAATGGAATATCGAGCAAGGGTGCGATCTCGTCGGCGCTGCCGCCGCTTAGCAGGCAAATGGCGCGCGGGTCGTCCATATGGCGGAAAACGCGCTCGATAGCGCCTGCCTGCGCGTTGAGGCAGCCCGAGACAATAGCGTCGGCGGTGTCACGGGGCCGGGTGCGGTACCGCCCGCCCATCGGCGGCAGTTTCGCGGTGCCGTTGCCGAGCGCCATCCGCATCAGCGACATTCCCGGCAGGATGTGGCCGCCAACGAAACGGCCATCGGCGGTCAGGATGTCCAGCGTCGTCGCGGTGCCCGCCATGACCACCAGCGCGCCGTGGGAGTGAATGCCGCGCGCGCCGATCAGCGCCGCCCATCGGTCGGCGCCAAGCCGCGCCGGGTAAATATACATATTGTGTACATCGCACCGTTGCGCGCCCGCGCTGATCCATTCCAGCGCGAGGCCCCGGCGGGCCAGTAGCGCCGCCAGCGCGTCGCCCTTAGCCGGGCCTGCAACGTTGCAGCCGAGCGCGCGGGTGATGCCTGGCGTTTCGATGCATGCCGCCAGCTCGCTGGTAGCATCGTGTGTGCAGGCTCCCGAAGCGGAAATGCTTTCACCGACAAGCCGCCACTTGATGCGGCTATTACCGGCGTCGATCAGCAGTATCATGATACGAGTCTCAGAGAGACCTCGCCCGCGAGAATGCGGCGCACCCCGGCGGCGGTGTGCACGAGTAGCGCGCCATCCTCATCCGCGCCCAGACAGATTCCGGCAATATTCGCGCTTTCGCCGTTCACCTGTACCGGCAGGTTGGCGAAAGCGTTGCGCTTTTGCCAAGCGTTTCTCAGCAACCCGAAACCGGCGCGTTCGTAAGTGGCAAGCATTGGGTGAAGTTCAGTGAGGATCGCGGCAAGCAGATGCTCGCGGGCGGGCGGCTCGCCCATTTCGCGGACGAGATCGGTAGCGCCGCCCGCCTGGCCGGGGATGATCGCGTTGGCGGGCAAGCGCAAGTTGAGGCCGATGCCGATTACTGCCGCAGGCGCGGCACGCCGTCCCGGCAGCAATTCCACCAATACGCCTGCAAGCTTTGCGCCATGCACGAGTACATCATTCGGCCATTTGAGCGCGACTGCGGCTACGCCGAGCTTTTCCAGCGCGCGCACCAGTGCCAGCCCGACGGCCAGCGACAGCCCGGCTGGCGCGGACGAAGCCGGGACAAAGTGCCACAGCACGGAAAAAGTGAGGCTGCCCCCCGGCCAGGCCAGCCATTGCCGCCCGCGCCGTCCGCGTCCGGCAGCCTGGCGGGTAGCGGCAAGCACATGCACCTTGCCGTCATCCTCCGGCGGCATTTCCAGCAGCACGGAATTGGTCGAATCGCAATCTTCCAGCCAGCGGATGTCAAAAGCTGGCGCAAGCGGCCCAAGAGCCTGTGCAAGCGCGGCGAGATCAGGTGCGGGGAAAGATTCGGGCAAAGCAGCATCCACGGGTATACGGTAAAAACCGTCGGATTATCCCACCTGTGGCGCAAAACGGCGCAGCAATCAGGGATCAGGAATCGGGTATCAGAGCATTTGGGACTCCTCCCGTCCGCCGCGTGGAGTGAAAAACCGGCAAGGCGAAGCGGGAAGTTCGCCGATAAGCCGGGTTCTGTCGAATGTCCCGAAGGACATCGGGCAATCATTCATCTTGGCGCCACGTTGCCGTGGCGCTCCAGCGGCCTACCCGGAGGCGGCGCGAGCCACGCCATGCCCCCCTATTTGGCCTTGCCCCGGATGGGGTTTGCCGTGCCGAAACTGTCGCCAGTCCCGCGGTGGGCTTTTACCCCGCCATTTCACCCTTGCCTGATCCCGCATTGCGCAGGCCATCGGCGGTATGTTTTCTGTTGCACTTTCCGTCACCTCGCGGCGCCCGGCCGTTAGCCGGCATCCTGCTCTGCGGGGCCCGGACTTTCCTCCGCGCAACTCGTGCGCAGCGATTGCCTGGCGAACTTCCCGCAACGGATTATAGCCGTCGCGGACAGGGCGCCAAAGGCCGCGAGCGGCCCAGATAAAACCAAGCGGGAATCAGGCGGAAATTCGCACCGTCGAGGGATCGGTCTGGCCGATGGGTCGGTTGGCCGCATTTTCGAGGTAGCGTTTCACGGCTTCCTGGCCCGCTACCGTGGCAGAGGCATCCCCGTCTTGCGCGCGGTCGGCTCGCGCGACGGCTTCGGATGTTTGCACGGGCACTGCGGGTTCAGCGCTCACAGGCCGTATTGGCGGCGCTTCGCCACGTGCGGCGGCATGCGCCGCAGGGCTGATGTCGACGCGCGTCGAAGAGAGCGCTTGTGTTTGCCGTTCAGGAACAAGCGTCCGGGCTTCTTCCCGGTCGCGCGGCGGGGTGAGCGCCTGGGTACGGACGCCCTGCGCGTTATCGAGTCCGATTGACGGAAGCTGTAACAAGGCGTCCATGGTCGTCTCCTTGTTCCGCGCCGGGCACGGCGGCGCGATGACGGCGTGCAACCAGAGTGTAGACCGTGGGCACGACGAAGAGCGTGAAGAAAGTACCGAGCAGGAGTCCGCCGACGATCACCCAACCGATCTGCTGGCGACTCTCGGCCCCGGCCCCAGTGGCGAGCGCAAGCGGAATCGCGCCCAGCGCCATCGCGCCCGTGGTCATGAGGATAGGGCGCAAGCGCAGGACGGCGGCTTCGATCACCGCGTCCAACGCGCTTTTTCCCGTGACGCGCAACTGGTTGGCAAATTCGACGATGAGGATGCCGTGTTTGGTGATGAGGCCAATCAGCGTGACAAGCCCGATCTGGCTGTAGACGTTGAGCGTGCCGCCGGTGAGCCACAGCGCGCCCAGTGCGCCCGCCATCGACAGCGGTACGGTCAGCATGATGATGAAGGGGTCGATGAAGCTCTCGAACTGCGCCGACAGCACAAGGTAGATAAAGGCCAACGCAAGCACGAAAGTGAGCGCGAGGCTGGCCGAACTGGTCTTGAACTCGCGGGACATGCCGTCGTAGTCCGTGGAGAAGCCTGGGGGCAGGACGCGATCGGCGGCGTTTTCCATCCAGGCGAGAGCCTCGCCCAAAGCGAAGCTGGGAGCGAGATTGGCGGTAATGACCACGGCGCGGCGTTGCCCGAAATGGTTGAGTTCGCGCGGGCTGACCGTTTCCTGCACAGTGACGAGATTGGAGAGCGGCACCATCTGGCCGCCCTTGCCCCGCACAAAGATGTCGTGGATGTCGCGCGGATCGGTACGGTCGCCCGCGTCGACCTGCACCACGACGTCGTATTGTTCGGCATCCTGCTTGTAGCGCGTGACCTGCCGTCCCCCGAGCATGGTTTCGAGCGTGTGGCCGATGACGTCTATCGAGATGCCGAGGTCGGCGGCCTTGTCGCGGTCGACGGAGACCGCCAGTTCCGGCTTGGTGAGTTTGAGATCGGTATCGGGCGACATGAAACCCGGATGGGTGCGCATAGCATCGAGCAGGGCGTCGGTGACGCGGGCCAGTTCGTCCCACGACCCGGACGAGGTGACGACGAAGCTCACGGGCCGCGTGCGCGGGCTTTGGCCGAAGGCGGCGGGCAGGATCGTGAAGGCATTGATGCCGGTGATGGCATTCAGGCGCGGTTGCATTTCGGCAGCGATATCGGTGGTCTTGCGGTTGCGTTGCGACCAGTCGACGAAGCTCACGAAGCTCCGGCCCTGCGATACCGTGGGCGTGCCGGACATAACCTGGTAGCCCTCGACATCGGCGGTGGCGGCGAAGATGTCGCCGATCTCCGCCGCGTAGCGCGTCATGTAGTCGATGGTCGCGCCTTCCGGGCCGTTGAACTGCACCATGATGCGGCCACGGTCTTCGATGGGCGAGAGTTCGGATTTCAATTGCCCGAGCAACAGCACAGCGAGCATGGCAACCGCCGCAAACGCCGTCAGCACCACCCATCGCAGGCCAAGCATCCTGATGAGCGCGCGGCGATAACCTTCGATGAGCCAGACGAGGAATCTTTCGATGGTGTTGTAGAGCAGACCATGCTTGCGCTCATGGCGCAGCAGCCGCGAGCACATCATCGGAGATAGGGTGAGCGCGACGAATCCGGAAACGAGCACGGCCCCGGCGAGGGTGAGCGCGAATTCGGTGAACAGCCTGCCGGTACGCCCGGTCATGAACGCCACTGGCGCGTAGACGGCGGCAAGGGTGATGGTCATCGCCACGACCGCGAAGCCGATTTCCTTCGCGCCCCGAAAGGCGGCCTCGACCGGGGGCATGCCGTCCTCGATATGACGGAAAATGTTTTCCAGCACGACGATGGCGTCATCCACCACCAGGCCAATCGCCAGTACCAGCGCAAGCAGGGTCAAGGTGTTGACCGAGAACCCGAAGGCGTACATCAGCGCGAAGGCTCCGACCAGCGAGACAGGAATCGTCACCAGCGGCACCAGCATGGCCCGCCAGTTGCGCAGGAAGAACAAGCAGACCACCGCCACCAGCAGCACGGCTTCCCACACAGTGGAAAACACCGAAGCAATCGAACGCTCGATGAACACGGTCGAATCGTTGGTGACGGTCATCGTCATCCCGTCCGGCAATTCCGCTTCGAGCACGGGCAGCATCTTGACCAGTTCGCGCTTGAGGTCGAGCGGATTGGCCGTGGATTGCTTGATGAGGCCGAGGGAAATCGAAGGCCGCCGCATGAAACGCACTTCGCTGCGCAGATTGGCCGGGGCAATTTCGATCCGGCCAATGTCGCGCAAGCGCACAGGATAACCGCCGGGCGTGGCGGCCTGGCGCACGATCACGGCGCCGAACTGCGTCGGATCAACAAGATCCGTGTGGGCCACGACCTCGAATTCGCGCTCGCGGCTCTCGATCCGTCCCGCAGGCAGTTCGACGTTCTGGCGCGTGATGGCGTCCTCGACATCCTGCGGCGTGAGACCGAAGGCGGCCAGGCGAACACGGTCGAGCCAAATGCGCATCGCGTAGCGGCGTTCGCCGTATATCCGCGCGTCCGCCGCGCCCGGCAGGGTTTGCAGGCGGGGCTTGACGATGCGGTTGGCGATATCGCTCATCTCCATCTGGTTGTGGCGGTCGGATGAAAACGCGATCCAGATGATCGGATTGGCGTCGGCCTCGACTTTGGCAATCACCGGCTCGTCGATGTCGTCGGGCAGCCGCCGGCGCACCCTCGATACGCGGTCGCGGACATCGGCGGCGGCGCTGTCCGCATCGCGCTCGATGCGAAAGCGCACCATGATCTGGCTGCGCTCGGAACGACTGATCGAGGAGAGCACATCCACCCCTTCGATGCCCGCGAGCGAATCTTCCAGCGGCTTGGTGACGCGCGACTCGACGATTTCGGCGCTAGCCCCGGTATAAACAGTATCGACGGTGACGATAGGCTCGTCGATGTTGGGATATTCGCGCACCGTGAGCCGCGAGTACGACATCAACCCGACCAACAGCACCATCAACGACAACACCGTGGCGAATACCGGGCGCTTGATGCAGGTCTCGGAAAGAATCATGATGGATCGCCTCTAGCCAGAAGCGGGCACGGGACGAAAAGGATCGGAATCGGCGCGCGGCACAAGAGCATGACTACGCCCAACTCCCCAGCAACAGCCCCGGAACCCGTTGGAACTCGTGCATGTTGTTCGTCACCAGCACCAATCCACGGTTGCGCGCGTGCGCGGCGATGTGAAGATCGTTGACGCCAATGGGCATGCCTTCGCGTTCGAGCGCGGCGCGAATATTGCCATAGTGCGCAGCGGCGGACAGATCGTAGGGGGAGCGTTTCCAGCCGACTGCAAAAATCGTCGACGACAGCCTGATTGCGGGCAGGTTGCGCACTTTTTCCCACGCCATGCATCGATTCCGCCAACGCGATGACGGAAATCGCCAAACGACTGCTATGCCTGTTGAAGGTTTCCATCGCAGAGAGCGGGCGGCGCTTAATGGCGTAGATGACAATGCTGGCATCGAGCAGGTAAGTGAGCATTTACAGCGATTCCCGCTCGTCCTGCACCTGCGCGGCGCGCGCCTCCATGAAATCAGCACCCGGCATCGGCTCGTCCAGGAAAAAGCTGTCCCACACCGCACACCGCAACATCAGGGGGCGTTTGCCGTGAAGGTATATCTTTCGTTCAGCCATCGCCGCCGCCCCGATCAGCCACCGGCCTTGCCATCATCACCGGCGCGCCGTCGCGCAGCTTGAGCTGGCCCGCGATCACGATGCGGTCGCCGGGGGCCAGCCCCTTGACCACCTCGACCTCGGCGGCGCGGCGGATGCCGGTCTTGACCTCGACCCGGCGCGCATGGCCGTTCTCGACCCGGTACACGTACTGCGTCTGACCGGGAGCCGGAATCAGCGCCGTTTCCGGCACCAGCAGCACATCGTCGCGCTGATCGACGAGCACCTTCACCCGTGCGAACACGCCGGGCCGCAAACGTCCTTTGTCATTGGCGAGGCGGGCGCGCAGCAACACCGCCCTACCCTCGGCGTCGACCATCGGGTCGATGGCGTCGACCACGGCGGGGAAAACCACGCCCGGCAACACATCACTGGTCACTTCCAACGCCTGCCCCGGCGCGAGGCGGCCAAGGTAAATCTCGGGTAGGCGGAAATCGAGCTTGAGCGTAGCGATGTCCTCGATATTGATGAGCGCGTCGCTGTCCTTGACGTAATCGCCCACATTCACCCTGCGGATGCCGACGATGCCATCGAACGGCGCGCGGATGCGGGTACGCGCCAGCCGCGCCTGCGCCAGCGCCACCGAGGCGCGCGCCACTTCGAGCCGGGAAGCCGCCTCGTCGCGTGCGCTGCTGCTCACAAACTTGCCGCTGAAAAGATCCTCGACCCGGCGAGCATTGGCGTCCGCCAGCATCAGTTCGGCCTTCGCCTGCTGCAACTCCGCCCGCTGCACGGCGGAATCGAGTTCGATCAGCACCGCCCCGCCACGGACGGCGCTGCCATCCTGGAAACGAATCGCCGCCACCCGCCCAGCCACTTCTGGATGAAGAATGACGGATTGATTAGAAACCAGTGTCCCCACCGCCGCGACATCATCGATGATCGTCCGCGCCGCCACCGCCGCAACTTCCACCAATATCGGCTGTTGAGCGCCGGAGCCGCCCGCGCCCTGCGCCGCCGCAGGAGCGGATGCGGACGGCGCGCTGTTTGCATGCCACGCATACACCCCCAGACTGGCCAGCCCGCCAAGACACAAAACCGCGATTATCGGACGACCCAACGACATGAAACCGGACTCCAGCCGGACACCGACAAGCATTGTACTTACCTTCCCGGGACTATTTTTGTACGAAATAATGAAAAGATAATGACTACCCGACTGCGGAAAAAGCAAGGAAACCCTCGGTAGCGGCCCGGCAGTGCATCCCTCCCGCATACAAACGAACAAATCCAGAACGGAAACCGCTCACCAGAACGAAAACAGTTTGTATTGTAGCTGCGTTCCCACACATTTTTGCTCAAAACGATGATGAGACAAGTTATCATTCCAAACGATCCTCCTTCCCCTCACCTGATCGCGCCATGCATCATCATCAAGCCGCACCTTCCCTGTCCGGCAACACCGGCACACTAGCTCTCGTCGGCCACCCCAACGTCGGTAAATCGGTGCTTTTCCACCGCCTCACCGGCGCTTATGTCAATGTCTCGAACTACCCCGGAACGACCGTGGAAGTCGCTCGGGCCGGAGCGCGATTCGATCGTGCGTCCTCGCTGCTCGACACCCCCGGCGTCCTCGCCCTACCCGCGCGCAGCGACGACGAACGCGCAACGATGCGCGCGCTCCTCAGCGAAAACCTGAAACTCGTCATCCAGGTGGGCGACGCCAAGAACCTGCGGCGCACGCTGAACCTAACCGCGCTGCTGGCCGAACTCGGCGTGCCTCTGGTCATGGCGCTCAACATGACCGACGAGGCGCGGGCGCGAGGCGTGACCGTAGACGCGGAAGCCCTCTCCGAAGCATTGGAAACGCCCGTGGTCGCCACCGTCGCCACGGGCGGCGAAGGCATCGCGGCGCTTTCCGCGACGCTGGCCCATGCCCGTCCGCCCGCGCCCTTGCTGCGCTACGACGTGGAATCGGAAGAAACCATTTCAACCATTACGGCCCTGCTCACGGAGCATGCGCCGCATCCGCATCTTTCCGCGCGCGGACTCGCCATCCTGCTCCTGGGGCGGGACGATGAAGTCGAAAACTGGCTTGCCGCGCAGCCGCGCGGCGGCGAAATCCTCGCGCGGATCGCCGAACTCGCCCCCACCGGCGGACGCGACGCCCTGCCCGCGCGGTTGGCACGCGAACGTGGACGCGCCGCCGAGGCGTTGGCGCGCACCGTCACGGAACAAGCTCCAATCGGCGGCCAAAGCTTGTCACTGCGCATCGGGCAGATCGCCGTGCATCCGTTGTGGGGCTGGCCGCTGCTGCTACTGGTGCTGCTGGCGGTGTACCTTTTTGTCGGTGATTTCGGCGCGAGCACCCTGGTCGGACTCCTGGAAGAAAACTTCTTCGGAGAAATCCTCAACCCGGCTGTCACGGACTTCGTGCGCGCCCATGTCGGCCTGGAATGGCTCGCCGACATGCTCGTGGGCGAATACGGTCTCTGGACGATGGGCATGACCTACGCGCTAGCGCTGATCCTGCCCATCGTCACAACCTTCTTCCTCGTTTTCGGCGTGCTGGAAGACTCGGGCTATTTCACGCGGCTATCGGTCATCTCCAACCGCGCTTTCGCCGCCATCGGCCTCAACGGACGCGCCGTGTTGCCGATGGTGCTCGGCCTAGGCTGCGTCACCATGGCGACGCTCACTACGCGCATTCTCCACACCCGGCGCGAACGGCTGATCGCCACCTTTCTCCTCGCGCTCGCCATTCCCTGCTCGGCGCAACTGGGCGTGGTGTTCGGGATGCTCGGCAGCTTTTCCTTCCGCGCAGCGGTTATCTGGAGCGCCTGTATCGTGCTGGTGCTGCTCGTTACTGGCTGGCTCGCCGGGCGGCTGGTGAAAGGGCGGCGTGTGCCGCTCGTCACCGAATTGCCGCCGATGCGCCTGCCGGTGCCGGGCAATGTGCTCAAGAAGACGAGCGGGCGGCTCAAGTGGTACTTGATCGAAGTCATCCCGCTTTTCCTGCTCGGTACCTTCATCATGTTCGTGCTCGACCGCATAGGCGTGCTACCGTGGATCATCGAAACCGGCAAGCCGCTGGTCACGGGCTGGCTTGGCCTGCCGCCAGAAGCAAGCGCCGCTTTCGTGATGGGGTTCCTGCGGCGCGACTTCGGCGCGACGGGGCTGTTCGCCATCGGCAGCCAACTGGACACGATCCAGGCCGTCGTCGGTATGGTCACGATCACCCTGTTCGTGCCCTGCATCGCCAGCGTGATGATTATCATCAAGGAACACGGCATGCGCACCGCCGCCCTGATGCTGGCGCTCATCATGCCGACGGCCTTCCTGATCGGCGGTCTGCTCAATCATTTCCTGCGCCTTTTCTCCTGACGCCATTTTCCGGACTCCGTTATGACCGCTCATACCGAACGCATTCGCCTCACCGGCGCCCCGACGGGCCGCTGCGTCCATCTGGCCGAATTCGGCGAGGAAATCGGCCCGCTGCAACGCGAACAACTCCATGCCTACGGCCTGTATGCGCCGCAGACCCTCACCGTGCTGCAACAGCGGCCCATGACGGTGGTGCTGTGCGAGCACATGGAACTGGCGCTGGAGCACGCCGTGGCGCAGCACATTTGGGTCGAGGGAGAATAAGCGCCCTGCCCTTTGGAAAGCTCCGAGCACCACCATTGCAAAGCGCAAAGCGCCGAGGCAATCCACGCCGCCGCCAGATCACTTCCCGCCGCGTTTCTTCTCAAGCGCAATGACAGTCAAGCCTGGATGAAGTCATGGAGATGATTTTCGAGCTGCTGGCGGCTGTTGTAGTGATACCGTTTGATGGTGGTCTCCTTGAGGGTGCGGTTCATTCTCTCGACTTGCCCATTCGTCAAAGGGTGCCTGACCTGAGTCAGCCTGTGCTCAATGGAGAATTGCCGACAAACACGCTCGAAGAGGTGTTCCATGGCATATTTGTCCTGTTTGTGGTGGGTAAACTGAATCCCGTTGTCCGTCAGGACGATACGGATGGCGTAAGGCAGGCGCTCCCTGAGATGGCATAGAAACTGTGCGGCCTCTGTTTACTGAGGCAGAGAACACCCGTCGCTCGTCTGGAAATCCGCGCGTGGCAAGTATGCAGTAGACGATCTGGCGATGCACCGCCGGTATCGGGAAAGATGCGAAGCAGGTACCTACCCCGCGTTCAGCAGCTACTGGCTGTTTAGTCCAAGCACCCGCAAGAAATTGTGGGGCAACGCGCTATGCTGCTTCGCGCTTGGTCAAGCGTCACCGGGCAGCATAAAGCGTTCGCCCGCGCCGAGCGCGAAGCCGCGTAGGAATTCCGCAGTTTGCAGGCGGCGGCTACCCGAGCGTTGCAGTTCGGTAATGTACAGGGCGTCTTCGCCGCAGGCCACGATGACGCCAGCACTGTCGGCGCGCAGGATGGTTCCGGCTTCGCCTCGCCCCGCCGCCGGATGCGCGGCCCATAGTTTGACCGTTGTACCGCGCACTTGGCCAAACGCACCAGGGTAGGGATCGAAGGCGCGTACCGCACGCGCTAGTTCGGTTCCCGGTCGCCGCCAGTCGAGTCCGGCTTCGGCGCGGGAAATTTTGCGGGCGTAGGTCGCGCCTTCGGCAGGCTGCGGTTCGACGGGGAGTTTGCCCGCCGCCAGCCGCGCCAAGGCTTCGACAATGGTTTCGGCGCCGAGGCGAGCGAGTTTGTCGTGCAGGCTGGCGGCGGTATCATCGCTGTCGATAGTTACTGGTCGGCACAGCAGCATCGGGCCAGTGTCGAGACCGGCATCCATTTGCATGATGGTAATGCCGGTTTCGCGGTCGCCCGCTTCGATGGCGCGCTGGATGGGCGCCGCGCCGCGCCAGCGTGGCAAAAGCGAGGCATGGATGTTGAGGCAACCGAGCCTAGGCAGCGCCAGGACTTCCGGCGGCAAGATTAGGCCGTAAGCGGCCACGACCAGGACATCGGGGCAGCTGGCCGCCAGATGGGCGCGTTGCGCTTCCGTGTGCAGGCGTTCGGGCTGGTCGATGTTGAGCTTGTGCACCAGCGCAAGCTTTTTGACCGCACTCGGGGCGAGTCTCATGCCGCGCCCGGCTGGGCGGTCGGGCTGCGTGAGCACCAGCGGCACGGTGTGGCCCGAGACGATGATCGCTTCGAGGGCGGCTGCGGCGAATTCCGGCGTGCCGGCAAAGGCCACGCGCAAGGGAGAGATCATCGGGCGTCCATCCAGGGGGAGAGGCGCGGCATCGGTGCGGGACATCGCGCGGGATTGCGCAGGACCGGAGCGCGCATCAAGCCGTGGCCGCGTTCTTTTCCTGCGCCTGTTTGGTCAGCCGGGTTTTGATCCGGTTCAGCTTGAGACGCGAGAGATATTCGACGAAAACCTTGCCGTCGAGGTGATCCAGTTCGTGCTGAATGCATATAGCAAGCAGTCCATCGGTTTCCAGCTCGAATGGCTTGGCGTTTTCGTCGAATGCCCGCAGTTTGATCCATTCGGCGCGTCTGATCGTTTCGCGTACGCCGGGCACGGAAAGGCAGCCTTCTTCACTGTCGCACTCGCCTGCGCGCTCGATGATTTCACCGTTGATGAGAACCAGCAGGCTGTCGCGGTTTTCGCTGATGTCAATGACGGCGATCCGTTTGTGGACGTTGACCTGGGTGGCGGCCAGGCCGATGCCCGGCGCGGCGTACATGGTCTCGGCCATGTCGCGGACGAGTCGAAGGATTCCATCGTCGATAGCGCCAACCGGGGCGGCCCTGGCGTGCAGGCGGGGGTCGGGGAAACGCAGAATGGGCAACAGGGCCATAAAGCCTTACCGGATAAAGAAAACCGTCACGAACAGAATTTTTGCGCGCGTTCTAACATGGGCAGGCAATGTTGTGCCTGAAGTCGAGAAGCCGTCACAAGTTTTTATGTTCAATCGTCGCTTCGACACGCGCGAGCCGGGACAAGGCCATCGACGAGTGTACCGCAGGTTTATCGGGAAGCGACCCGCTTAAACAGGAAGCGTGCAATGTTCCGAATTATATCTTTTCTCGCCGCCAGCGCCGCGGCGCTCATCTGTGTCGGCGCACAGGCCGCCTCGCCCGCGCTGGTCGCCGATGCGCCGGATTCCTATACCGTGGCGAAAGGCGACACGTTGTGGGGGATTGCCGGGCGTTTCTTGCAGGAACCCTGGCGATGGCCGGAAGTCTGGCGGATGGACGAGGGCCAGGCCAGCAGTCCGCATTTCATTCATCCCGGCCAGGTGATTGTGCTCGACCGCCGCGGGCCGTATTTGCAGCTTGGCAAGGTCGTAAGCAGCGGCAAGGCTGGGAATGGCGCTGAACCTGCAGGCGAAGCCCATGAGGCCAGGTTACAGCCGAAAATCTACCAGTCGCCGGTCGATGAGGCGATTTCGACGATTCCGCTGAAGTCCATCGCGCCTTTCCTGACCCGACCTCTGGTCGTCGAAACCCGTTCGATTGACGACGCCGCCACGATTGTCGCCACCGAGACCAACCGTGTGTATCTTGCCCAGGGTGACACGGTTTTCGCCAAGGATGTGCGCGCCGATGTCGACAATTGGGCAATCTTCCGTCCAGCCCAACCGCTTGTCGACCCGGTCGCCCGCAAGCGGCTGGGTTACGAGGCGCAATATCTGGGTTCCGCCAGAGTCACCGCGCGCACCGATCCAGTCACGCTCGAAATCGTCGAAGCTGTCGAGGAGATCGGTACGGGCGACCTGATGCTGCCCGCCGAAGGCAATCTAGTGTTCTCTTATGTGCCGCGTGCGCCGACGGAATCGGTCGATGCCAGGTTGATTTCGATCTATCGCGGCGTTGCCGAAACCGGCAGGCTCAACGTGATCGCACTGAGTGCTGGTAAACTTGATGGCCTGGAACCCGGTCATGTGCTGGCCCTGTTCCGTGACCGGGGCGCCGCCGTGTATGGGAAGGGCACAAAGGACGCTAAAGTCTATACCCTGCCGGAGAAGCATTACGGATCGGTGCTGGTGTTTCGTGTGTTTGATAACGTGTCTTATGCCTTGATAGTGAATACCGACGGACAGGCGACAATTGGCGACGCCGTCCGGAACCCCTGAAACTGGAAGGCCAGGCGGCCAGTGAGGCGCTTGCCGCTTGGCTTCGTTTCGCCCTGACGCCGGTCAGCCCGGCGCGGCAACGTAAGCTGCTTGCCGCGTTCGGCTTGCCGGAGAGTGTTTTCGCCCAATCGCACGCCAATCTCGCCAGCGTCGCTGGGGCCGAAGCGGCGGAAGCCTTGCTTGCAGGCCCTGATCCGGCGGCGGTCGATGCCGCGCTTGCCTGGGCCGGTGAAGCCGGTAACGGCATCCTCACGCTGGCCGACGCTGCCTATCCGCAGAACTTGCTCGAAATCGCCGATCCGCCGCCCGTACTCTATGTCAAGGGCGACCCGGCACTTCTGGGGCGGCCCGCGCTGGCAATGGTGGGTTCCCGCACTGCCAGCGCCCAGGGCGAAATCGACGCCGAAGCTTTCGCCCGCAGTCTGGGCGTAGCGGGGCTGGTCATCGTTAGCGGGCTGGCGCAGGGGATCGACGCCGCCGCGCATCGTGGTGCGCTCGCCGCCGCCGGCGGGAGCACGGTAGCAGTCATCGGTACCGGCATAGATCGCATCTATCCGGCGCGCAATGCCAAGCTGGCACGGGAGATTGCCGTCCGTGGCGCAATCATCAGCGAATTCCCGCTCGGCACGCCGCCCGTGCGGCACAACTTCCCCCGCCGCAATCGCCTGATCGCCGGGCTTTCGCTGGGCGTGCTGGTGGTCGAGGCGACGCTCGACAGCGGTTCGCTGATTACTGCCCGTCTCGCCACCGAAGCGGGGCGCGAGGTCTTTGCGATTCCGGGTTCCATTCATTCGCCGCTGGCGCGTGGATGCCATCGCCTGATTCGCCAGGGGGCCAAACTGGTCGAGACGGCGGAAGACGTTTTCGAGGAATTGCGTGGACGCCTCAGCAACGAATTGCCGCCACGGCCTGCCAAGGCTGGAAGCGCCAGGCATCCTGAACCCCGCGCGCCGCGCGCCGGGACGCCGCCCGCGCCCGCGAACCTCGCACCAGAAGCCGTTCGCGTGCTGGAGACGCTTGGCGCTGACGCGCGCGACATCGACGGCCTGGCGCTTGCCACCGGCCTGGGCGTCGATGCGCTGTATGCGCATCTACTGACGCTGGAACTGGCAGGCGCCGTTACCCGCCAGCCTGGTGGCGGTTTTCTGCGTTTACATATGTCGCGCGATTCGTGATCCCGGTCGGGCGCGTGGGCGCGAAACGCCGAACTAACCTTGCGAACCGCCGTTTTTTAACGTCTGGCAACGCGGATGCCGATGCACAATGCCAGGGTGTGATTCATTACTACGATCTATTTCCGGGACAGAACCATGGCAAAGATCATCTGTGTGCTCGGCAATAAAGGCGGTACCGGCAAGACGACGCTCTCGCACATGCTGTGCCAGGGCCTGGGGCTGCTTGGTCATCGCGCCGCCTGCGTGTTGACCGATGTATCCCGCGAACCGCTGTCGCCCGCAGGCCGCCGCTACATTACTGCCGACGCGCGCAACGCGGACGCCTTGACCAAGGTGATCGACAAACTGCGCACACTCGAAGACTGGATCGGGGTAGTCGACGGCGCGGGCAACCGCACCGACATGGATCGCAAACTGTACGCCATGGCTGACATCGTGCTGCTGCCATTCCGCGATTCACATGAAGACATCCGCACTGTCCTCCGCGATCTCGACCTGTTCCCGCGCGCCTATGCGGTACCGGCGCAATGGCCGGGCAACGCCTGGCAGTGCGAGGCCGCCGACCGCAATGTGGCGCAACTGATGGGCGCTTACCGGAATCGCCTTCTCAGGCCGGTCGCCGCCTTGTCCGCGTCCAAACTGCTGTTGCACAAACAAGTGCCGGAACATTTGCCGAGTCCTCTCACCAGGGCTTGCCGCGCCATTGCCCGCGAGGTATTGAGCGTGCTGGAAATCGAAGTCGATAACGACGTGAAAGAATACGGCGCGGACGTCGAACGGCTGCCGCTCGCCGAAAGGCCGCTGCGCTTGCAGCGCATGGTCTGAAAACGCAGTATTACCGCCAACACCGTTAGCCACGCTCAAAGTCGTGGATCCGTATCTCCAAGGAAGGGTAGGATATGATTCGCCAGCCGCTTCCACTGTTTAGCAACACGTCATTTACGGACTCAAAAACCCGGTCAGCGCGTCTATGACAGCTTCCTCGTCTGCGGGGGCTAGTGCGTGGGCATTCGGATCAGCCTACAGCAGCCCGCGTTGAGGCATGTTTTTTGTGCCGTATTCATGAAATGTCACATACGGCGCACCGAACCCCACGAGTATGTCCATGCCCGTCGCGCGCCAATTCAGGCTAGTGAGCATGTCGCCGTAACGATCTAGGACGTGTTCACACTAGAGATTCAGAATCTAGTATGCTTCGGAAATGGAACTAACCGAAGCGCAATATCACCAAATTAAAGACTGTTTGCCACGCCAGCGTGGAAACGTCAGCTTGTCGAACCTTCAAGTCCTGAACGCGATCTTGTATATAGCCGAGCACGGCTGTAAATGGCGCGGGCTGCCAGAGCGGTTTGGGCGCTGGCATACGGTCTACACACGAATGAGCCGTTGGTCCAGGGCAGGCGTGTTGGAGCGGGTTTTTGAGCGGCTGCAACGCGCCCAGATCATCCGGCTCAAAATTGAGGCCGTCTCGTTGGACAGTACTTCGGTCAAAGTCCATCCGGACGCAAC
>JAIRMC010000076.1 GCA_031258965.1 Azoarcus sp. | reverse complement strand
CGGTTGATTCCGGCTGAGGCCGACGCAACTGGCGCCGACCAACCAAAAGGTGGCGGATTCTATATCAGGATCGGGACGGAGTCAACACCGCCGTAAACATCCATCGGGACCCGGGCATGTGTCTGGTTCCGTCCGATTCCATCCGGCGCGAAGCGACGCTATTCTTATCACCAGCTATTGCGGAGTGCGCAGACACCTGTGCCTCCAGCGGGGACGAGGGGGATTCTTTGAAGGAACTCGTCATTGCGGGCGCGGCGCAGTCATCCAGGGCACATGAATCGCCACGGATAGCACGAGTATGGCAAGGCCGGACAGCACGTCATTGTTCTGGTTGCGCGGCCCTGTCGGCGCCGCGAAACCGCCTTCTCACGCGCACGGCCTTGCCCAGTGCCGCGAAAAACGTCTTCTCGCGCGCGGCCTGCTCGCGCAGCAAGGCGGCGAGCCGCCTGGGGTCGAGCGGATCGCGGTCGCGGATCATCAGCGCGGTGGCCAGCGCGAATTCGCGCCAGCCGTCGCCGATCCCGACCAGTTCCGCCGCCAGATCGGCCAGCGCCGGACAGGCCGCGAGCGGCGCGGCCTCTTCGAGGAAAGCGGCATACATGAAACGAAAACCCGCGCCGCCCGTGCCGATTTCTTCCTGCATCCGGATCAGGTGCCCGATATAGCGCTTGCTTGCCTGGGGGTCGGCCGCGCCCGGCAGCCGCTCGAACGCGCGCGCCACCCGCTCGATCCCCACGACGCCGATGAACGGCAACGGCGCGTGGATCATGATCCGCACGGTTTTCTTGATCGCGCCGGGAAGAACCCGTCGCCAATCCGGCTCGCGCGGCGGCGTGCCCGGATAGTAAATCAGCCCTTTCGGAGCGAGCGCGCCCTTGGCGAAACGCGCCTTCGCCAGATCGGCGGCGGGACAACGCACCGGATTTTCCAGCACGGGATCGGAGAGCAGGTAATCGCCGCTTTTTCTGTCGCGCCCGTAGGCGAGCAGGTTGTGGGCGTTGAAATGGAAGCGAAAGTCCGGCGGCATGAAAGGCAGCCAGAACACCGAGACTTGCAGTCCCGCCAGGCGGCCCGCGTCGAGCAATTCATCGAGCCGCGCCGCGCCCTTTTCGGGGCTGCGGAAGGTCTCGCGGCGCATCGAAAAACGCAGGGGCTTCTGCAAGCCGCGGATGATCGCGCCGGGCGGCATCCGGTAAGACACCAGCGGCAGGCCGGAGAGCTTGACGAACGGTAAATAGGCGAACGCCAGCGTCGAGGCGAGACCGAAGACCATTGCTTCGGACAAGGGCAAGCCATGGTGGCGCAGGATGGCGCTCATCACCCCACTTTCGCAATGGGATGCCTGACTGTGGACAAAACCGGACGAAGTCGTCATTTCAAGACCTGTTTTACGATTTCCCGGACGGTTCCGGGAAGTTGAATGTGAATGGATGAAAATACAGAAACGGGAGCGAAAGGCGGGCGCCCGCCATTGTAATCGTTAAAAAAAGTCGGCGCCCCGGCGGAGGAAGGCGGCAGAGGTTCCTGTACCGCCTCCGAAGCGGGAGTTGCCGGCCTCGGGGCATTCCTCGACCAGATCCGCGGCGAATCGGCTTTCCGCGATGTTGAAAGGTTGAACAGAAGCCCGTCCAGGCTCTCGCAACACAGGGAACGCGAAGACGTCTATACTCTTGCATTCTCAATAAACAACCCGGAGCGCCGCAATGAAAAAAAGGTATCGGACAACATGTTCGTCATTGCGTCATCGCACGTTTCATGGGTTTTCGGCATGAAAAAAGAAAAATCTTCTTCCCATGATTCGCAAACGATGGTTCCAAGTCTGGAACGAGGGTCTCCAGACACATGTTTTGTTGCCCATTTACGACAAGAAGGCGAAGAGCTTCTGCTGCATGATCTGGTGGACCATCAAGAGGCGGTATCGCGGCTCGCGGCAAGCTTTGCCGCCCCCTTTGGCGCCGAAGTCTGGGCGGCATGGGCTGGGGCATGGCATGATCTTGGCAAGTTCCGCGCCGGATTCCAGCGCTATATATGGCAATGCCGCGATCCCAACGCCCATATCGAGGGCCGGGTGGCTGGAGCGGATAAAACGCATTCGGCGGCGGGAGCATTATGGGCACAAAAGCATCTGCCCAAAATGGATGCGCGTTATGGCGGCGGATTTGCTCGCATCCTGTCCTATCTCATTGCCGGGCATCACAGCGGACTGGATAACTGGTTTGGCGGTTTAGATGAGCGCTTCAGCAAAAGCGACACACTCCAGGAAGAACGTGATGCTCTGGCCGCCAATATTCCCAAAGCCATCCTCGAACCAAGGCTTGAATTACCCTCTGTCAGCGATATTAAAAAAGACCAGGAAATTCCTGGCCGTTTCGCGCTCTGGGTTCGCATGTTGTTTTCCTGTCTGGTGGATGCGGACTTTCTGGATACAGAAGCCTTCATGTCGCCAGACAGAGTAAATGCCCGCCAAGGGTTCATGTCACTCGCGGAGATGGAAGAACGGCTGTCGGATCATCTGGCAAACATGGCGCAACAGGCCGCCATGCCCGGGAAAACGAATCATCCGGTCAACCACAAGCGCGCCGAAGTGTTGCAGGCTTGCCGCGCCAAGGCCGCATTGCCGCCGGGCGTCTTCAGTCTCACCGTTCCCACCGGCGGCGGCAAGACGCTCTCCAGCCTGGCATTCGCCCTGCGGCATGCGCGGCTGCACGGCAAGCGCCGGATCATCTACGCCATTCCTTATACCAGCATCATTGAACAGACCGCGGATGTCTTCAGCGCCATCTTCGGCGAGAAAAATGTCATCGAACATCATGGCAACGCGGAAATGGACGAACGGCAGGAAACGGCGCGTTCCCGGCTGGCTTGCGAAAACTGGGAAGCGCCGCTGATTGTCACCACCAATGTACAGCTACTGGAAAGTTTGTTTGCCCGGCGTACTTCCCGTTGCCGGAAATTGCACAATCTGGCGGATAGCGTCATTGTGCTGGATGAAGCCCAATTACTGCCCGTGCCATATTTGCAGCCTGTTGTGGATGTACTGCGCCTGCTGGTCAAGGATTATGGCGTCAGCCTGGCGCTGTGCACGGCGACCCAACCGGCGTTGGAAGTCGGCGGCAGTTTCGAATTGGCGGGCGGATTGCGCGGATTCGCAGCGGGCGAAATCCGGGAAATCGTGGATGACGTCCCCGGACTTTATGCCGCGCTGGAACGAGTGCGCTTCCATCTTCCTGCCAATTGCGCACAGCCCTGCAACTGGGAGGATCTGGCGGACGAGATCATGCGCCATGACGCGGTGCTGGTCATTGTGGGTCGCCGCGCCGACGCGCGCGATCTTTACCGGTGCGTGAAAAGACGCGCCTCCAATAATCCGTGGCATCTTTCCGGCCTGATGTGCGCCCAGCATCGCGGCGACACGATCCGTGCGCTCAAAACCGCCCTGCTGGCGCGACGGCAGGCGTTGGCCGCGGGAGAAAATCCCGCGCCGATCCGGGTCATCAGCACGCAACTGGTCGAGGCGGGGGTGGACCTGGATTTTCCGGTGGTCTATCGCGCCTTGGCGGGGCTGGACTCACTCATCCAAGCCGCGGGGCGCTGCAATCGTGAAGGGCGGCTGGAAAAAGGCGACGTTTATGTGTTCGTGCCGCCCCAGCCCGCGCCGCCGGGATTGCTGCGCATGGCGGCCGACAGAACCCGCATTTTGTGGGCGGGCTTGCGGCCCGAAGAAAATCCGGTCGGCGTCGAACGCTTTACTGAATATTTTCGCGGACTTTATGGCGATGCCCGATTGGATGCAAAAGACATCGGCGGCCTGCTGCGCATGGGCATAAAGGGGGACATCAATTTCCGCACCGCGGCGGAAGCGTTTCACCTGATCGACGAACAGGAAGGCGCCACCGTTTATGTCCGCTATGACCGGGACGGAAGCGATACGGAAATCGACATGTGGCTCAATACATTGAAAAAAGAAGGCCCGGAACGCTGGCTCATGCGCAAGCTGCAACGCCATGGCGTCACACTCTACCAACATGACATAAACCGCCTGCTCGAACAGGGTGATATCGAGCCGTTGGGGAGCGATTGCCCAGGATTATACGTCCAAGCGAAAACGAACGACCTTCTCTATGACAAAACACTTGGAATCAATGTCGATGGCGTACCTGGCGATCCGGGGTATCTGGTGCAATGACAGACGCAGAGCCGGACAGGCCAGCCCTGTGTCATGTTTATCAGCGACTACAACATGGTTTCAATCCACGCCTGCGTGTTCGGCGAAACCGGATGTTACCCAAGAACAAAATTTCTGGCTCATGCCTTCTTCAGCTACCACACATGGAAAAATCTGTGGTAAGATCATTTCCGCCTACTTTTAAGACGATAGGAGGTGCGCCTTGAACCGTTTTTGCCTGGAAGTCTCTGGAGACTTAGCCTGCTTCACTCGGCCCGCTATGAAGGTTGAAAGATTTTCTTATGATGTCATTACGCCATCGGCGGCGCGTTCCGTATTTGAAGCCATCCTTTGGAAACCCGCGATCCGCTGGGAAATGCGGCGCATCGAGATATTGAAACCCATCCGCTGGATCAGCGTGCGGCGCAACGAGGTTGCCAGCAAGGCGCCGATGCGCAATGTCCAGAGCGCCGCGCGCGCCGGGCAGGGGAACTTGGCCCTCTATATCGAAGACGATCGCCAACAGCGGGCGGGACTCTTCCTGCGCGACGTGGCCTATCGGCTCCATGCCGATCTGGTCGCGGTCGGCGGGGACGCGCGACAAAACCCGGTGAAATACCGGGAAATCTTCCAGCGCCGGGCGGAAAAGGGACAATGTATCAACCAGCCCTACCTGGGCTGCCGGGAATTCGCCGCCCGCTTCCGGCTGATCGCACAACCCGAACGGGAGCCGCCCGCCATCGCCGAAGATCGGGACCTGGGCTGGATGCTCTACGACCTGGATTTCTCGAAACCGGAAGACCCCTGCCCGCGCTTTTTCCGCGCCGAGATGCATCAGGGCGTGATCGACCTCGAACATGTACAGGTAATACAATGATCCTGCAAGCGCTCCACGACTATTACCAGCGCAAGGCGGACGATCCTGATCCCGGTCGCCGTCTGCCGACCTTCGGTCTGGAAGAGAAGGAGATACCCTTCATCATCGAATTGGCCCGCGATGGACGTCCCTTGGGAATTGTCGATACCCGCCAGGGGGAAGGTCAGAAAAAACTGGCGCAGCGTTATCTGGTGCCCCAAGGCGTGAAGAGGGCAAGCGGTATCGCCGCCAACTTGCTCTGGGATACCGCTGAATATGCCCTGGGAATCGGCGCGCGCGGCAATCCGGAACGCGTCGCCAGGCAACATGAAGCGTTTCGCAAGCGCATCCACAATTTGCCGGAAACCGCGTCCAATGACGAAGGAATCAAAGCGCTGGAAGCCTTCTACCTCGAGCATGGCGCGAGCGCGTTGGCGCAAGACCCCGCCTGGCCGGAAATCCTGGAGAAAAACCCTAATATCACTTTCCGGCTTCAGGGTGACGGCTGCCTGATTTGTCAGCGCCCCGCCATCCGGAGACATGGCGGACAGGATGATGCGGATGGAGAAACAAAGGCATTACGGCGCTGCCTGATTACAGGAAACATCGCGCCCGTGGCGCGGCTGCATACCGCCATCAAAGGCGTGTGGGGCGCTCAAAGTTCCGGCGCAAACATCGTTTCATTCAATAAGGACGCCTTCACGTCTTTCAACAAGGAACAAGGCGACAATGCGCCGGTCAGCGCGGCGGCGGCCTTCGCCTATACCACGGCGCTCAACCATCTATTGGATCGAGGCTCCCGCCAGCGTATCCAGGTGGGCGATGCCTCGACGGTATTCTGGGCGCAAAAACAGGATGACGAAGCCGAAAATGGCTTTGCGGCCGTATTCGGCGAGCGGGATGATCCCGACGCGCGCAGCGAGCAAATCCGCGCCCTGCTGGAATCTGTGCACAGCGGGAAATTCGGGGGCGGGCGAGGCGAGACGCCTTTTTATGTATTGGGTCTGGCCCCCAATGCGGCGCGGATCGCCGTGCGTTTCTGGCACGCCGCGCCATTGCATGAAATTGCCGAGCGCATCCGGCAATGGTTCGAAGACCTGCGCATTGCACGCGCCCCCCACGACCCTGAATACCCCAGTCTTTTCCACCTTCTCAGGGCTTGTGCCGTACAAGGCAAGGCCGACAACATCCCCCCCAACCTGGGGGGAGACATCATGCGGGCGATTCTGTCCGGCGCGCCGTTTCCAGCAAGCTGGCTCAATGCCGCGGTACAGCGCAGCCGCGCGGAACAACGGGTAAATTACCCGCGCGCGGCCGCCATCAAGGCTTGTCTCAATCGCCTTTATATGCACCAAAACTCTTTTCACGACAAGGAGATATCGCCCATGCTTGATCCTGCAAACACCAACCCCGCCTATCGCCTGGGGCGTCTGTTCGCTACGCTGGAAAAGATACAGGAAGAGGCCAATCCTGGAATCAATGCCACGATCCGCGAGCGTTATTACGGAGCCGCGTCCACCACGCCAGTAAGTGTGTTTACGGCGTTGTTGCGCCTCAAAAACCACCATCTGGCCAAAATCAGACCGCTATACCCGGGACGCGTCATCCATTTTGAACGCCTATTGGGAGAAATCATAAGCAGCCTCGATGATTTTCCCAAATCCCTCAATCTGCCGAAGCAAGGGCTGTTCGCCATTGGTTACTATCACCAGCGCCAGGATTTTTTCAGCAAGCCGGAATCCGGCGCGTCCCCAAAACCCGGTAATGAAACACCAAAAACCCCACAGGAGGAATCCAAATGACCCTGCAACACCGCTATGATTTTGTGCTGGTTTTCGATGTGCGCGACGGCAATCCCAATGGCGACCCGGACGCGGGCAATTTACCCCGGCTGGATGCCGAATCCGGGCATGGATTGGTAACGGATGTTTCACTCAAACGCAAAGTACGGAATTTTGTCGGACTGACCAAAGCCGGAACACCGCGTTTCGACATTTATGTGAAGGAAAAAGCCATCCTCAACCAGATCCATGAAAAAGCCTATGTCGCCATCGGAGCGGAAGAAGATCTCAAAGAGGATAAAAAACGAAAAGGAAAGGGCGATACAGTCGATACGGCAAAACAGTGGATGTGCGCCAACTTTTATGACGTCCGCACTTTCGGCGCGGTCATGTCTACAGGCATAAACTGCGGTCAGGTGCGCGGTCCGGTGCAATTGACCTTTGCGCGCTCTGTCGATCCCATCATCGCCCAGGAACATTCCATTACCCGCATGGCGGTTGCCACCGAAGCAGAAGCCGAAAAGCAACAGGGAGACAACCGCACCATGGGGCGCAAGCATACCGTGCCTTATGGGGTCTATGTCGCGCATGGTTTCGTTTCTTCCTTTCTCGCCAGGCAAACCGGATTTGATGATGATGATCTGGAATTACTCTGGCAGGCGTTGGAACACATGTTCGAGCATGACCGTTCGGCAGCGCGGGGCGAGATGGCAACTCGCGGGCTGTATGTTTTTGAACATGCATCGGAATTGGGGAATGCCCATGCCCATGATCTCTTTGATCGCATTATCATCAAACGCGAGGAGGGCGTAGACGCGCCGCGCAATTTTTCGGATTATACCGTTTCGATCAATGAGACGGACTTCCCGAACGATGTCAAGTTGATCAAGCGCGTATAATTGTGGTCGCGCATTTGCCCAGTGCCATTGCCTTCTTGGAGCAATGGCGCTGGACGAAACATGGCGAATTCCCATCATGGCCGTTGAAGCATCCGAGCCTCTTCTTCTTTCCGCGCTCCAGCACTGGTGCTATTGTCCACGGCAATGGGCATTGATCCATCTGGAGCAGGTTTTTGAAGACAATCTCTTTACCCAACGCGGGCAAGCGCTGCACAAGCGAGTGGATGATCCGGGATTCGAAATTCGGAATGGGCTGAGAGTCGAGCGCGCCCTACCTTTGTTTTGTGATCGCCTGGGGCTGATCGGCAAGGCCGACGTGGTGGAGTTCCTGCCGGATGGCACGCCCTATCCAGTGGAATACAAACAGGGATCTCGCCATAAACGAGCCGATATTGCCGCCTGTGACGATTTGCAACTGGCAGCCCAAGCCATTTGTCTGGAGGAAATGTTCGATCGGAATGTGCCGGAAGGCGCGCTCTATTATGCCAGCTCGCGCCGCCGCCGTTTAGTGGCGATCGATGCAAGCTTGCGGCAACGGTTGGAGGCAGTAATTGCCCAGGTACGTGATGCACAAACACGGGGCGCCACGCCACAAGCGCTCAACGACGGACATTGCCGTAACTGTTCCCTGAAAGACCTCTGCCAACCGGAAATATCCGTCCAAGAAACAAGGCGCCAACAAATGTTGGATCAGCTTTTCAACCCGGAAGACTAGAAATGGAGTTGCTCAATACTCTCTATGTAACGTTGCCGGAAAGTTATCTCCATTTGGATAACCATACTTTGCGCTTGGAGATGGGAAAGGAAACAAAACTACGCATCCCCTTGCACCATCTGAGTAGTGTCGTATGTTTTGGAAATGTCACAGTTTCCTTACCCCTCATGCACCGCCTGGCCGATGATGGAATTACCCTGGTACTATTGGATCGTAATGGGCGTTTCAAAGCCCGCCTGGAAGGCGCCGTTTCTGGAAACGTATTATTGCGCCAGACACAATTCCGGGCAGCCAATAATGCCGAGATAACATTATCCATTGCTCGAAATTGCGTGGCAGGTAAAATCCGGAATTGCCGACAAGTACTGTTACGAGGCGCACGGGAAGCTAAAAATGAAAACGACAAAACAAGTCTTACGCGGTATGCGCTGGATTTGGCCGCCGCATTGCGTGCATTGCCAAAAGCAAACGACTTAGACAAACTTCGCGGCTTTGAAGGCGAAGCAGCGCGGCAATATTTCTCCGCCGTCAATCATTTGATTCGAGAAGATATTCGGAAATCCTTTCAAATGGATGGTCGTACCCGCCGCCCACCGCGAGACAGGATCAATGCACTGTTATCTTTTGTTTATTCCTTGCTGATGAACGACTGCCGCTCAGCAGTGGAAGCAGCGGGGCTGGATCCTCAAATCGGTTTCCTGCATGCTGTCCGCCCCGGCCGGGCAGCGCTGGCTCTCGATTTAATGGAAGAATTTCGCGTTTTTGCTGATCGGTTGGTACTTTCCCTGATCAATCGCACACAAATAAAATCGAAAGATTTTGATGAGCGAGAAGGCGGCGCGGTATTACTGGATGGTGATGCACGCAAAACGGTATTGGTTGCTTACCAGGAGCGCAAGCAAGAAAACCTCAGCCACTCATTGCTGAGCGCCCCTGTTCCTTTGGGTTTGCTGCCACATTTGCAAGCTCGCCTGCTGGCAAGGACCTTGCGCGGCGATGTGGCGGATTATCTTCCTTTTCTGGTACGCTGAAATGCTAGTGATCGTGTGTTACGACGTTAATACAGAAACACGAGAAGGCCGCAGACGCCTGCGCCGGGTGGCGAGATTATGTGAGGCTACAGGACAGCGTGTACAGAAGTCGGTATTTGAATGTCGCGTAAACCATGCCCAATTCGAGGCGCTGGAACGAGCCTTGATTGCAGAAATCAGACCAGAAGAAGATAATTTACGTTTTTACCGCTTGGCAGAATCCCGTGGCTGTGAAGTCAAGGAGTATGGCTGTTTCCGCGCCGTGGATTTCGCCGCTCCATTGGTTTTATGACAGCCTCTACCCGCGAACATGCAGTACCCAGCAAAATACCAGGAGGTCCGCGCGCAATGCAAGCCATTGAAAACAATAGAGTTTTTCAAGTCTCTGCTGGTTGAGCTACAATGTGCCCAGCTTGTCTTCACGACGTTCGCGCAATCTGCGACATTTTTGCAGACGAATCAATGGAATGCAGAAGATGAGTATCGTCCTCCAGAAATGGGGGACGTGGATTGAAACCTCCTGATTGAGAATGTTAACGCGAATTACTCCGGTATCGTCCTCCAGAAATGGGGGACGTGGATTGAAACAATTTAGACCCTGCTGACCTCATTACGGGAAAAGTATCGTCCTCCAGAAATGGGGGACGTGGATTGAAACGTGCGTGGGCCAGAATCGGCGCCCGGCCTTGTTAGGTATCGTCCTCCAGAAATGGGGGACGTGGATTGAAACACACATGCCCCGGATAATCTCTTGATCCATCCCGGTATCGTCCTCCAGAAATGGGGGACGTGGATTGAAACCAGACCTTCCACACCTTTTCGACAACGTATGGAACGTATCGTCCTCCAGAAATGGGGGACGTGGATTGAAACTTCATGGAAGTTGAAATATTGGCCGCAACTTTCGCAAGTATCGTCCTCCAGAAATGGGGGACGTGGATTGAAACATCGTCTGCTGCGCGCTGTTTTGCCCCGGCTTAGTGTATCGTCCTCCAGAAATGGGGGACGTGGATTGAAACAGGCGCGCCAACGAACAGTTCCACGTCGTAGACGCGTATCGTCCTCCAGAAATGGGGGACGTGGATTGAAACTGCGTGCCGGTGGATTCGCTCGATGAATTTCTGCGTATCGTCCTCCAGAAATGGGGGACGTGGATTGAAACCGCCGACAGGTAGCGGTATTTTTCCACCCATTCCGTATCGTCCTCCAGAAATGGGGGACGTGGATTGAAACCCGGGGGATGTGAAAAAGCACCACATCCCCCGGACAAGGTATCGTCCTCCAGAAATGGGGGACGTGGATTGAAACGTCTTGCATGTTTTCGAGCCGATGCGGCCCGGAGTATC
>JAIRMC010000094.1 GCA_031258965.1 Azoarcus sp. | reverse complement strand
GTCAACATCAAAGTCACCGGCGGCGCGGAAGCGCCCACCCCGGCGCAGAAAGCCGAACTCATCGCGGGCGTCACCGAACTGCTGGCGCGCGTCCTCGGCAAGAACCCCGCCACCACCGTCGTCGTCATCGACGAAGTGGCGATGGACAACTGGGGCATCGGCGGCGAGAGCGTGACGGCGCGCCGCCGCGCGAACCCCACGGGAGCATGAATCCATGCACTTCCTCTATCTGGCGCTCGCCATCGTGGCCGAAGTCATCGCCACGACGGCCCTGAAAGCCTGCGAGGGCTTCACGCGTCCACTGCCTTCGCTCATAGTGATCGCGGGCTACGGCATCACTTTCTACTTCCTCGCGCTCACGCTGAAGGCCCTGCCGGTTGGCCTCATCTACGCCATCTGGTCGGGCGCGGGCATCGTGCTCGTCTCCCTTGCCGCGTGGCTCATCTACGGTCAAACGCTGGACAAGCCCGCGATCCTCGGCATCGGCCTGATCGTCGCGGGCGTCGCGGTCATAAATGTCTTCTCCAAATCCATGCCGCACTGACGCGGCCCTCCCAACGGCATTCATCCTTCCTTCGCGCATTCATGACGACAACACAAAGCCCCCCCCGAAAAGCGCTCTCCCGCCTCGACTGGCTGGTTGAAAAACCTTTTTTTTCATGACCTCCAGGAAACATCTCGATGAAAAGGGCAAAGGGGCGGAAGTGTATGACCAACACGGCCTCACGGCGAATAAGCGGCCACGATTTGGAAAGACTGATATGAACCCATGCATGCAAACGATGGCCGATCCCGGTTTTGCCGGGCGCGTCCGCGCAAGTTTCGAGCGGCAGAACGCCATGCGCCTGATCCGGGCGAGCCTGTCCGCCATTGGGCGGGGTCGTGTCGAAATACATTTGCCGTATTGGAGTGACATCACCCAGCAACATGGTTTCGTGCATGGCGGCATTGTCGGAATGATCGCGGATTCCGCGGCGGGTTATGCGGCGATGACGGTGGCGCCGGAGGATACTTCGGTGCTGACGGTGGAATTCAAGATGAACCTGCTTGCGCCGGCGAACGGCGAGGCGCTCGTCGCCAAAGGCGAAGTCGTTCGCCCCGGACGCACCCTGATCGTTACCAAGGCGGAAGTCTTCGCGCTCCGGAACGGTAAAGAGCGCCTTTGCGCGCTGATGCAGCAAACCATCATGGTCATGCCGGGCAAGGAAGAAAAAGCCTCATCGCAAGAGCAAGCATGGCCCGGATGCGAAACGGATTAAAAAAGAACCAGAAAAGGAACCCTGACCGCCATGACCGCTCTCCCTCGCCTCCAGCCCCTTCCCCGCCTCGACTGGCTCGAAGCCGAAGCCATCCACATCCTGCGCGAAGTCGCCGGGCAGTGCGCCAATCCCGCGCTGCTTTTCTCCGGCGGCAAGGATTCCCTCTGCTTGCTGCGCCTCGCCGAAAAAGCCTTCCGGCCCGGGCGCTTCCCCTTCCCGCTCCTGCACATCGACACCGGCCACAACTACCGCGAAGTCATTGAATTCCGCGACCGGCGCGCCTTCGAGCTGGGCGAACGCCTGATCGTGCGCGCGCTGGAAGACTCCATGCGGCGCGGCGCCGTCGTCCTCAAGCACCCGCTCGAACCGCGGAACCGCCACCAATCCGTCACCCTGCTGGAAGCCATCGAGGAATTCAGCTTCGACTGCTGCATCGGCGGCGCGCGGCGCGACGAGGAAAAAGCGCGCGCCAAGGAGCGCATCATGAGCTTCCGCGACGAATTCGGGCAATGGGACCCGAAAAACCAGCGCCCGGAACTGTGGAACCTCTATAACGCCCGCACCCACAAGGGCGAAAACATCCGCGCCTTCCCCATCTCCAACTGGACGGAACTCGATGTCTGGCAATACATCGAACGCGAAAAACTCGCCCTGCCCGCCATCTACTTCGCCCACAGCCGTCCCGTGGTCGTCCGGCAAGGGGCCATCGTGCCGGTCAACGTCCCCGCCCCCGGCGGCGACATCCTCAACGTCCCCAGGGCGGGCGAAAAAGTCGTCGACCTGCGCGTGCGCTTCCGCACCATCGGCGACATCACCTGCACCGCGCCGGTCGAGTCGGAGGCCGACACAGTAGAAAAAATCCTGCTGGAGACCGCCGCCACCACCATCACCGAACGCGGCGCCACCCGTCTCGACGACCAGACTTCCGAAGCCTCCATGGAACAGCGCAAGAAAGAGGGCTATTTCTGAATGACCACCGCCACCGCCTCCACCCCCATCGAAGACCACGGCCTCCTGCGCCTGCTCACCTGCGGCAGCGTCGACGACGGCAAGAGCACCCTCATCGGGCGGCTCCTCTACGACAGCAAGACCCTCCTCGCCGACACCCTCTCCGCCATCGAAAAGACCTCACAGAAACGCGGCCTCGCCGGCGTCGACCTGTCGCTGCTCACCGACGGCCTGCAAGCCGAGCGCGAGCAAGGCATCACCATCGACGTGGCCTACCGCTATTTCTCCACCGGCGCGCGCAAATACATCATCGCCGACGCCCCCGGCCACGAGCAATACACCCGCAACATGGTGACGGCGGCCTCCACCGCCAACCTCGCCATCATCCTGGTGGATGCGCGAAAAGGCGTGCTCACCCAGACGCGGCGGCACTCGATCCTCGCCCACCTCGTCGGCATCCCGCACCTCGTCGTCGCCATCAACAAGATGGATCTCGTCGGCTACTCGCAAGAGGTCTTCGGCAAGATCATGGCCGACTACCTCGAATTCGCCGCCAAACGCGGCATCGAGGACGTCCATTTCATCCCCATCTCCGCCCTGGACGGCGACATGGTGGTGGAACGCGGCGAGCGGCTCGGCTGGTATCGAGGTCCCACGCTGCTCGACATCCTGGAGGCCGCGCCGCTCGCGCACAGCGAACACGCCGAACCGTTGCGCTTCGCCGTCCAGTACGTCTGCCGTCCGCAGGACGCCGCCAACCCCGCGCTGCACGACTATCGCGGCTTCATGGGGCGGATCGAATCCGGCGCGGTCAAGGCGGGCGACGCCGTCACCGTGCTGCCCTCGGGCCTGCCCGCCACGGTCAAGGCCGTGCAACTGGGCGGCGAGGACATCGGCGCGGCGCTTGCCGAGCAATCCGTCACCCTGCTGCTCGCCGAGGACATCGACATCTCGCGCGGCGACATGATCGCCGCCCGCGACGCCCCGCCGCCCGCCCGGAAAGAAATCGAAGCCATCATCTGCTGGCTCTCGGAAACCCCGCTCGACCGCGCCCGCACCTTCCTCATCCACCACACCACGCGCGAAGCCAAGGCCAAGCTCACCGCCATCGTCCACAAGCTCGACGTCAACACCCTGGAGCGCCTCCCCGCCGAAAAGCTCGTCATGAACGACATCGCCCGCGTGCGCTTCAAGCTCGCCCAACCCGTCTTCGCCGATCCCTATGCCGACAACCGCGCCACCGGAGCGTTCATCGTCATCGACGAAAGCAATAACAACACGGTGGGGGCGGGGATGATCCAGTAGCGGCGCGGTCTGGCGAATGCCGGGACTGAACAGCCGGAAAGTATCAAGCGATGCGAGCTTGCCCACACAAGCTTATCCATTACCTGAAATCAGTTTGCGCTGTTTTGAAACCCCCAGGAAAAAGGGAAAACGACGCAAATAAAGGCCGCGCTCCGCAGACGCGCCAATCACTTATCAGGGATCGGGGATGAATTGGATGCTTGCGGGAAAGGGCGGGCGTTCGCCGCGCCGCATGCCCGCCGCCGTGGCGAGCAGGAGCACGTCCGCGCCGCGGCGCGCGAACAGGCCATTGGTGACAATGCCCGCGATCTGGTTCAGGGCGGTTTCAAGGGCGGGCGGGTCGGTGATGACAAGGCCGTGGATGTCGAGGATGTGGTTGCCGTTGTCGGTGACGAAGCCCTCGCGCCAGCGCGGTTCGCCGCCGGTGAGGCGGACGATTTCGCGCGCCGCCTGTATGCGGGCCATGGGGATGACTTCGACCGGCAGCGGAAAGCGCCCGAGCGTGGCGACCTGTTTACCCTCGTCGCAGATACAGACGAAGCGGCGGGCGGCGGCGGCCACGATCTTCTCGCGGGTGAGCGCGCCGCCGCCGCCCTTGATCATGTTGAAGCCGTGGTCGATTTCGTCCGCGCCATCGATATAGACGGGTAGTTCGCCCGCGTCGTCGAGGCTGGCGAGCGGGATGCCGTGCGCGGCCAGCCGCTTTGAGCTGGCCTCGGAGCTGGAGACCGCGCCCCGGATGCGCACGCCCCGGCTGGCGAGCGCGTCGATGAAGTGGTTGACAGTGGAACCGGTGCCGACGCCAATGAAGCTGTCCGGCGTGAGGGTTTCGAGTTCGGCGAGCGCGGCGAGCGCGGCGGCTTTCTTGAGTTCGTCGGTCATTACAGCGAGCCGTAGGAGTGCAGGCCGGAGAGAAACAAGTTGACGCCGAGGAAGGCAAAGGTGGTAACGAGCAGCCCGGCGATGGCCCACCAAGCCAGCATCGTGCCCCGAACGCCGCGCGTCAGCCGCAAGTGCAGCCAGACGGCGTAGTTGAGCCACACGATGAGCGCGAAGGTTTCCTTGGGATCCCACGACCAGTAGCGGCCCCAGGCTTCCGCCGCCCACAGCGCGCCGAGAATGGTGGCGATGGTGAAGAAGGCAAAACCAATGGCGATGGCTTTGTACATCACGTCTTCGAGGACTTCCGGCGCGGGAAGCCGCCCGGCAAACAGTTTTTGCAGGCCGGGCAAGTATGCGACGCCAGCCATCGCGGCGAGCGCGAAGCCGCCATAGCCGACGAAGTTGGCGGGCACATGAATCTTCATCCAATAGGACTGCAAGGCCGGGACGAGGGGTTGTATCTGATGCGCGCCGCGCGTGAAGGCGTACCAGAGCAGGAAGGCGACTGAGACCGAAATCACCAGCAGCGCGAACGCGCCCAGTTTGCGGGTGCCGTAGCGGCCTTCATAGAAAAGGTAGAGCAGCGCGGTAAACAGGCTGAAAAGGACGAAGACTTCGTAAAGATTGCTGATGGGGATGTGCCCGATTTCCGGGCCGAGCAGCCAAGATTCATACCAGCGCACGAAAAGCCCGGTTGCGCCCATGACAGCGGCGGCCCAGGTGAGAACGCTGCCGGTGCGTCCGGCAAAACCGGAACGCGCCAGCAGCCCGATCCAGTAAGCGCCGGTGGCAATGAAAAAGAAGGCGCTCATCCAGGCGATGGCCGTCTGGCTCGAAAACAGGTATTTGAGGAAGAAGATTTGCTCCGCGCGGGCAAGGTCGCCTTGGTAGAGCCAGATGCCCGCCAACGACAGCGCGGCCACGGCGGCGGCGAACAGGCGGAATGGCCGCCAGGCCCAGCCGAGGGCGGCGAGGATGGGCACATGAAGCGCGAGAATGGCAGTGTCGTAGCCGTCCATAGCCTCGCCATAGCGTAGGAAGGCGACGCTCGCGGCGGCAAGGAGGGCAAGGGCGTAGAACCAGTCGCCAAAGTCGCGCCGCTTCAGCCATTCCTTGCGGGCGGATGGCATGGGCGGGGCGGTTTCCGTTTCCCGCACTGCCAGCGGCGCGGAAGGGGAGGGGGGGGAAGAAGCCAGTTTCATGGTGATTCCTCTGGGCCTGCGGATGCGGTGCCAAGCGCGGCGGCGAGACCGGCGCAGTGGTGGGCGAATGTTTCATCCGTGTCGATGGTCTTGCGGTTCGACGACATGGCCACCAGCGCCTCATCGTCTTTGAGCAGCACGAACAGCCTGCGTTCGCGGATATAAAGCATGGCGAATACGCCGAGTGCGAGCAGGAACGACCCGGTGTAGACCAGTGGTTTTCCCGGCGCGCGGGCGGCTTGCAGGATAGTGGCCTGGCGGTGTTTGTAGCCGGTGAGCTGGAGATAGAGCGGCGCGCCGTACCGGATGCTGTCGGCGAGCGCGAGCAGGGTGTCGCGGATGAACGGGGCGTGCCCGTCGCTGGTTTCGAGCGCGGTTTGCCCGGCGGCTTCGCGCGCGCTCATCCAGGCGTCCCAGACCAGCCCTTGCAATATCTGGATGAAAGCCGCGCCCACGTGCTGGCGGTCTTCCTCGGTAGCGGAGCGGTCGGTGAATTCCGTTTTTTCGATGAAATCCGAAATGGCCTCCAGACCGCCGCGGGCGAAGAGGGCCAGGGTGTTTTCAGCGGTTTCCCTTAAACGATCCCGAAGGGTAATTTCGTCGGCGGCATCAAGCGAACGCTCGGTAAAGCGTCTGGCGAGCGCGGCATGGCGTTCGGGATCGAAAAAAATCTGGCGAATGGCGAACCAGGTATCGGCGGCGTCGCCGTCAAGCGGGATGCGCAAGTAGTGGAAGGCTTCCGATTGACTTGCACGCACGCCGCTGACGAGATATTTCCGTCCCTCGATTTCGAGCGGCAGCATGTAATTGTTGAACTCGCGCGCCTGCCCGGCGGCATCGCGCAGCTTGAAAGTGAATACCGGGCCGAGGTTGCGCAGGTTCTCGCTGGTTTGCGGACGCGCGCCGCCGAAGAAGCCGCCGAATGGTTCATCATCGCTGGGCGGGGCGACATTTTCGACGTTGATCGGGCGAAAGCCGGTGATTTCGAGCGTGTAGTCGTAACCCATTCCGGCCAGCGGCAGGCGCGCGCCGACTTCTCCATCAAGCGGATGAGGCGGACGCCTGCTCGGGACAAGATCGCGCAGGGCGAAACGCAAGATGGAGCCGCCATCGTCAAAGCCGGACTGGAAAAGCGTGACGCCACGGTATTCGAGCGGTTTGTTGACTTCAATCGTGCGCTCGAAACTCTCGCCGCTGTCGTTATCGGTAATCACCAGATCGCTGGCGTAACGCCGGGGCATCCCGCTTGCGTAATAGTCGATGCGGAAACGCTTGAGCGCAACCTTGAACGGCAGGGATTGGAGCAGGATGCCGTCGTTCGCGCCAAGCACGGCGAAATCGGCGCTGCCGCCCTCGGGAATATAGAGGTTGCCGTGATAGCTCCAAGTGTCCGGGTCGAGCCGGGCCGAAGCGGGAATGCGGGCAACCGGCTGATCGCCGGAGGTGGGAACCTTGCCGCCGAGCCGGATTTGCAGCGCGAGCGGCAGATTGCCGTCGAGCAGCCCGCCCACGCAGATCAGCACAATGGCGGCATGGGCGAGAAAATAGCCGATGCGCCCGGCGGCCCCTTGTCTGGCGGCGACAAGCACGCCGTCCTCGCGCTCATTGACCCGAAAACGAAACCCCGCACCCGCGAGATAAGCCGTGACCGCGCCGCGCCGCGCCGCGGGCGGCAGCGCGGGCGCGAAGTTGGCATGGCGGGCGAAAAGCCGCAGCGACGCTTCGCGCGCATGTTCGCGGAAGCCGCGCATTTCGCGCAGCATCGGCACGGACTGGTGGATGATGCACAACGTCGTCGACAACACCAGGAAGGCGAGAATAGCGAGAAACCAGTTGCTGCCATAGACCGTGTAAAGCCCCATGCGGGCAAAGACCGGCTCCCAGAACTGGCCGAACTGGTTGAGATAAGCGTTCGCCGGTTCGTTTTGCTGCACCACCGCCCCGATGACCGAAGCGATGGCCAGCATGGTCAGCAGGCTGACGGCAAAACGCATCGAACTCAAGAGTTCAATGAGAGCGGCTAAAAACCGCGCGGCGGCGCCTTGCATTGTGATCCTGTCCGGGAAAAATCGTGGAGTAGACGAAAAGGGAAGGGGGCGGCCTCGCCCCCTTCCGTTGCCGTTTGCCTGCCGGAACCGTCTGCTTTAGCGCAGCCCGGCTGCGTAGTCGGAAATCGCCTTGATTTCCGGATCGGTCATTCGCAATGCGATGTCGCGCATCATGTCCGCCGGATCATTGGCGCGCGTGCCGTCACGAAAAGCCTTGAGCTGGACTTCGATATATTCGGGGAACTGCCCCGCCAACGCCGGATACTGGGCTGGCAGACCCTTGCCCGCCGGGCCGTGACAGGCGGCACAGGCTGGTACCCCCTTGGCGGCGATGCCCGCGCGCCAGATTTTTTGTCCGAGAGCGATAGTGTCGGTGTTCGTGGCGAATGCGGGCCTCAACTTCTGCGCCGCGAAGTATTCGGCCACGGCGCGCATGTCCTCGTCGGGGAGCAGGGTAATCATTCCGGTCATGACTGGATTGTTGGCGCGCGCGCCGTTCTTGAACTCGGTGAACTGCTTGTAGAGATAATCGCTGTGCTGCCCCGCCAGCTTTGGCGAATCGGCGCCGCCCGCCGTTTTGCCGTTGGTGTCCGGATCCCAGTTATTGCCGTCGGCTCCGTGACAGGTGGCGCAGACTTCCGGAGGCGCGGACGGTTGCACGACAGCATTCTGGGCTTGAATGCCGCTGGCGGCCAGCAGACACGATAGCAGCAGAAAACGTTTTATCATAATGTCCTCGAAAAACCATGGCGGGAGAAAACATCAGGGGCGTTATTCTATATCACGAACCCTCCTTCCGTCTGATTCCGCGCGGCGCTCCCGCCCTCCGTTGCCCATGTCCATCTTCCGTCACGCCCGTTTCGAGATTTCCATTGCCCAATCCTCCGCGCTGCCGCCCGCCGACGGCTTCGAGATTGCCTTCGCCGGACGCTCGAACGCCGGAAAGTCCAGCGCGATCAATACCTTGACCAACCATACAAGACTTGCCTACGTCTCGAAAATACCGGGCCGCACCCAGCTTCTCAACTTTTTCCGCCTCCCATGCGGCGCGCGGCTCGTCGACCTGCCGGGCTATGGCTACGCCGCCGTGCCGGAAAAAATCCGCGCCCAGTGGGCGGAACTGATCGAGAACTACCTCAAGTCGCGTGCGGCGCTGGTCGGGCTGGTATTGATGATGGACGCGCGCCGTCCGTTTACCGGACTCGACCGCCAGATGATCGGCTGGTTTCTACCCTCCGGGCGGCCCATTCATGTGCTGCTCACCAAAAGCGACAAACTCTCGCGCGGCGCGGCGCAGGCCGCCTTGCTCAAAACGCGCGCGGCGCTGGCGGCATATGGAAGCAGAAGCGGCGAGCGCCTCACGGCGCAACTGTTTTCCAGCCTGAGCAAAAGCGGCATCGAAGAATGCGAGCGGGTCGTGGGCGCGTGGCTGGCGGGCGATCAAGGATCAGGGGGCGGGGACCGGGGATCAGAGTAGCAAGGCGGCGTGGAACGCCGTGGAAGACGGTGCGGCCTCATCGGGCGCATTCGGAAAATCTACGTGGATGGCGCTTATACCGGCAAGCTGATTGCCTGGAGTCAGGCCATGTTCGGCTGGCTCGCCAACTATCGGCGATTGAACCGGGACTGCGAAACCACCCCTCGCCAATCCGAGGCCATGATTCAGCTTGCAATGGTTCATTTGCCGCTCAAACGCATCGCATGACATTTTCCCATCAGCTCGGCTGTCGGGTCATGATTGCGGCAGGGGCGCGGCGGTCGCCGCTCGGCCCCATCCGCTCTGGCAAGATAAGGACATTTCCCCGCAAAGCCGTTACAATCTCCGGCTTTTCCAGCGAAGCCTTCCAGCAGGGGATTTTGCATGGTTTGGGAAATCGTCATCGGGCTGGAAGTCCATGTCCAGCTCAACACCGCCGCTAAGATTTTCTCCGGTGCGAGCACTGCTTTCGGGGCGGAACCCAATGTGCAGGCGAGCGCCGTGGATGTCGCCTTGCCCGGGGTGTTACCGGTCTTGAATCGCGGCGCTGTCGAGAAAGCCATCCGCCTCGGGCTGGCGCTGGGCGCGCACATCGCGCCGAAAAGCGTGTTTGCGCGCAAGAATTATTTTTATCCCGATTTGCCCAAAGGCTATCAGATCAGCCAATTCGAGCTGCCGGTGGTGCAGGGCGGTACGATTGCGATCCAGGTCGGCGAGGGAGACAAGGCCCACGAAAAGAATATCCGCCTTACCCGAGCGCATCTTGAGGAAGATGCGGGGAAATCGCTGCATGAAGATTTCCACGGCATGAGCGGTATCGATCTCAACCGCGCCGGGACGCCGCTGCTGGAGATCGTTTCCGAACCCGACATGCGCTCCTCGGCGGAAGCCGTGGCCTATGCCCGCGCCTTGCACGCGCTGGTGCGCTGGATCGACATCTGCGACGGCAACATGCAGGAAGGCTCCTTCCGATGCGATGCCAATGTCTCGGTGCGCAAAAAGGGAGAAACCGCTTTCGGTACCCGGCGCGAAATCAAGAATCTCAACTCTTTCCGCTTCCTGCAACAGGCCATTGATTTCGAGGCCGCCTGGCAGATCGAGACCATCGAGGACGGGGGCAGGATCATTCAGTCCACGGTACTTTTCGATCCCGATACCGGCGAGACGCGCGTGATGCGCTCCAAAGAAGATGCGCACGATTACCGTTATTTCCCCGATCCCGATCTGTTGCCGTTGGTGATCGAGCCGGAATGGATCGCGCGCGTCGCCGCGTCGATGCCCGAATTGCCCGCTGCGATGAAAGCGCGCTTCGAGCGCGAACTGGGCCTGCCGTCCTCCGATGCGGGCACGCTCATCGCCAGCAAGGAAACCGCCGATTATTTCCAGGCCGTCGTGGCCGCCGCAGGCGTGGCGCACGCCAAACCCTGCGCCAACTGGGTCATGGGCGAACTCGCGGCGCGGCTCAACAAGGCCGGGCTGGAGATCGCCGCTTCGCCCGTCTCGCCCGCGCAGTTGGGCGGGCTGGTCGCGCGCATTGCCGACGGCACGCTTTCCAACGCCATTGCGCGCAAGGTGTTCGAGGCGCTCTGGAACGGTGAGGGCGCAAGCGCCGATGAGATCATCGACAAGCAGGGCTTGAGGCAGCTCACTGACAGCGGGGCAATCGAAGCGCTGGTCGATGAAGTGATCGCCGCCAATTCGAAATCGGTCGATGAATTCCGCGCGGGCAAGGAAAAAGCCTTCAATGCCTTGGTCGGCCAGGTAATGAAAGCCAGCCGCGGCAAGGCCAACCCCGCACAGGTCAACGAAATCCTGCACCACAAGCTCGGCGCTTGAGCGCGGCGCCTGGCGCGGAAATTTACCATGGCAAGTTTTTCACGAAATGGTGCGCCCGCGCGCGACTGCCGTGCTTTCATGGCTGGAGCCGTGCTACGATTCACGGCTGGAATCCGGATAATGCTATTGCAATCAGGTTGCCGTGGAGTGCCCGCTTTGTTCTGTCTCATTGAATGACATCGTCTGGCAGGACGGGCATTGTCGTGTCATTTTCACGGACGATCTCGATTATCCGGGTTATTGCCGGGTCGTCTGGGGAGAACACATCGCCGAGATGAGCGATCTGACGCCGGACGGGCAGCATCACATCCTCAATGTAACACTTGCCGTTGAACGCGCTCTGCGTGCCCTGATGAACCCCGACAAAATCAATCTCGCCAGCCTGGGCAACAAAGTGGCGCATCTGCATTGGCACGTCATCGCGCGCTTTGCCGATGATCGCCATTTCCCCGAATCCATCTGGGGGCGCGAACAGCGCCCGGGGCGCCCGCGCGCCAGACCCGAACGCGCGGCGCTGGCCCGGCGGATTGCGGACGAGCTGTCCCATATTATCGCCATCCACTAAAAAAACAGAACGTCCCCCGCCCGGAGTTTCCATGGATTTTCGTAACCCCGATCAATATTTAGGCTTGCTGCAAAATCTGCCCGCCGACGCGCCCGTGGAGCGCCTTACCGTACTGTCGAACATCGTTGGCGACTTGCTCGCCGTCCGTCCCGCGCCGGATGTATACCTTGAAATCCTGGAGACGGCACGCCCCCTGATCGACAAAACTCGCGCGAAACTCTCCGGCCTCGACGGCGGCGAGCCGCTGCCGCCGGATGGCGAGCACAACGCGTTACTGCTCACAGTCACTACGCTTTGGCACGCGCTTTCGTGTTCCTATGCCCTGCTGGCCGAACAGGACGCCGGGACGGAAATCCTCGTCGACCAGCGCGCGCTGCTGGCGCAACGCCGCGTATATTACGCGGGCAAAATCGTCTCCGAGTATTATTGTGCTCATCGCGCCTTGCCTTCCGGCCTGTGGCGCGAAATTCATGGTAGTTTCATTGCCGCCGAAGCGGCCGGAATCCACGCCATTCGCGTGTCGGACCCGCTCAATGCGGTATGGAAGGCACAGAGCGCACTGGAAGCCTATATCAGCATCCTGCTGCTTGATCTCGCCAACGCCTTTGGCCGCAGCGGACAAGAATGGAAGTGGATTTGCCACTGGGCTGAGCGTTTCGCGCCGTATTGCAGCCTTGATCCGAACATCGAAGGGCGCAAGCCTACGACTTACGGCCTTGATCTCACCGCCGATCACGGCCTGCGCCCGCTCGGTATGCTGCCCAAGGGGTCGAGTCCGCACTATTTCGACTGCAACAAACTGGCAAGCCAGATTCAGTCGGTGTTCGCCCAGTTCAAACAAGGCGTCTCGCCTTCCTCCCTGGGGCTTGGCGACGATTGCAGCGTGGAGACCAGCGCCCGCCTGCTGCTGTCTCTTTACCGTCCGTGGGGGCTGGCCTCGGCCGGGCGGCGCTTTCCGCGCAGGGGCGGTTCCGGCGAAGTCGGACTCTGTGCCAACTGGCTCTCCATTGGTTTTCACGTCCAGGGCAAACTTTTTGAGCAGCCGCACAGCGCCGCCGACAAGTATGATGCCGATACCGGCAAAAACAGGCGGGAAGAAAACGGCAACTGCAATCTCGACCCACGACGCCTCGAAGCCGGGCGGCTCGGCCTGGTGTGCGAACGATGGGAGTTGCTCGATCAATCTGTGGGGGGGCTGCGCCTGCAACAGCGCCCGCATGCCGAACGTCTTGCCCACCATCAACTCGTCGGAGTGCGTCCGCCCGGCAGCGAATGTTTCCTGCTCGCCCAGATCAGTTGGCTGATGTTCCGCGAGGACGGCCTGCTCGAAACCGGCATCCATCTCTTGCCCGGCCTGCCGCAAGTCATTGCTGCTCGCCCGCACGTCGAATCCGACAGCCCGCGCGAACCTTATTCCCAGGCTTTCGTCCTTGGCAACGATGCGCTGCAAATCCCTCCCACGCTGATCCTGCCCGAAGGTTGGTACCGTACCAACGGTATCATCGAAGTGCTCGACGGCGGTCAGGGGCGCAAACTGCGGATGAGCCAGCTTTTGCTCAAAGGGCCGAATTTTGAACAGATCGGCTTCGTGGAACTCTCATGAGTGCCGCTGGTTCGCACTATGATTGCCGCTTTCACCGATGAGAATGACCGCGCCCGCGCCGCGGCGACAACCATGACCGATACCAGTCCGCCAGACGAGGCCGCCTCCGGCCCGACCACTCATTTCGGTTTCCAGACCGTCGCCGAAGAACTCAAGCAAAAAAAAGTCGCCGAGGTCTTTTCCTCGGTGGCGCGCAAGTACGACTTGATGAACGATCTGATGTCCTTCGGCCTGCATCGGCTCTGGAAAGCTTTCACCATCCAGCTCGCGGGGGTGCGCAAGGGCGACCGCGTGCTCGACGTCGCGGGCGGCACCGCCGACCTCTCGCTGGCCTTCGCGCGTCGCGTCGGCGCGAGCGGTCAAGTCTGGCTCACCGACATCAATCACGCCATGCTGGCGCGCGGGCGGGATCGCCTCCTCGACCAAGGCCATGCACTGCCAATCGTCCAGTGCGACGCCGAAAAGCTGCCCTTTCCCGGCGACAGTTTCGATTGCGTCACCGTCGCTTTCGGGCTGCGCAACATGACCCACAAGGAAACCGCCCTGGCCGAAATGCGCCGGGTGCTCCGTCCCGGCGGGCGTCTGCTGGCGCTGGAATTTTCCCGCGTCTGGAAACCCTTGTCCCCGTTCTACGACCTGTATTCGTTCAAACTCTTGCCCTGGATGGGCGCCAGGGTCGCTGGCGATCCGGACAGCTACCGCTACCTTGCCGAATCCATCCGCATGCATCCCGATCAACGGGAATTCAAGGCGATGATGGAAAGCGCGGGATTTGGCCGGGTCGACTATTTCAACCTCAGCGCCGGTATCGTCGCCGTCCATCGCGGCTATAAACTCTGAATCCTCGACTTCTCTCCTGGAGTTTTCAACGCATGAAACACGCACTGTTCGCCATTCTCATCGCTGTTTTCAGCTTTTCCCTGCTTGTCGATGACGCCCATGCCCGGCGTTTTGGCGGCGGTTCGAGCTTTGGCATGAAACGATCCCTGCCGCCCGCCAGCGCACCGAAACAAAACTACAACCGCCAGCAGCAAGGCACTCCGTCAGCCGGTCAACCCGGCAGGCGCTCATGGATGGGGCCGCTTGCCGGTCTTGCCACGGGCATCGGCTTGGCCGCGCTGCTCTCGCATTTCGGCCTTGGCGAAGAAATGGCGGGCTTTGTCATGCTCCTGCTGTTTGCCGCCGCCGCGCTCTTCCTTTTCAGGATGTTCCGGCGTGGCATGGGCGTGCAACGCCTGCAATACGCGGGCGCGGACGCCGCCGCGGGGCAATATGACCGCGCCGCCGCGTTGCCTGGCGCGACGGCTGCCGCCGCCCCGACGCTGGCCGAGGATTTCGATGCCGAAGCCTTTGTCCGTCAGGCCAAAATCAATTTCATCCGGCTGCAAACCGCCAACGACGCGGGCAATCTCGACGACATCCGAGAATTTGTCACGCCCGAGGTCTTTGCCGAAATCAGCGTGCAGATCACGGAGCGTAGCGGCGCGGCGCAACAGACCGATGTCGTCGAACTCGACGCCGAAGTCATGGATGTCGCCGAAGAAAGCGGGCGCTATATCGTCAGCGTGCGTTTCAGTGGCTTGCTGCGCGAGGAAAAGGACGCCTCGCCCGCGCCTTTCAGCGAAATCTGGCATCTCGTCAAGCCGGTGCGGGGCGGCGAAGGCTGGCGCGTGGCGGGTATCCAGCAAATCGCATGAGCGTCGCCGAGGCCGTTTGCCTTGCCGCATTCAATCATCTGCTAGGGCAGGCGGGTTGGGCGCGCGAACGTCTGCGGTCGCATGCCGGGCGTCACGCGAGCCTTGACCTCGCCCCGCTTGCTGTTGCTTTCACCATTGCGGAAGATGGCGCGTTTGCCGCCAGCCCCGCCGATGCCGCGCCGGAAGTCACATTGACCCTGCCGCTGGCCGACGTCTTGGCCGCCTTGGGCGGCGGGCAGGAAGCCGTGATGGCGAAAGCCCGTATCGCGGGCAGCGCTGACCTCGCCGATGCGCTGGCGTTCGTCGTTCGTCATTTACGTTGGGATATCGAGGAAGACCTGGCAAAATTCGTCGGTGACATCGCCGCCCACCGCCTCTTCGAAGCGCCGCGCCGTCTGGCGTCCGCCGTTACCGTGGCTTTCGGCGAGGAATCCGCTCCGCTGACGAGGCGCGTGGAAAACGAACGCTTCGCGCGCGACATCCAGGCACTGGAAACCGGTCTGTCGAAACTGGAAGAACACATCGGGCGGATGAAAAGGCCGGGGAAATGAACGCCTCCCATCGCCTGGTGCCGTCGGCCCATGGGGGTGCGCCTGCCGCCTTTCTGTCATTGCGAGCAAAGCGCGGCAACCCGGTCTGGGGTTTTGCGCCTGCCGTGTTCTTTCCGGGGAGAGCGTGCTGTTTCCCGGTGTTTCCGCGCCGGGGAGAATCCGGTATTTTGGGCGGTGATGAAAGAAAAAAGCCCCCGCGCCATGTACGACGATGCCAGCGCCGCTGACGTATCTTCGCTTGGCATTGTCCTCATCGTCGATGATGTGCCGGAAAACCTCGCGTTCCTGCACGATGCTCTTGATGACGCCGGTTATCTCGTGCTGGTGGCGACCGATGGCGAAAGCGCGCTTGTGCGCGCCCGGCAAAGCCTGCCCGATGTCGTGCTGCTCGACGCACTCATGCCGGGCATGGACGGTTTTGAGGTCGCGCGCAGGCTGAAGGCCGACTTTGCCACGCGCGCCATTCCGCTCATTTTCATGACGGGTCTGTCGGATACCGAGCACATCGTTGCCGCCTTCGCGGCGGGTAGCGCGGATTACGTGACCAAGCCCATCCGCCCCGCCGAGGTGCTGGCGCGCATCGCCGCCCACGTCCGCAATGCCCGCCAGATGCGCCAGGCTCGCAACGCGCTCGACGCCTTTGGTCAGGCGACAGTAGCCATCGATGCGCGCGACGGGCGCCTCGTCTGGCAAACCCCGCTCGCCCGGCAGTTGATCCGCGCCTGGTTTGCGCCCGCCGCGCCGGGCGTGCCGGAAGAAACGCCGCCGCAACTTCTCGCCTGGGCGCGCGCCGCCCGGCAGGAACGCCGCGATCCGGCGCAAGTCGTGGCCACCGACGGTTCGCGCCGCCTGCTGGCTTCCTTTCACGATCAGGGCAGTGATGAAGCCTGGCTGGTCGTGCTGCGCGAGGAAAACGATGCCCGCGCACTGGCGGCGCTGATGGAGGCTTTCCACCTCACCACCCGCGAAGCCGAGGTGCTCTATTGGGTTATTCGCGGCAAGACCAACCGCGACGTCGGCGACATCCTCGGTGCGAGTCCGCGCACGGTGCATAAGCATCTGGAACATGTCTTCGAGAAGCTCGGCGTGGAAACGCGCACTGCCGCCGCTTCGATGGCCATGGCGCGGCTGCGCGGCGGCTGAAGGATCCAGAAACCAGGGGTCGGATTTGTTTCGCGCCGCGCCGCCTTGCCGGACGGATAACTAAAAGTTCCCGTGGAGATTTACTGTGTTCGGACTGTTTGAAAGACTCGTCGACCCTTACCCCGGTTCTCCACCGCCCGCGGCGTCACGCGGATTCTTGCGGTTTTTGTGGGAGTGCACCAAGGGAATACGGGGCCTGATCGCCGCCATGATGCTGTGCACGGCGCTGACGGGGGCTTTCGAGGCGCTGCTTTTCGCCATGTTGGGCAAGGTGGTAGATTGGCTATCGAGCGTGGATCCGGCGCGGTTCTGGGTAACGGAAGGGCCGCGCTTGTGGCTGTTGGCGGGAATCATCGCCGCCAGCGTCATCATGGTCTTGCTGCAAACGCTGATAAAGCATCAGGCGTTGGCAGGTAATTTCGCCATGCGGCTGCGCTGGAATTTCCACCGTCTCATGCTCGGGCAAAGTATGAGTTTTTATCAGGATGAATTCGCGGGCCGCGTTTCGGCCAAGGTGATGCAGACCGCGCTGGCGGTACGCGATACCTGCTTCATCGTGACCGACATTCTCGTTTTCGCCCTGATTTATTTCGTGACGCTGGCGGCGATTGTGGGGGGATTCGACGGCTGGCTGCTCGTTCCCTTGAGCGGCTGGCTGCTTTGTTACATCGGGGCGCTGTGTTATTTCGTGCCGCGGCTGGTGCGCGTGTCGAAGACGCAGTCCGATGCCCGCGCTTCGATGACGGGGCGCATCACCGATGCTTACACGAATATCGCCACGGTAAAGCTTTTTTCGCACGCCGGGCGCGAGGCTGGCTACGCGCGCGAGGCGATGCAAGAATTCTTGGGGAACGTATACGGCATGATGCGGCTCGTGAGTGGCATCCAGGTTGTGCAGCACACGATGTCCATGGGCCTGATTCTCGGGATGGCGGCGACGGCGCTGTATTTGTGGTCACGGGGGGAGATCGGCGTGGGCGCGGTGGCGGCGGCCACGGCGATGGCTTTGCGCCTGAATGGGATGTCGCACTGGATCATGTGGGAGATGGCGACGCTTTTCGAGCATGTTGGGACGGTGCAGGATGGCATCAACACGTTGTCCCGCCCGCGTCAGGTGGCGGATCGTCCTGACGCCTGCCCGCTTGTGGTGACGCGCGGGGAAATCCGCTTCGAGCGCGTCGGTTTTTCCTACGGACTCAAGGAGGACAAGGCCGATGGCGTACCGCGCCGGGTGATTGACGGGTTCGATCTGCGGATTCGCCCCGGCGAGAAAATCGGCCTCGTCGGGCGCTCGGGCGCGGGTAAATCCACGCTCGTCAATTTGCTGTTGCGTTTTTATGATCCCGAGTTGGGCCGCATCCTGATCGACGGCCAGGACATCGCCGCCGTGACGCAGGACAGCCTGCGTGCCCAGGTGGGGATGGTGACGCAAGATACATCCCTCTTGCACCGTTCGGTGCGGGACAACATTCTTTATGGCCGCCCCGGTGCGGATGACGAGCAGATGCTAGCGGCGGCGCGGCGCGCCGAGGCGCACGAGTTCATTCCGACGCTGACCGATCCAAAGGGGCGACGCGGTTACGATGCGCACGTCGGCGAGCGCGGGGTGAAGCTCTCCGGCGGGCAGCGTCAACGCATCGCCATTGCGCGGGTGATGCTGAAGGATGCGCCGATCCTGCTGCTGGACGAGGCGACTAGCGCATTGGATTCCGAGGTCGAGCAGGCGATCCAGGAGAGTCTTTACCGCTTGATGGAAGGCAAGACCGTGGTGGCGATCGCGCACCGCTTATCGACCATCGCGGCGATGGATCGTTTGATCGTCATCGACCGGGGCCGCATCGTAGAGGAGGGCGGGCATAAGGATCTGCTTGCGCGCGGCGGCCTTTATGCCCGGCTGTGGGCGCGGCAAAGCGGCGGCTTTTTGGGCGACGAGGCGAGCGAGGAAGAGGGCGTGAAAAATGAAACGGCCGGAACAGCGTCCGGCCACGTGGCAAACATCGACTGAATGCTCAGCCGGATATTCTCAGGGGAAATAGCCTGGCCAAGCGCGGACGACCCGGCCTGTGCGGGTAGCGAGCAACAGGGCATCGTTGTAGACGCGCACGTAGTGATGGCTGTGAGGCGGCGTGGGCAGCCTGTACGCCGCATACGGCACGGCGTAGTAAGGCACGTAGGCCGGTAATGCATACCCTACCGTCCAGGGGCGGTAGTAGTAGGGGGCATAATAGCCGTAGCCATAGCCGTAATACGAGTAGGGGTAATAGTAGTACGGCCCGGCCAGGGCGGATGAACTCGCCGCTGCGCCGGTTATCAGCAGGGCTGCCAGTGTGATGCGTGAGGCAATGCGTTTCATGGTCATTCTCCTGAAGAACAGAGCTGGTACGCCAAAACAGAAATGGCGCGTTTGTTTGTGAGTCGCTACGAGTTGCTGCTTACAGGCTCATGAAAAATGCGGACGAGCGTGTCGGGTTGGTGTCAGCGTCATAGGTCAGCTACGGCGCGCACACGTCAATACTACATGCAGAAAAACTGCGATGCAATATTTCTGTGCGCTACCTGTCGCGTACCTTGAGCTTGGCGTGGGATGGCCTTGATTCCATCAGCTTGATGGGATTGAGATCGGGGTTGTAAAGCGGCAAGGACGGAATCGTCGTTCCGCACGGCGATAATTTCTCGTTGACAAAATCCGATTGTGGGCTGCGTTGACAATTGCATACACAAGGGCGCGGTCGGCACAATCCTGGATAAATAGGGGACGGCGTTCGACCAGGCTGCCCTGATGGTGGCGCTGCTGCGGCAATCCGGCCATACGGCCAGCTTCGTCAAGGGGCAAATCGATCTGACTGCGGCGCAGGTCGAAGCATTTTTCGGCGTCAATGTGGATAACGTCTGCGCCGTCAGCAAATTGCTTGCCAATGGACAGATTCCGATAATCGCCATCTATGGGACAAGTGCGAGCAGTTGCACGGCGGGGAATCCCCCGGTTCCCCTGCACAGCGCAGTGATCAACCATCTCTGGGTCAAAGTTGACATCGGCGGCACGGAATACCATTTCGATCCAGGCTTCAAGCCCCACACCCGAAAGACAGGCATTGATCTCGTTTCGGCCAGCGGTTACGACGCAAACGCCTACCTGAGCGAAGCTCAAAGCGGCGCCACGATAACAACGGATTACGTCCAGAACATCAACCGGACGAATATCCGCAACCGGCTCGATACCTACGCGACAAACTTGGCGAACACTCTGCGCGCCAACCAGCCAACGGCAACGCTCGACGACGCCATCGGCGGCAAGCGCACCTACACGCGCAACCAGGCCGGGGACATCACCACTCAAGCCTGGAACAACGACCTCTACCAATGGAGCGGCGCGGCCAACGGCACGACGAACTACGCCAACAACAAACAGGATCAATACACGAGCGTAGGCGGCGCGGCCTACAGCTACGACGGCAACGGCAACCTGACGGGCGATGGCGTCTGGACATACGGGTACGACCTCGACAACCGGCTAAAAAGCGCCAACAAGAGCGGCTACACGGCCAGCCTCGACTACGACGCCGAAGGGCGGTTGCGCAAGACCACGCTTGGCGGAACAGCAACGGAACTGCTCTACGACGGCGTAGACCTCGTGGCCGAATACGACGGCGCGGGCGCGCTGCTGCGCAAGTACGCGCACGGGCCGGGAATCAACGAACCATTGGCCGTGATCGAGGGGAGCGCCAAGACATGGCTGTATGCCGACCACCAGGGCAGCGTAGTTGGGCAGGCCAACGCGAGCGGTACAAACATAGCCATCTACAGTTACGGCCCGTTCGGAGAGCCGAACGCCACAACGGGCGTGCGCTTCCGCTACACGGGGCAGCAATACCTTAAGCGCACTTGGGCTGTATTACTACAAGGCGCGGTTCTATTCGCCGACGCTGGGACGGTTCTTGCAGACCGATCCGGTGGGGACGCTCGATGATCTGAATTTGTATGCTTATGTGGGGAATAACCCGGTTAATTTCAGCGATCCATTGGGGCTTGAAGTTAAAGTAGTTACCTCAGACCCACGCACGGCAAAGATCTTGATGGAAGCTTATGCGCGTCTTAATACTACAAAGACAGGGAGGGCGCTCACGGGGCCGCTTGAAAGCTCGCCTATCGTTTATACTATTCGACCGGAGCATCATAGAGCGTCTTATTGCGCAGTAGCTAATAAAGTGTGTGGTAGCAGCTACGCCGTTTATATAGATCCATATAATAATCCTACAGTACTCACAACAGCAGGTATGAAGCCAGCGTCGAAAGCAACAGTTCTTGTCCATGAGCTTGGACATGCGGCAGGGATGAAAGATGACGGCCCTAGCTATATGAACAATATTGTAAGATATGAAAATCCTATACGTCGAGAACTCGGAGAGCCTGAGAGAACAGCTTATGCTGTTCCTGATGCTACTTGGGTGTCCGGGACAAAAATGTCAGAGCCTTCCGTTTGGGAGCCTGGTACAAAATGATGCGAAAAATCCTTCTCTTTATCATCGGGCTGTCTGTTTTGTATGCAAGGCCGTCCCTTTCTGAAATCAATATAGCATACTATATTGATTTCAGTATCGAGGCATATGTTCCGTATCCAGAGGATGTCAATTGGGAGGAAGATGCGTGTAAATATGAAATACATAAAGAGGACTTTTTAAGCGCATTATCGGAAATTGATGATGAGTCTGTTTATTATGCGTATGTCATTGCGAAGGCGGTTTTATCAGGAGCTGGTGTTTATTTCATCGATAGAAATATTAACGGTAAAAAGGGGGACGGTATTGTCCGGCACGAGAACAATGTTTTCTATAGTATAGATAAAAGTAATTTCGAAAAGATGTTGTATCCTATATTGTGCCCGATTGACAAATACGAAAACCCGGCACAGGCGAAGAGAAGATTTCAAGCCGCGCAACGCCAAGCTCGTCAATGGAGCAAGGAAAGAGAATTATTGAAGCATTCATCTTCGTCGAAAGGAACAAAGAAAGAAAAACCTATTACCCAAGGGAGCTTCTGAGCAGTAGAACGCATTTCGGGTGCGATGGACGCATGCCCATCAACCGCTGACTCATCAGGGCGTGTCCACGCTGATCTTCAAAAATCTGGTCGGTTCATGGATTGCCGCGCTTTCGCTCGTAATGACGAATCAGCGTTTCCCTGGATGGGCCGCCCACCCTGGGCGGGACGGCGCCGGTCATCGTCCCTCACGGCGGCACGGGCAGGGATTTCTTTCGCCGTTTCCGCTCGCCGCGCCGCGTCCGCCGCGGCGATCGTCCATGCCACCAGTTCGGCGGCAAGCCGGTCGGCGGCAATGCCGAATGCGGTGACGACCGCCGGAATCGAGCTGCCGG
>JAIRMC010000075.1 GCA_031258965.1 Azoarcus sp. | reverse complement strand
TTTGTCGAGATGGCTTTGCATGGCGAGGATGCTGTAGCGCATGAGCCGGAAGGCCATGAGGGGGTCGGGCGTGCTCTGGTGCTCGATGACGCAATAGATATAGCCGTCGCCCCGCGTGGTCTTGAGGGAGTAGAGGATGTCGGAGCAGGCATTGCGCAACGCGGGTTCGATGAAGGAGCCGGATTCCAGGCGCAGGGTGGTGAGGTCGCAGAGCGCGCGCAGGGGCTTGGGTAAATGGATGTCGAGGAAATCCCGGCGGTGTCGGTGTGGCCGAGGAATTTCTTGAACAGCGCGTCGTGCGGGGTGGTTGGTCGGGACATGGGGCGCGCCACGGGGGAATGAGGAAGGCATCATGCCTGCATTCTATGTCTTGGGCAATAGGCGGAACTGAACAGATACGATGCCTGCTCCCTACGCCGGTTCGCGCAGCAAGGCAGCGGCGGCGAAGCCGTTTATCAGGCCGAACACTACCGCGGCCCCGCCCAGGATCGGCGCGAGGTAGAACACGCCGTCGTGGGGTGTCAGCCACAGGCGGGCGATGAGGAGTTGCGCGCCGATGTGGGCGAAAGCGGCGAGGATGCTCTGGCTGACCGGCCCGAACCAGCGGCGCGGTAGATGCATCGCGCCTGCCAGCACGCCCAGGCTTGCCAGCGCGCCGCCGAGGCTCAGGAAAAAACCCGGCGCGAGAAACTGCCCCAGGAGCAGGCTGGCGGCAAACACGCGCAACAGGGATACCCATGCCGCCTCGCGCCAGCCCCAGCGCGCCAGCACCGCCAAGGTGATGATGTTGGCCAGCCCCGGCTTGAGACCGGGCAACGGCAGGGGAATGACCGCCTCGGCCACGGTCAGCGCAATGGCCGCCGCCGCGTGGCGCGCGATGCGGCGGTCGGTATCGGTGGGCGTCAGTTCAATAACCGAGCGAGTCAAAGTCGCCTCCCCGCCCGGTCAGTATCAGGCTGACTTCGTTGGGCGCGCAGATCGCCACCGCACCCGCGCGGGTGAGCCAGCCCTGGCGCACGCAGTACTGGCGCGGGCCAGGGTCGGTGGCGATGCGGGCGCGGCCCGGTTCGATCTCAATCACGGTCGTGCCAAGCGGTCCCGGCACGGCGATGCGCCGTGCGCGGGAAAGATCGGCCTCGGCAAAAATTTCGCCCCCGGCGCGCACGATGAGGCCCTCCGGCGCGCCGCCGCGCCACAAACTGAATCCAGCGTAAACACATAGCGCGATGCCGGCCGCCACGACAGCATAGTCGCCGGGCCGCAGCAGTCCAAGCCATGTGGCGGGCGGGCGCATCAGCCCGCCGCGCGCTCGCCCGCCCGCCGCTCCATTGCACGATGGCGGACAAGCACGTGGCAGCAGGTGGCGCGAAAAGCGCCGGCGAGGCGTTCGGCAATGTAGATCGAGCGGTGTTGCCCGCCCGTGCAGCCGATGGCGACGGTGAGATAGCTGCGATTGTCGCGGATGAAGCTCGGCAGCCAGGCCGCGACGAAGCGATGGATGTCTCCGATCATGCGGTCGACTTCGGGCAGTTGCGCAAAGTAGGCGGCGACTTTCGGGTCGTGGCCGGTGAGCGGGCGCAGGCGCGGGTCGTAATAGGGGTTGGGCAGGCAGCGGACATCGAACACCATGTCGGCATCAAGCGGAATGCCGTACTTGAAGCCGAAGGACTGGAACATCAGGGCAAGTCCCTCGCCCGCTTCGGCTTCGACGAAATCCCGCACCCGGCTGCGCAGGGTGTTGGGATGCATGTCGCTGGTGTCTATCCGGTGGCCGAGCAGGAAGATTTCGTCCAACATTTCGCGCTCGCGGCGGATCGCCTCTTCAAGCGACACGTTTTCCCCGGCCAGCGGGTGGCGGCGGCGGGTCTCTGAAAAGCGGGCGATAAGCGTGTCGTCGCGCGCGTCGAGAAAGATGCAGCGCAGGTCTTCGGCGAGTTCGCGCAAGGCCGTCATCTGGCGCGGCAACGCCGCGACGCTCTCGCCGGATCGCACGTCGACCGATACGGCGACGCGCCGATAGCCCGCACTGCGCAGGGCTGCCGCCAGTTGCGGCAGCAGCATGGCGGGCAGATTGTCGACGACGTAATACCCGGCGTCCTCGAGCACCTTGAGCGCGATGCTCTTGCCGGAACCGGAAAGGCCGCTTATCAGGACGAGTTGCATGACCACGGGAAAAACGGGAAAAGTCAATGGGCGCACTATACGGGCCGCGCCCGTCCCTGTCATGCGTTTTCCGCCTCACGCTACCCGCTGGCCCCCCGGTAGCCCGCCGGGTTGGCGGACTGCCAGCGCCAGGCATCGCGGCACATGGCCTCGATGCCGCGTTCCGCCCGCCAGCCCAGGCGCGCGGCTGCCAGCGCCGGATCGGCCCAGCATTCGGCGATATCGCCCACGCGACGGGGGGCGATGCGGCAGGGTACGGGCCGTCCGGAGACCGTCTCGAAGGCGCGCACGAGTTCGAGCACGCTGTAACCGCGCCCGGTACCGAGATTGATCGCGCTTACGGCGGGAAGGCTTTCGAGTTTGCCAAGCGCGGCGAGGTGTCCGGCGGCGAGGTCGGAGACGTGGATGTAATCGCGCACGCCGGTGCCGTCGGGCGTCGGGTAATCGTTGCCGAAAACTTGCAATTCGGGGAGCCTGCCCGCCGCAACCTGGCAGATGTAGGGCATGAGGTTGTTGGGGATGCCGTCAGGGTCTTCGCCGATCTGCCCGCTGGAATCCGCCCCGACCGGGTTGAAGTAACGCAGCAGCGCAATTTTCCAGCTGGGATCGGCAATGGCCACGTCGCGCAGGATTTCTTCACTCATCAGTTTGGTGCGGCCATAAGGGTTGGTCACGGCGAGCGGGAAATCCTCGGTAATCGGCACGCTGGCGGGGTTGCCGTAGACGGTGGCCGAGGAGCTGAACACCAGCCGCTTCACGCCGTGGTGCGCCATGCGTTCGAGCAGGGTCAAGAGACCGTCGAGGTTGTTCCGGTAATAGGCAAGCGGGATGCGCACGGATTCGCCGACGGCTTTCTTGGCGGCGAAATGGATGACAGCCTGGATGCTGTGGCCGGTGAAAAGGCGCTCCAGCGCCGCCGCGTCGGCGACATCGGCTTCCAGCACCGCGCGGAAAGGGCGTCCCGCAAGACGCGCCACCCGTTCGAGGGCAAGCGGGGAGGCATTGGAATAATCGTCGATCACAACTACGTCATAACCGCCGCGCAACAGGGCAAGACAGGCGTGCGAACCGATATAGCCCGCGCCGCCCGTAACAAGTATGACGCTCATGAATTCTCCGTCCCCGCGGAAGGGTTGTCATGTCTCACGCCCGCAGGCCGCCAGAGGGCGTAAGCCGCGCCCGCCACGCCCCAGGCACACAGTAGGTATTGCATCCAGCGGCCCTCTAGATAATCCAGCGTCTCGAACCCGAAGGCCGCCGCGGCGATGAGTGCGATGGCGGCCAGTACGCGCTGACCGCGCGTGCACTCCCAAAACCGCCAGCGCGCCGACCAGGCGCAGCCAATGGCCGCCGCCGCCCAGCCGCCTGCCGCGCCGCCGAGCAGATCCAGCGGCCAGTGTGCGCCAACCGCGATCCGCGAAAACGCGACCAGCGCCGCAACTGGAACGGCAAACCAGGCCAGGGGGCGGCGGGAGCAGAATGTGAGTACGCCCGCGAGCACGAAGACGGTCAGGGTGTGCCCGGAAGGAAAAGAATTGCTGCGCAAAGGCATGCCGATGATATGAATGGCTTCAGACGGCAACACGGCGGAGGGGCGTGGCACATCGGCGAGTATTTTGATGGCATGAGTGTATAGGCTGGCGAAGGGCGATGCCAACAAGGTTGCCGCAACCCAGCGCGGCCAGCGGGCAAGGGCGGGCACGAGCAGGGCGAACGCGCCGAGCGTGCTGCCGGTATTGGTGATGCCCGCCCATGCAAACGCGGGCAGCCACCCCGCCGCCGCCGCGTTCCCGAGCAAGAACAGTCCCTGGTTGCTATCCGTCGCCATCACGATGCCCGCGCACAGGGCACAGAGCAAAATAGGCAGGATCAGCCACGCATCCAGACGCTGAAGCAGGGCGAAGGGACTTGCCATGCGGAAACTACTTGCCGCGGGCGCGGGCGAAGGCCAGCGCCAGCGCGTTCTCGGCAGCGGGCGCGGAGCGGGAACCGCCGCTGGACCGGGTTTCGTTACGGCGGGGTTGGCCTATGGCCTGGGCGTGCGCGGCGTCGGCGCGCCGGGGACGCGCCTCGTCGGCGAGGCGCATGGTGAGCGCGATGCGCTTGCGCGGCAGATCGACTTCGAGCACCTTGACTTTCACCACCTGCCCGGCCTTGACCACGCTGTGCGGGTCTTTGACGTAGCG
>JAIRMC010000011.1 GCA_031258965.1 Azoarcus sp. | reverse complement strand
TCGGCCAAGGCCGTAGAAGAATCCGTCACGCAGATCATCGAACAGAAGATGACCGGCATCGACGGCCTGCTCTACATGAGTTCCACCAGCAATTCCTACGGGCGCGCCTCGGTCACGCTCACCTTCGATGCCGGGGTGAACCCCGACATCGCCCAGGTGCAGACCCAGAACAAGCTGCAACTCGCCCTGCCCCTGCTGCCGCAGGCCGTGCAGCAACAGGGGGTGCAGGTCGTCAAGTCGGCGCGCAACTTCCTCATGATCGTCGGCTTCGTGTCGAACAACGACCGCTACGACAGCGCCGACCTGGCCGACTACCTCGTCGCCAACGTGCAAGACCCGCTGACCCGCGTCACGGGCGTGGGCGAAGTGCAGGTCTTCGGCTCCCAGTACGCGATGCGCATCTGGCTCGATCCCGACAGGCTCAACAAATACAGCCTGACCCCGAGCGACGTGCGCAACGCGCTGCTGGCGCAGAACACCCAGGTTTCCGCCGGGCAGCTCGGCGGCACCCCGTCCGTGCCGGGGCAAGGCTTCACCGCGAGCATCACCGCGCAAAGCCGCCTGCAAACAGTGGAAGAGTTCGAGGCCATCCTGTTGCGCAGCGCGCAGGATGGCGGCGAAGTGCGCCTGAGGGATGTCGCCCGCGCCGAGATCGGCCAGGAAAACTACGGCTTCCGCGCCCAGAACAACGGCAGGCCCTCGGGCGGCATCGGCATCAAGCTCGCCGCCGGGGCCAACGCCCTGGCGACCGCCGACGCGGTGAAGGCCAAGGTCGAGGAACTCAAGCCCTATTTCCCGGAAGGCGTCGAGGTGATCTACCCCTACGACACCACGCCCTTCATCCGCATCTCGATCAACGAAGTGGTCGCCACGCTCATCGAGGCCGTCTTCCTCGTTTTCCTGGTGATGTTCCTGTTCCTGGAAAACATCCGCGCCACCCTCATCCCGACCATCGCCGTGCCCGTGGTGCTGCTGGGCACCTTTGCGATCATGGCCGCCTTCGGCTTCTCGATCAACACGCTGACCATGTTCGGCCTCGTGCTCGCCATCGGCCTGCTCGTCGATGACGCCATCGTCGTGGTCGAGAACGTCGAACGCATCATGAGCGAAGAGGGCCTCTCGCCCAAGGAAGCCACCCGCAAGTCGATGGACCAGATCACCAGCGCCCTGGTCGGCATCGCCATGGTGCTCTCGGCGGTGTTCATTCCCATGGCCTTCTTCGGCGGCTCCACCGGCGTCATCTACCGCCAGTTCTCGATCACCATCGTCTCGGCGATGGCGCTCTCGGTCGTGGTCGCCATCATCCTCACCCCCGCCCTGTGCGCCACCATCCTCAAGCCGGTGGAAAAAGGCCACGAAGCGGGCGAAAGCAGTTGGTTCGGCGGCTTCTTCCACTGGTTCAACGGCATGTTCGCGCGCCGCACCGAACACTACGTCCACTCCGTCGGCGGCATCCTGCGCCACAAAGCCATTTTCCTGCTGGTCTACGGCGCGATCATCGCCGTGCTCGCCGTGCTCTTCCACCGTCTGCCGACCTCCTTCCTGCCCGAGGAAGACCAGGGCCTGATGCCCACCCTCGTCACCCTGCCCGCCGGCGCCACGCAGGAACGCACCCTGGCCGTGCTCGAAAAGGTGCGCATGTATTACAAAGAACAAGACCCGGAAAAAGACAAGATCGACACCGTCTTCACCATCGCCGGTTTTGGCTTCGGCGGCACCGGCCAGAACATGGGCATGGGCTTCATCAAACTCAGTCATTGGGACGAACGCACCAAACCCGAGCAACACGTCCAGGCGTTCGCGCAGCGGGCGAGCGCGGCGCTCTCGCAGATCCGCGAAGCGCAGGTCTTCGCCATCGTGCCGCCCGCCGTGCTGGAACTGGGCACCGCCAACGGGTTCGACCTCATGCTCCAGGATCGCGGCGGACTCGGCCACGAAGCGCTGCTCGCGGCGCGCAACCAGTTCCTCTTCATGGCCTCGCAAGACAAGCGCCTGGCGGGCGTGCGCCCCAACGGCATGGAAGACAACCCGGAATTCGCCCTCGACATCGACCATGCCAAGGCCGGCGCGCTGGGCGTGACCGTGTCCGACATCAACGACACCCTGGCGACCGCCTGGGGCGGCGTCTACGTCAACGACTTCCTCGACCGCGGCCGGATCAAAAAAGTCTATCTGCAAGCCGACGCTTCCTCGCGGATGACGCCGGAAGACCTCGGCAAATGGTACGTGCGCAACAAGGCGGGCGAAATGGTGCCGTTCTCGGCCTTCACCACCACGCGCTGGACTTACGGCTCGCCGCGGCTGGAGCGTTACAACGGCCAGCCCTCGCTCGAAATCCAGGGCGGCGCCGCGCCGGGCCTCTCCACCGGCGAAGCCATGGCGGCGGTCGAAGAAATCGCCGCCAAGCTGCCGCAAGGCATCGGCTTCTCCTGGACGGGCGTCTCCTTCGAGGAAATCCGCTCCGGCACGCAAGCCCCGGCGCTCTACGCCCTCTCCGTACTGGTCGTTTTCCTCTGCCTGGCGGCGCTCTATGAAAGCTGGTCGGTGCCTTTCGCCGTCATCATGGTCATCCCGCTCGGCGTCATCGGCGCGCTCATCGCCGCCACCGGACGCGGACTCTCCAACGACGTCTACTTCCAGGTGGGCCTGCTCGCCACCATCGGCCTGTCGGCCAAGAACGCCATCCTGATCGTCGAATTCGCCAAGGCCGAACTGGACAGCGGCAAGGACCTGATCGCCGCCGCCCTGTCGGCGGCGCGGCTGCGGCTGCGCCCGATCCTGATGACCTCGCTCGCCTTCGCGCTCGGCGTGCTGCCGCTGGCCAAGGCCACCGGCGCGGGTTCGGGCAGCCAGAACGCCATCGGCACCGGCGTGCTCGGCGGCACCATCTCCGCCACCGCCTTCGGCGTCCTTTTCGTGCCGCTGTTCTACGTCGTCATCAAGCTCATCTTCAAGGACAAGCCCGCGCGGGAAAACAACGCGGCGGACACGTCCCATTCCTCCCATTCGCCCGAGGCAGCCAAGCCATGACAATACTCCATCGCGCCCTGTGCGCCGCACTGGCGGCCACATCCGTCACCGGCTGCGCACTCGCGCCGGATTTCAAGCTGCCGGGCCTGCCGATCCCGTCTTTCTGGACGACGCCCGCCGCTGAAACCCAGGGCGCGCCCGTGGCGGAACTGCCGTGGCGGGACTACTTCGCCGATGCCCGCCTGCGCGAGATCATCGACCTCGCGCTCGCCAACAACCGCGACCTGCGGGTAGCCGCGCTCAACATCGAGCGCGCCCAGGCCATGTATCGCATCCAACGCGCCGACCTGCTCCCCGCAATCGACGCGGCGGGCAAGCAAAGCGCTCAACGCCTGCCGGGCGAACTCAGCCAGACGGGCGAACCGCTCATCAGCCGCCAGTACAGCGCCACGGCCGGGGCCTCCTGGGAGCTGGACATCTTTGGCCGCATCCGCAGCCTGCGCGACCAGGCGCTGGAAAACTACCTCGCCACCGAGGAAGCCCGGCGCGGCGCGCAGATCACCCTCGTCGCCGCCATCGCCAACGCCTGGCTGGCGCTCGGCGCGGATCACGAACTGCTCGAACTGGCCCGCCGCACCTACGCCACGCAGCAGAAATCGGTGGAACTCATTCGCCGGAGCTTCGATGCCGGCGCGGCTTCCGCGCTCGACCTTGCCCAGGCGCGCACCGCCATGGAACGCGCCCGCGCCGACACCGCGCGCTACACCGCCCAATTCGCCCGCGACCAGAACGCGCTTGCCCTGCTCACCGGCGCGCCCGTGCCCGAAAACCTGCAAGCCACAACGCTGGCCGACGCCGTCGCCACCGTCGCCGAACTGCCGCCCGGCATTCCCTCCGACGTACTGACCCAGCGTCCCGACGTCTTGCAGGCCGAACACGCGCTGCGCGCCGCCAACGCCGACATCGGCGCGGCGCGCGCGGCGTTCTTCCCGCGCGTCTCGCTGACCGGCGGCGCGGGCAGCGCCAGCCTCACGCTTGATGGCCTGTTCGAAGCGGGCACCGGCACATGGACATTCGCGCCGCAAATCACCGTACCGATCTTCCATGCGGGCGCCCTGAAATCCAACCTCGACCGCGCCGAGATAGAACGCGACATCCAGGTGGCGCAATACGAAAAAGCCGTCCAATCCGCCTTCCGCGAAGTCGCCGACGCGCTCGCCGACCGCGCCACCATTGCCGAACAGCTCGATGCCCGCCGCGAACTGGTCAAGGCCGCCAACGAAAGCTATCGGCTTTCCGAAGCGCGCTACCGCAGCGGCCTCGACAGCCACCTCGTCCTGCTCGACGCCCAACGGTCGCAATACGCCGCCGAACAAGAGCTGATCGCCACCCGGCTGGCCGAAGCCGGTAACCGGATCGCGCTCTACAAGGTGCTTGGCGGCGGCTGGAAATAAAGCGCGGGAAGCGCCGTGCGGCAAAGACCGCCTCCGCACTCCCGCGCGGAGTGCTTTTCATTTGCGCGTGATTCCGCCGAAGACGCCCGCTGGGAAGCATTGTGTGTACACATGGCCGCAAAAAACATGGAAAATCCGCGCGCTTGATTCATAGAAACAGGTCGCAATCATCCGCACTTTGCGGTATGGTCACGGGCTGCCGATTCCGGACGGAACCGAACTAGGACGCACGAAGATGAACGCAAACACGATGACCGAGGAAGAAATCCTGGCCGCGCCCGAGTCCGACTACATGTCGCCGCGCCAATTGGAATTCTTCCGACAACGCCTGCTGGACGAAAAAAGCCAGTTGCTCAGCAACGCGCTGGAAACAACCACCCATTTGCAAGACAACGAATCCACGCCCGACCCTTCCGATCGCGCCAGCGTGGAAGAGGAACATACCCTGGAACTGCGGGTGCGCGACCGCGAGCGCAAGCTGCTGAAAAAGATCGAGGAAACCATTGCCCGCATCGACACGGGCGACTATGGCTGGTGCGAAGAAACCGGCGAGCCTATCGGCATCGGACGCCTGCTCGCCCGCCCCACCGCCACCCTCTCGCTCGAAGCGCAGGAGCGGCGCGAAAAACTCAAGAAAATGCACGGCGGCTGAAAAACCGTCCGTTCCGGAGGCTGCCATGCGCCATTTCTTCCGGCATTTCCTCCTCGCACTGATTCGCGGCTACCAGTTGGGCATCAGCCCCCTGCTGGGGCCGCATTGCCGTTTCTACCCAAGCTGTTCGGACTACGCGCGCGAAGCCATCGCGCTGCACGGCGTCCGCAAAGGCGGCTGGTTGGCCCTCGCCCGCATTGCCCGCTGCCACCCTTGGCATCCGGGCGGCGTCGATCCCGTTCCGCGTTCCTGAGTCCGCACGGCGCGTGAACACCCCGCGCCAAACCGCCGAGGCAAAAAACCAGCGGCCCCGAAGAGCCGCCGTTTTCGCCATACAAATCGGCGCGACCGTCTCCACCGTCCAACGTGTCGCCGCCATCTCCGCCAACCAACGTGTCGTTGCCGTCAAAGCCATGCAGTGCGTCCTCACCACTGCTACCGGACAGTCCGTCGTTGCTGTCAAAATCGGGGGTGGGCGCACTGTGCCCGTCGACACCATCCCAGTCGCCATACCCTAATACGCCGCCATCCTCTCTGTCATGATATCTCACAGCCATTTCCTTGCTCCTCAAAGTCATGCGGCCCCAGACCGCTCGATAAACGCCCCGGCTCAATAAACGCCCCGGCGAAGCCGACCGCCGCACCGGGAGATGGATTCAATGTGTGTACGCCCACTCACGGGATCCGCGCCGAGAATATCGGCCCCCACGACCCCGGTTCGCCCTTGGCGTTCTCGAAGCAAGCACTGCCTCGCTTTCTTCCCGGCCTTTTTCCCAACCTTCTTCCCGGCCTCTCATCCGGCCTTTTTCCCAGCCGATCCGCTCCAGTTGTTCCGCAATCGTCATCATCTTCTCCCTGTGTTCATCGGGCGAGAGGTCTATCAGCCGTTGGGTAAATATTTCGGGATCGACCGTATTACCCGCTTGCAGCATGTAGTGAGAAAGGCATCATGCCTGCATTCCATGCTTCCGGCAATACCCGGCGGGGATTTCCCCGCCCCCTGCCCTTGTCATTGCGAGGCGCGGCGGCGCGCCTCGCCTCGCCTCAATCCGAAACAGCCTGCATGGCCTGCAACTTCGCATAATGCCCGTTGGCCGCGAGCAGTTCGGCATGGGCGCCGCGCTCGACGATGCGGCCCTGATCCATCACCAGTATCTGGTCGGCGCGCTCGACCGTCGAGAGGCGATGCGCAATCACCAGCGTTGTGCGGCCACGGGAAAGATGGTCGAGCGCGTTCTGGATATGGCGCTCGACTTCGGTGTCGAGCGCGGAGGTGGCCTCGTCGAAGATCAGGATGGGCGCGTCCTTGAGGAAGGCCCGCGCAATCGCCAAACGCTGGCGCTGACCGCCCGAAAGGGTGATGCCGTTTTCGCCGATCATGGTGTCGAACCCCTGCGGCAGGCGGTCGATGAATTCGCGCGCCCCGGCAGCTTCGGCGACGCGCTCCACGTCGGCTCGGGACGCGCCAGCCAGTTCGCCATAGGCGATGTTGCCGGCCACGGTGCCGTTGAACAGCGTCACTTGCTGGCTGACGAGGGCGATGTGGCGGCGCAGGTTATCCAGCGTATAGTCGGCAACGTCAACGCCGTCGATCAGTATCTGGCCGTGCGTGTGCAGGTAAAAGCGCGGTATCAGGCTGACGAGCGTGGATTTGCCGCTGCCGGAGCGCCCCACCAGCGCGACCATTTTCCCCGGCGCGATCTCGAAATCCAACCCGTCGAGCACCCGCTGTTCATAGCCGGGGTAGCTGAAAACAAGCTCGCGCACGATAATGTGGCCCGCCACCCGTTCGCGCGTCACGACGCCGCCGTCGGGTTCGGGCGGCTCGTCGAGTTGCGAGAAGATGCTTTCGGCCCCGGCCACGCCTTTCTGGATGGTGGCGCTGGTCTCCGACAGTTGCCGGATCGGCTTGGGCAACAGCCCCGCCGCGGTGATGTAGGCCACGAGTTCGCCCGCGCTCGCGTCGCCGCGCAGCCACAGCACCAGAAACAGTATCGTAGCCATCGCCGAATGCGTGACCAGTTGCAGGGTGGGCGTGTAGCTGGCGCTGGTCTTTATCATGCGCAACTGTTTTTTCGTGTTGTCGGCGCTGGCTTGCAGGAAACGGGCCGATTCGTAGGCTTCGCCGCCAAAGCTGCGCACGACCCGGTAGCCGTGGATGGTCTCGGAAGCGACATGGGTCACGTCGCCCATCGCCGCCTGGATTTGCCGGGCCTGCTTGCGGAATTTGCGGTTGGCCTTGCCGACCAGTACGCCGATCAGCGGCAGGATGGCCACCATCACCAGGGTCAGGCGCCAGTTCATCCACAGTAGATAGCCAAAAAGGAAGATGACGGTCAGCCCCTCGCGGATGACGACCTTGATGGCGTCGGTGGCCGCGCCCGTGACCATGGTGACGTCGAACGTGATCCGTGAAATCAGATGCCCGGAATTGTGACGGTCGAACCAGGTGTTTGGTAAACGCAACAATTTGTTGAACAAGGCCAGCCGCAAGTCGTGCACAAGGCCAAGCGAGACGCGGGCGAGGAAGTAATTGCTCAGGTAAGAGCCGAACCCCTGCCAGATGGCAATGGCGATGATCGCCAACGGCACCGTGTGCATCAGGCCAAGCCCTTCGAGCAGCGGCACGCCGTGCAGGACGGCCTGTTCCGGGTCGGCCAGCCCGTCGACGAAGTATTTGAGCACCACGGCCAGCATCGGCTGCGAGGAAGCAAAGATGATGAATCCAAAGATGCTGATGCCGAACTGCACCACATACGGGCGCACATAACCGAGCAGACGAAAATAGATTTTCAGGCTGGAAGCGGGCGCGGTCGACATGCAGGGCCGGAGAGGGAAACAAGGCACGAAAGCAGTGATACTAGCATGACGGCGGCCCCCCGCCCCCCGGACGCTTCACCCCGCCCGCGCCACGGGCGCGCGCTGCATCGGCGGATTGTCGTCGAAATAACGCCGGATGCCGCGCAGGATGGCGTCGGCCATTTTCTCTTGGTAGGCGTTGTCGTTGAGGCGCGCTTCTTCCTCGGGATTGCTGATGAAGGCGGTTTCGACCAGGATCGATGGAATGTCCGGCGCTTTCAGCACCGCGAAACCCGCCTGTTCGACGGACCCCTTGTGCAGCGTGTTGATCCCGCCCAGGGCGGCGAGCACGGCGCGGCCCAGCTTGATGCTGTCGTTGATCGTCGCCGCCTGCGAGAGATCGAGCAAAGTGCGGGCGAGGTGGCTGTCCTGCTTGGCGAGGTTGATGCCGCCGATCAGGTCGGAATCGTTTTCCCGCTGCGCCAGCCAGCGCGCCGCCGAACTCGACGCGCCCTTCTCGGAGAGCACGAAAACGGAACTCCCGCGCGCCTCCGGCTTCACAAAGGCGTCGGCATGCACGGACACGAACAAATCGGCCTGCACCTGGCGCGCACGCTTCACCCGCTGTGCCAACGGCACGAAGTAGTCGCCGTCGCGCGTCAGCATGGCGCGCATGCCCGGTGTTCCGTCGATCTTGCGCTTGAGGCGGCGCGCGATGCTCAGGGTGACGTCTTTCTCGCGGCTGCCGCGCCGCCCAATTGCGCCGGGGTCTTCGCCGCCATGGCCGGGATCGAGCGCCACGGTGAACAAACGGCTGACTTTGGGACGCTTCACGGGCGCCGCGTCGCGGCGGGCGGCGGCGCGCCCGGCCTGGACGGGCTGCGCATCCGGAACGGCCGTCACCGTCGTCGTGGCGGCGTCCGGCGCATCGCCCGCCGCCGCGTCCATGGGCGAAGACTTCTGGATCAGCGCCAGCAGCGGGTCGATAGGCGTCGTCGGATAAAGGTCGATCACCAGCCGGTGGCCATATTCGGCGACCGGCTCGATGGTGAAAAGCTGCGGGGCGATTTCCGCCTTCAGCTCGACCACGACGCGCACGACGCCAGGCCGATTCTGCCCGGCGCGAATCAGCTTGATGTACGGATCGTCGGCAAGCACCTTGCCAAAAAGATTGAGCAGCACGCTTTCGAGATCGACGCCTTCCATGTCCACCACGAGACGCTCGGGGTCTTTCAGCAGCAAGTGCCTGAAAATCAGCTTGTGACGGCTCTCGAAAGTGATGCGGGTATATTCCTCGGCGGGCCACACCCGCAGGGCCAACAAGCTGCCGTCAGCGGCGAACACCCCCGCCGCCGGGCTGGCGAACAGGGCGAACGTCGCGCCCGCGTACTTCAACAGCGCGCGCCGGCTCAGCCGGACGGACATGCCCGTTCCCCTTTCGTCGCGTCCGTGAGTCGTTCCACGCATCTCCGCCCGGCTTCCGTCCTTGCCTGTATCGTCACCGTCCGCCCGCCGTCCCGCGCGGCGAAAACGATGACGACATCGGGCGCCGCCAGATAAGGCGCCGCTTGACGCGGCCACTCCACAAGGCAAACGCCCATTCCTGGAAAATATTCGTCAAGCCCCGCGTCGAGGAATTCTTCGGGACTCGCCAAACGATAAAAATCAAAGTGATGCAGCGTCATTCTAGAAACCACATAAGATTCTAGCAAGGGGTATGTGGGACTTTTCACCGCGCCGACATGACCCAGGGCACGCAAAGCGCCCCTGACGAGCGTGGTTTTGCCGCTCCCCAGATCACCTTCGAGCCAAATTTCCAGGCCTGGCGCAAGCGCCCCGGCGAGCCGCGCGCCCAAAGCCAGCGTGGCCGCCTCATCGGCAAGCCGCACGCTGGCAACGGGGCCATTATCATCGGCGCAATGAACGAAAGCGATCATACGAACAACCCTGTGAATAGCGCCGCATCGGACGCGGATCTGGCCGTGCTGGCCCGCGACATCCGGCACTGGGGGGCGGAACTCGGTTTTACCGCGATCACCATCGCCGATGCCGACCTGCCCGGCGCGGGCGAGGGGCTGCGGCGCTGGCTCGCGGCGGGCTGCCACGGCGACATGCATTATATGACGCGGCATACCGCCGAGCGGGCGCGGCCCGCCGCGCTTATTCCCGGCACGCGGCGCGTCATCATGGCGCGCATGGACTACTGGCCCGGCACGTCCGCCCTGCCCGCCGCCGAAGCCCTCGGCGACGGAACGCTCGCCTACATCTCGCGCTACGCCCTTGGGCGCGACTACCACAAAGTGCTGCGCGCGCGCCTGCAAAAACTGGCCGAACGCATTGCACAGGCCGCGCCCGCCCGATGCCGGGTTTTCACCGATTCCGCCCCCGTGTTTGAAGTGGCGCTCGCGCAACGCGCGGGACTAGGCTGGCGCGGCAAACATACCCTGCTGCTCGGGCGGGACGGCTCGTATTTCTTTCTCGGCGAAATCTTCATCGACCTGCCCCTGCCGGTGGATACCGCCGAACCTGGCCACTGCGGGCGCTGCGACGCCTGCCTCGCGGCCTGTCCCACCCGCGCCATCATCGCGCCTTACCGGCTCGACGCGCGACGCTGCCTTTCTTACCTCAGCATCGAACACCCAGGGCCGATTCCCGAACCCTTGCGCCCCCTGTTTGGCAATCGCATCTACGGCTGTGACGATTGCCAGCTTGCCTGCCCCTGGAACCGCTTTGCGCCGCAAAGCCGCATCGTGGATTTCGCCGTTCGCCACGGGCTGGATCGCGCTCCACTGACGCGCCTTTTCGCATGGGACGAAGCGGAATTCCTCGAACGCACCGCGGGCGGCCCCATCCGCCGCATCGGCCACGAACGCTGGCTGCGCAATATCGCGGTCGCGCTCGGCAATGCGCCTGCCGCGCCGGAAATTCTTGCGGCCCTGCGCGAGCGCGCCGACCACCCTTCCCCGCTCGTGCGCGAGCACGCACACTGGGCGCTGCGCCGCCACGGTACAGGAAACGCTGACTAGGGCAGCGCGACGGCGCGGCAGCGCCACTGCGGCATATGGATTGCCGCGCTTCGCTCGCAATGACGAGGGTGAGGCAGTGCAGCAAAGGCTGGGGACATTGCGCTACCCGCCATGTGGCTTCTTTCTACTTCTTGCCCGCGTAGGGGTCGGTTGTCCAGCAGACAAAGGGCGAGGAGGGTTTGTCGTTTCTACCGCAGGCTCTCACACCACTGATCCGAAGAATAAAGGCGTTGCCGAATCCTTTGTACTCGCAGATTACATCAAGGCTTTCTGGCCTACCAAAGTTGAATAAAACATACTTGACAGGCTCCGCCCTCAAAAATGCTGTAGGTTGATATGCCAAAGTTACGTTATATCCGCTGAGTCCGAACTCGCCTTTTGCTGTTTTGATGGATTCCGGGCAGGTGTAGGCGGCTGTT
>JAIRMC010000003.1 GCA_031258965.1 Azoarcus sp. | reverse complement strand
TGAAGCGTCCGGCTGGCTTCCATCCGGAACACCGCGTCGGCAAAATTGCGCACCTGCGCCTGCGGATGCCGTTGCAAGCGACGCTCGTCAAGCAACAGGTAGCGCAGCGACGGACGGTATGGCGCTCAACCGTGCACCGCGTGCAGCATCGCTTCCTTCCCGGCGCGGGTTTCTTCGAGCAGGCTGGCGAATTGCGCCTTGTCGATGCCGGAGTCGTCGTTTTCCGTCCCGGCGCCGTTTTTGTACAAATGGCTGAAAGGGTTGTGTTCCTCGGCGGCCAGGGTGGCGATTCGCACGATGTCGTGTAATTCTTCCGGCGGCCAGCCGCCGCTGTAGGGGCCGTCGTCGTCGAGCGCATCGATGATGTCGTCGGGCAACTCGAACGCTTCAAGCACCGAGCGGGAAATCGGCGTGTTCCATACCGAGACGAATTCGGCGAAACGCGCGAAATCGCCTTCCAGCGCCGGGTAATCGCCGACCCGCGCCAGCAGGAAGAATTGCCCGATGTCGGTCATCATGCCGGCAAGCATCGCTGTGTCGGGGTTGACCGCGCGCAGGTAATGGGCGAAAGCATAGGCCCAGGAAGCGACATCCGCTGAATGCCGCCAAAGCTGCGCGGCGATCTTGCGTAGCTGGGGAGAGCGATGATCCTGGATGAGCTGCTCAGCCGCCACCGCAAAGGCGAGGCAGCGCAAAGCCGCCAGGCCGATGCGCCTGACGGCGTTATTGATACTGGTGATGTGCGCGCCGTAAGGGTTGAGCAGCATCGCATTCGCCATGCGGATGACCTTCGCGCTCAGCACCGGCTCGGCGCGCACGACGGCAACGATGTCTTCGATGGAAGAATCCGGGTCGTCGGCAAGCTGCTTGATCCGGAGTGAAATGTCCATCGAGGTGGGAAAGTTCAAATGCCCGCTATCGAGTTCCGTTTCAATCCGCGCGGCAAAGGCCCGTGTCTGTGCCCCGAAATCCTGCATGGTTTCTGCTCCATCGGTGAAGGTGGAAAGAACGTCCGCTTGCCCGGACCGGCCATTCGGACGAAACCGGGCAGCATGCGCCCGGTTCTTTTCGAGCGCGCCAGTACTTTATGCCGGGCTGCCGAAGCGGGCGATCTTGCCGATCAGTCCGCCGATGGTTTCCTGTATATCCGCTGGCAGCAGCACGACCTTTGCATTCTCCGATGCCGCGAGTTTCTGCACTGAGGAAATGTACTTCTCCCCAAGCAAATAAAGCATGGGAGCGGGTTCCGTGCCGAGCGCGGAAGTTACCCGGCGTATGGATTCGGCGGAGGCTTCGGCCAGCGTGACCTGGGCGCTGGCGTCACGGCGCGCGGCTTCGAGCCGGGCTTCGGCTTCGAGAATGGCGGATTGCTTTTCGCCTTCCGCCCGCGTGACCATGGCCTTGCGCTCGCGTTCGGCGGCGGCCTGTAATTCCATCGCTTTTTGCATCGAGGACGAAGGCTTGATGTCCTGGATTTCCACCGATTTCACGGTCAGCCCCCAGTCGATGGCTTCGTCGGCGATGCTCTCGCGCAGCCGCGCCTTGATCTTGTCGCGCGAGGACAATGCCTCGTCGAGTTCCATTTCACCGACGATGGAGCGCAGGGTGGTCATGATCAGGTTGCGGATCGCTTCCGAGAAATCGGTCACGCCATAGACCGCTTTCACCGGGTCGGTGACTTTGATGAACGCGATGGCGTTGGTGAGGATCACGGCGTTGTCGCGCGTGATGACTTCCTGCTCCTGTACGTCGAGGATGATGTCCTTGGTGACGAGTTTGTAGGCTACCCTGTCCAGATAGGGAATCAGGAAATTGAGGCCGGGCCGCAAGGTGCACTGGTATTTGCCGAGACGCTCGACGATCCATTCCTCGCCCTGGGGAACGAGGCGGACGCCCTTGGCGATGGTGACGGCGGCCAGGATCAGGATGGCAATAGTGACCAGAAAGCCGATGTTCATGAGAAAAGCTCCTTGACAAAAGACGGCGAAGAAAAAAACGGAAGCGATACAACAGGCTCGCGCGGGGGCGTCGCGGCGCGGGAAATCTCAGGCTCTTTCGACCTTGACGAAACTGCCTTCGACCGAAACGATCTTCACCCTGGCGCCGGCGTCGATCTCGGCGTCGGCGGCGCAAGGCCATTCTTCCGCGCCAAGAATGGGCCGCTGGAAGCGCACCTTGCCGCGCGTAAAGGGTGCAACGGCATGAACTAGCAGGCCGATTTCGCCGATCACGTCACCGTCGGCGGTGCCGATCCGGGTCTGATTCGTGAAGCGCTTGAAATACCGGAACCATAACAATGTCATTGCCGACGAGGCCGCCGCCCACAATAGTAGTTGTCCGGAAAGCGGCAGCCCCGGCACGATCAGCAGCAGCAGGCCGACGAGCAGCGCGCCCAGGCCAAACCAGATCACGAAAAAGGACGGAATCGCCAGTTCCAGCAAGACCAGCGCAATCCCGCCGACTATCCAGACCCACCATTCAAGAACCATGATGCCTCCCTGTGTTGGAATCTTGGATTGTAACGTGGGATATTTTTACGCGGGTAATGACGTGTTTGGGCATGATGCGCCATCCGCCGCTGATACGCGCTAAACTGCGGCGCAAAGTATCATGAACAAGGATACCCGGATCGAATCATGAAAGAAGTCAATGCTGACAACCAGATTTCGCGTTTCGTTTTGCGTGGCTACAAGTCCATTGCGGAATGCGATCTAGCGCTTGGGCGGCTCAATGTGCTGATTGGCGCCAATGGCGCGGGCAAATCCAATTTCATCGGATTTTTCCGGCTCATTGCCCGCATTCTCGACAGCCAGTTGCAACTTGCCGTTGCTGAAATGGGCGGGCCGGATGCGCTCCTGTATTTTGGCCGCAAGCAAACAGAAGCGATGGAAGCCGAACTTTACTTTGGCAATAATGGCTACCGCTTCACCCTGCGGCCAACGCAGGATAATCGCATGATGTTCGCGCACGAGGCGCTATGGTGGGTTGAGCATGGCGACTGGCGTCCGGCTATGGGGCACTTCGAGACCTACGCGGAAAAACAAAAAAATAAAACGTATATTTACGATTATGTTGTACCCGCCATGCGGAGCTGGCGTCTCTGCCATTTCCACGACACCAGCCGCAGCGCATTGGTCAAGCAGGTGCATGGCATTAACGACAACGAATACCTGCGCGAGGACGCCCGCAATCTGGCGGCCTTTCTTTACCGCCTGGAGCAACATCACGCAAAGCATTACAATCGCATCGTCCGGACCATTCAGCTTGTCGCGCCCTTTTTTGGGGATTTCCATCTGCGCCCCACCGTTGGCAATGGAGAAAAAATCCAGCTTGAATGGACGGAAATCGGGCGGGACGTGCCTTTCCCTGCGAGTGCGCTCTCCGATGGCACCCTGCGCTTCATCTGTTTGGCAACGGTGTTGCTACAGCCAGAAAGCTTCATGCCCGCCGCCATCCTGATTGATGAACCGGAACTGGGTCTGCACCCCTTTGCCATTACCGTGCTGGCGGGGCTGATGAAATCGGCCTCGCAAAAACACCAGTTGATCGTTTCCACCCAGTCCGTTGAACTGGTCAGTGAATTCGACGCCGAAGATTTGATTGTTGCCGATAAAGAGGAGCAGGCCACCGTATTGCGGCGGTTGGATACCGAAGCCTTGGGCGAGTGGCTGGAGGAATACAGCTTGGGCGAGTTGTGGAAAAAGAATCTGCTCGGCGGGAGACCGGCGTAATGAGCCAGATATATCTACTCGTGGAAGGACAAACCGAAGAAGTCTTTGTGAGAGAACTCCTGCGGCCACACTATGAGTGCAGGGCCTTGTACATCACGCCCATCATTGTCAGAACGAGTCGGGGGCATAAGGGCGGCGTGGTCAGTTATAACAAGATCAAGCCGCAGATTGACCGGTTGTGCAAGCAGGATGCCACTGCGCACATTTCCACCATGTTCGACCTTTACGCCCTGCCGAAAGACTTTCCCGGCAAGAATTCGCCCGATTGGTCAAAACAGAGGACTGGCCGACAAAAAGCGGAACTGGTCGAAACCTGCCTGGCCAGGGACATTGCTCACCGCAATTTCATTCCCAACATCATGGTGCATGAATACGAAGCCCTTCTGTTCGTGGATCCTCGGCATTTTTTTGAGTGGGCCGATCAAAAGGTGGTGGACAAGCTGGCGAAAGTACGGCAAAGCGCCGCGCCCGAAGACATCAACGACAGCCCGCATACCGCGCCATCCAAGCACATTCTGTCCGCGATGCCCGATTACCAGAAAGCTATCCACGGCCCCCTGATTGCCTGCGATATTGGCCTTGACGCCATACGCGCCGATTGCCCGCATTTCGATGCCTGGCTGTGCAGACTCGAAAGACTGGCAGGATAAGCGGATGAGCGGACAGAAACCCAAATTCGCCTGGATTGGCAAAGAGGAGCGGCCCAGGCCGGAGCCGGTGGTTCTGTTGGATTTTGTCTCGAATGTAATCTGGCGGAAGAAATTGCAACGACAAAAATGACCCGAACCCTGGCGCACTGGCTCACGCGCGGCATTGACAGCGGCAAGCGCGACGATTTGCGCGCGGGTTTTGCTTGGCTATACGGCTTTGTCGCCACGCGGCGTTTTGCGCTGGCCGGTTTGCTCGCGTTGGCGCTGTTCGCTTCCCTGCTTGCCCTGCTGCAACCCTGGCTGATGAAGCATCTGCTCGACGATGCGCTGCTTGCCCGCGATCCCGGACTGCTCGCCGCGCTTGCCGCCGCCATGATCGCCGTCGGCCTTTTCGCCACTGCGCTCGCCGGACTCAACCGCTACCTGCACACCCGCCTCTCCGGGCAAATCCTCTTCGCACTGCGCGCCGATCTTTATCGCCATCTGCAAACCCTTTCCCCCGCCTTTTTCGGCGAGCGCCGCACTGGTGACCTCCTTTCGCGCCTGGATGGCGACGTTGCTGAAATCCAGCGTTTCGCCGTCGATAGCCTTTTTTCCGCGCTTACTAGTCTCATCGGCCTGGCGGGTGCGCTCGCGCTCATGTTCGCACTGTCTTGGCGTCTGTCCCTGCTGCTGTTCATTCTGTTGCCCGCAGAAACTTTCTGGCTGCGCTGGATGCGGAAAAAAGTCGAACGTCGCGCCCGCCGCGTGCGCGAACGCGCCGCCGATCTTTCCAGCTTCTTCGTCGAAACCCTGCCCGCGATGAAATTCATCCAATCCGTGCGGCAGGAAGCGCGCGAAGCCCGTCGCCTTGACGGATATGGCCGTCATTACCTTGCCAGTCTGCTCAAATTGCAGCTCACGGAATTTTTCACCCACGCCATTCCCGGCGCACTGACCTCCATGACCCGCGCCAGCGCCTTTCTCATCGGCGGCTATTGGGTGATCGAGGGCAGTTGGCAACTCGGCGCGCTGATCGCCTTTTCGACCTACCTCGGCATGGCCTGCGCCCCGGCAGGCAGCCTGCTCGGCCTCTACGTCGCCATCCAGCGCATGAGCGTCAGCCTGTTGCGGGTCGCCGAACTGCGCCAAACCGCGCCCGCCGTCCCCGCCGCCCGCGAGGACGAAGCGGCAAGCGCCGGGGGCGCGGCGGCGGCTTGGTCACGCGGTGAAATCCGCCTCGAAAATGTTCGCTTCACCTATCCGAACCGCGATGCCCCCGTCCTGCGAGATGTCAGCGCCGTCTTCCCTTCCGGCAGCAAGATCGCGCTCACCGGCGCTTCCGGCGCGGGCAAAAGTACACTCATCGACCTCCTGCAACGCCACTTCGACCCCGATGCGGGCCGCATCCGCCTCGACGGCATCGACCTGCGGGAAATACCGCTTGCCCGTACCCGCGAAGCCATCGCCGTCGTCAGCCAGGAGACCATCCTGTTTCGCGGCTCGCTGGCCGACAATATTCGCTACGTTGCGCCAGAAGCCGGCGACGAAGCTGTCCGCCGCGCTGCGCATCTCGCGCAACTCGACGAACTCGCCGCCCAGTTGCCGCAAGGGCTGGAGACACCCATCGGCGAACGCGGGCAGCAACTCTCCGGCGGCCAGAAGCAACGCCTGGCCATCGCCCGCGCCTTGCTGCAATCGCCCGCCGTGCTAGTGCTCGACGAAGCTACCTCGGCAGTGGACGAAGCGACCGAAGCCCGCGTGATCGCCGAAGTCGACGCCCTTTTCGGCGACCGCACCCGCATCCTCATCAGCCACCGCGCCGCCACCCTGCGCGGCTGCGATCTCGCTTTCGCGCTTGCCGATGGACAACTGGCGAGTCGCGCGTCGTGAGCCGCATCGTCCGCGTCGGGCTGGTCGATAGCGGCGCGCCGCCTGTCCAGTGCGTCGCCATCGAGGCCACCGCCGCCTTCGTCATCAAGGAGGGACGGCCCGAACGTCTCGACGCCGCGCCGGACGCCCTCGGCCACGGCGGCGCAGTGCTGGCCATCGTGCGCCATCTCGCTCCCATGGCGCGCCTGTGTATCGCGCAAGTATTCCGCGAACGCTACATAGCCACGGCGGCGCAAGTGGCGGCGGCCATCGACTGGCTGGCGGAGGCGGACGCCGACATCATCAACCTCAGCCTGGGCTTGCGCGAAGACCGCGCCGTGCTGCGCGAAGCTTGCCGCCGCGCGCTTGAAGCGGGTATTGTGCTCTGTGCCGCCGCGCCCGCGCGCGGCGCGGCGGTTTTTCCGGCGGCTTACGAAGGCGTGTGGCGCATGACGGGCGATGCCTGTTGCGGACGAACCGAACTGACCTGCCTGATGAACGGGCAGGCCGATTTCGGCGCGCACGTCCGGCCCTTGCCCGGCGGTAACGCGCGCACCAGTGGCGGCGCGAGCATGGGGTGCGCGCACATGAGCGGTCACATCGCGGCATTGCTCGCGCGCGATGACGCTCCTGCCCGGGACGACCCCGACGCGCGGCGCGCATGGCTGCTGCGTCAATTGCGCCAACAGGCGATTTTACGAGTAAGAAATTAGCGGCGCCCCTGAAGGACGGGGTTTCAAACTTGAGTCGGTCTTACGATGAACGCATCCAATTCCATCCCCTCCGGCATCGCCGTGCTTGGCGGTGGCCCGGCGGGAACGGCGACGGCCATTGGGCTTGTCCGCCTCGGCTACGCCGTTACCCTTTTCAATACGCCGCGCCGTTTCGCGGCGCTGGAAGGCGTCTCCGGGCGCGTTGCGCAAGGTTTGCGCCAAGCCGGGCTGGACGAGGCGCTCGCCGCGCTCGCGCCGTCCTCGCCCCGCCGCGTGCATTGGCGCGGCAAAGAGAGCGCCATCAACGTGGAACATTTGATTCACCGGCCCGCTTTCGATGCCGCCCTGCTGCGCGATGCCACGCGCCACGGTGTCGCGGTGCGCGAAGCGCGGGTAATGGGCTGGCGCGAAACGGCGGACGGGCGGGTCGCCATTACGCTTGAATCCGAAACGCCCCCGTTTTTTGCCGCTTTCGTCGTCGAAGCACGCGGACGCGCCGCGCCTCTGGACGCCAGTCGCGTCCGCGGCCCGGAAACCGTCTCGCTGCTGCAATACTGGCGTCCCGTTAACGGGACCGCTACCGGGAACGTTCGCTCCGCCGTGCAAAGCTTCGCCGATGGTTGGGGCTGGCTCGCCGAAGGCGCGGACGGGCGACGCTATCTGCAATTGACTTTCGATGCGGCCAGCGCGGATTTACCGGACAAGGCACACCTTGCCGGTTTCTGCCGCGAACGCCTGCAAGGTCTCGAACTTGCCCGCGATTTCACCACCGATGCCAAACCCGAAGGCTCGCTCCACGCCCGCGCCTGCACGCCGATCCTTGCGGGCGGTATCGCCGCCGGACGCAGTCTGCGCGTGGGCGACGCCGCCGTGGCGGGCGATCCGCTTTCCGGCAACGGCATCTTCCTGGCCTTGTCGTCGGCCTTGCAAGCACCGGCGGTCATCAACACCATCCTGCGTCATCCAGCGCGCGCCGCGCTGGCGAGCGATTTCCACGTTCAGCGTCTGAGCGGGCTTTTCTACCGTTTCGCCCGCGCCGGACGCGATTTCTATGCCGAAGAAGACCAATGGCCGCAATCGCCCTTCTGGCAAATCCGGCAAAGTTGGCCGGATGCTGAACCGCTGCACCGCGAGGGAAGGCCGGAGGATGTGCGCATCGCACAGCGGCCCGTGCTGTGCGATGGGGAGATCATCGAAGCGGAAGTGCTGGTGACGCCGGACCGCCCCCTGGGTGTCTGGAAGCTGGACGGCATCGAACTCGCCCCGGCGCTGCGGCTGGTGCGGGAGGCCGGAACGGCGGCAGAGGCGCGACGGAAACTGGCGGAATACGCGGGAACCGAAAACGGCGCGGCGCATTTGCTGGCGTGGTTCAGGGAAGGGCGTTATTTGTGAATGATGCTGTTCGCAACCTGTTTCGATATGGCGCGCCCGACCTCCTGATGGCCTTCCGGCTCATGCGCTACAGCATCCTCGCCATTGCAAAGCCATCTCGACAAAAGAGATAAGGGCAAAACCGGGACAAAAGCCCCCAAACGCTCCCGCTGGTCATTCCCATCCTGTTCTACCACGGTCAGGGTCGCCCCTATCCCCACGGCACTTGCAGCGGGACTTGCTGGAACTGCTGGAACCCTTCGCCGACCTGCCGCGGATCGCCAACGCGACCGACGAACAACTGGAAACACTGCTGGACTACATGCTGCATGCGGGCAACACGGTGAACCCCGAGGGCAAGTCTGGCAGAAGTAGTGGGCGCGCCGCCGGATTTGCATTGACGGGTTTAGAAGACAGCCAATTTGCGGCTGCGCCGACGGCAGGCAGGGATTGCTACGGCATATCAAGTCAGCCTTGGATAAAGCCAAATTCAGCGAATCCGGTCTTGTCTGGCCCATTGTTTTCCAGGTTTTGCCCAAGCGTGGCCTTGAGTAAACGCCCCATGATCCAGGCGAAAAGAAGCCGCAGCTTCTTGAGGATCATGCGCAGATTGTGGCCCGCCCCGCACAACACCGCATGCAGCGCATCGCCCAGGGTTTCCTTGAGCCAGTTGCGATACAGTAGTCTATCGTTTTTCATGTGCCCGATCATCGGCTTGATGGCGCTGCGTCACTTCAAGTCCGCCTTGAACGTGCGCGTCAGGCTATGTCTCATGCCGCTCATGCACACCTTGATCCCGTCCAGGCTCGCCCCCCCGATAGCAGTTCGCCGCTTTGTGGATGCTTCGGCTTGGGTCCCATTGCTCATCTCTATTTGCAAGGAGATGAGCACATCATACCTCTTTCCTTACAATAAATTACCGCCAAAATGATACTTTATTTCATTTAATCAATGTATTGGAAGTTGTTTAAGGCTGACTATCCAAACAGTCCCGGGGTTAGGCATTTCGTAGGGACAACTACTTTAAAACCCCGCCTCTCAAGGTGAGGCCGAGCCTTCAGAAATGCTTCCGCTCCCGGCAAGAAACCCCTCGTTGCGCGCCCTTCTTTTTTTCAGGAAACGGGCAATCAGGAAGTCCACCACAGGCACGGATAAAGCCGGTATCAAAATCAGCATGGCGAAAAAACGATATCCGCTAATCATCTTGGAAACTTTCATCGCGGCATAATTACTGAACAGATCGCCCCCTTTGACTATTATGTTGAGAAAGTTTTCTTTATGGATGGACCTCGCGCCACGTTTCACATCGTCGCGGCTCACGCCAGCGATACCCGCCACCTTTCCATATATTATGTTGGCGCACACATCAACAATAAAAGCGTCACCGGCCTTAGGAAGCTTTTGCCAAAAAGCTTTCATATTATCAAACTCTTCACTATTAAAGACATCACCCAGACTATCTCTAATCATCTTTCTCAGGATCAGCATGGCGTCTTCTGGCGTCGCATTGGCAAGCAGATCGTAAACCTCGGGCGGCGTATCACGTAATGTACCAATGAGAAACTGGTTGATAACTGGAGAAAGTTCGTTTTTGATAAGGGAAGATGCCTGCTGCTCGGCATTGGACGAAGCGCCATATACCGCGCCGAATGCCACGAACACAACCGGGATATAAAGATAATAGAGACAAGTCATCTTATCCCAGATCGAATTCTGCCGTTTGAACCAGTGGCATTTCCGGCAATAGAACAAGACTACCAAGCTGATGATAAAAAATAACACGGCATATTTCACTGCCGCCAATATCAGACCCACTATATCGACGTTCGACGTGACGAACTTCAGGACAGCCGTATCGCTGAAGTTGATGATCGAACTGGCGATGTTTCCGAAATCCGGCAATCCAGACGATACGGATACTCCGGCATGGCACAGCGGAACAAATAACATCAAGCATGCAAATAGGCATTTGAGAATATGCTTCATTGTTGATTTACTCCTTTATCGAAAACGGGCGCAGCCTGTATTTACCGTCATTATGCTCTGCCGGAGGCGGCGTGGCAATTCATGCGACAGAGACTCCAACGGCATCACGGGGCAGCCTCATTGATAATGGCTGCCTCATTTCAAGCAGGCATCCAGTTTTCCGGCGTCACGACGCGTTTCGAATAAAGCGATAACGCATTGAGCCTGGGTTCGACACGGCTCGGGGAGTTGAGCGACAAAAGAGCGAATCCCTTTGAAGCTCCGGGCGATTTTCATATTTGAAGACAGAGCGGCAATCGCCGCGCGATGGCTTTGGAACCGCTTCACGCATCAATGGAAACGTTGATCAAGCATCATTGCGAGACCCAGAGTACCGTGGCGTGCCACACACGGCTCATGGATTGCCGCGCTCCGCCCACAATGACGATCAACTTTATCAACGTTTCTCAAGGTGCTATAGGCACGCATCGGTTATCATTGCGCGCCTGATCCGCTTCCGGAACCCCGCAACGCAATGATCCGCAAACTGCTGCGCAAGGTTTTCACCCCCCGCGCCGCGAAATCCGTCCTCCCCGGCGAACCCGCCCGTATTTCCGCTGCCCAGCATAGCATTCGCCGTGAGCAGGTTTCACGCGCGGCCATCAAGGTTTGCACTACGCTTCAGGATCGCGGCCATCAGGCGTACATCGTGGGCGGCGCGATCCGCGACCTGCTGATCGGGCGCCAGCCCAAAGATCACGACGTCGCCACCAGCGCCACGCCCGAGGAAGTCCGGGCGCTGTTCCGCCGCTCGCGCATCATCGGGCGGCGTTTCAAGATCGTCCACGTCCCGAGCGGCGCGGAGACTATCGAAGTCTCCACTTTCCGCGCCAACCAGTCGACGGAAACCGACCGCCACGGGCGCGTGCTTGCCGACAATATCTACGGCACCCAGGCCGAGGACGCCATCCGGCGTGATTTCACCGTCAACGCACTCTATTACGATCCCGCAACAGAGATCATCGTCGACTATCACCACGGCGTCGCCGATCTGCGGCAGAAAACCCTGCGCATGATCGGCGAGCCGCGCGTCCGCTACCGCGAAGACCCTGTGCGCATGCTGCGCGCGGTGCGGCTGGCGGCCAAGCTCGGCCTCATCATCGACCCCGCCGCGCGCGCGCCGATACGCGAGATGGCGATGCTGCTCGAAAACGTGCCCTCGGCGCGGCTGTTCGATGAAATGCTCAAACTGCTGACTTCGGGCAATGCCGTGCGCTGCATCGGCCAATTGCGCGAAGAAGGCTTGCACCATGGCCTGCTGCCGCTGCTCGATGTCATTCTCGACCAGCCCGTGGGCGAACGCTTCGTCTGGCTGGCGCTGGAAAACACTGACGAGCGGGTACGCGCCGACAAGCCTGTATCGCCCGGTTTTCTTTTCGCCGCCCTGCTCTGGCCTGAGGTGACGCGGAAATGGAAAGAACGCCAAGCCGGGGGCGAAACGCCGTACCCGGCGCTTTTCGGGGCAATGGACGATATTCTCGACACGCAGGCGACGCGGTTGGCGATTACCCGCCGCATCGCGGGCGATATCAAGGATTTATGGGCGCTGCAACCACGCTTCGACAAACGCTCAGGCAAGATGCCGTTCCGCCTGATCGAGCATCCCCGGTTCCGGGCCGGATGGGATTTTCTCAACCTGCGGGCGGCGGCGGGCGGCGTCGCGCAGGAACTCCCCGATTGGTGGGATCGCTTTGCCCATGCCGGTCACGACGAGCGCGAAACCTTGCTGCGCGCTACGCCCAAGGACGAGGCTCCGCGTCGCAAACGGCGCAGGCGCAAACCCGGCGGCGCGGACGCAACACAACCCGCCACGCCCTGATCCGATGCCTCCCCCCGTCCGCGCCTACGTTGCCTTCGGCGCAAACCTGGGCGACCCGTTCGCCGCCTTCGCCCACGCCCTGGCGGCGCTCACTGCCCTGCCGGAGACACGGATTGCGGCCTGTTCCGCGTTCTATCGCAGCGCGCCATTTGGCGTCGCCGGTGAACAGCCGGATTACATCAATGCCGTCATCGCCCTGGATACTGGTCTTGCGCCCCAGGCATTGCTCGATGCCCTGCTCACGATAGAAGCCGCGGGGGGCCGTCGCCGCGCCGCGCCGCTTGCCCCGCGATCCATCGACCTCGATCTGTTGCTGCACGGCAGCACGGTGCTGCACACCCCGACGCTCACCTTGCCCCATCCGCGCATGCACCAGCGCGCCTTTGTTCTCCTGCCCCTGGCCGACATCGCGCCCGATCTCGTCATCCCCGGCGCCGGGGCGCTCGCGCTACTGCTGGAGACCGTGCGCAACCAGCGCATCGTCCGCATGAAAGAGGCGGATGCGCCGATTCGCAGTTTCGCCGAACCGGTAATTGCGTGAAATATCAATAGTCGAGCAAGCTTTTACAGGTTTCTTCGCGCCCGGTCATCCGGCTGAAACGCGCCAAGCGCTCGCGCACGAATTCCATGGGCAAACGGGTATCGGCGCAGTAGTCGCGCAGAATCATCGCATACGCCATGTTCTGCGCCGCCGCCACCGTCACCGCCAGGGCAGGAAAAGGATAGCCTGAGGTGTCGCGCGCATCTTCTCCGGAAGGCTTGGCTGGCTGGCGCGGCGCTTCCTGCGCCAACGCGGGCACGAAAAGCAGGCCCGCCGCGCTCAGCGGCAGGACGGCAAGGAAGGTCCGGAGCGACCGCGATATACCCGCCATCCGGGACGCTCAGCAGAGAGGCTCTTTCAGCCAGCGCGCCACGTCGAGTGCGTAATAGCTCAGGATGCCGTCCGCTCCCGCGCGCTTGAACGACAGAAGCGCCTCCAACACACAGGTTTTTTCATCGACCCAGCCCTGCTGCGAGGCAGCCTTCATCATCGCGTACTCGCCGCTCACCTGATAGGCGAAGGTCGGCACGCCCAGTTCCGTCTTGACCCGGTGCACGATGTCGAGATACGGCAGGCCAGGCTTGACCATGAACATGTCCGCCCCTTCGGAAATGTCGAGCATCACTTCTCGGATTGCCTCGTCGCTGTTGGCCGGGTCCATCTGGTAAGTATATTTGTTGCCCTTGCCGAGATTGCCCGCCGAACCCAGCGCATCTCGGAAAGGGCCGTAGTAGCTCGAAGCATATTTCGCCGAATAGGCGAGGATGCGGGTATGGATCAGGCGGGCGCGGTCGAGTTCGGCGCGGATTCTCGCCACGCGGCCATCCATCATGTCGGAGGGCGCAACCACGTCCGCCCCGGCGCGGGCATGGCAAAGCGCCTGCCGGGCGAGCGCGACGAGGGTTTCGTCGTTCATTACGTAACGCTCAGGGTCGTCGGGGTCGATGAGGCCATCCTGACCATGACTGGTGTAGGGATCGAGCGCCACGTCGGTAATCACGCCAAGCGCCGGGAAGCGCGTCTTGAGCGCGGCGACGGCGCGCGGTATCAGGCCGTCGGGATTCCAGGCTTCTTCCGCGCCCTCGCTCTTGTCGGCGAATTCGATCACCGGGAACAGGGCCAGCGCCGGTATGCCAAGCTTGAGCGCCTCTTCGGCGAGCGAAAGCAGGCGATCAATCGAAAGACGCTGCACGCCCGGCATGGATGGCACCGTCACCGCCTTGTTCTGGCCTTCCTGCACAAATACCGGGTAGATCAGATCATCGACGCTCAACTGGTTCTCGCGCATCAGGCGGCGGGAAAAGTCGTCGCGGCGCATGCGGCGCATGCGTGTGAAAGGGAAAACGGGACTTGCGAGCATCTTGTATCCTTCAGGAACGGAAAACGTTGTCGAAGCGTCATTAGATCGCAGCCTCAGGGGCGCTGCCAAGCGCCCGTTTTCACAGTCTGTATAATCGCGCATCGCGCGGTGTAGATTTCATGCATTTTCGTTGCATTTCGCCGCCGGATATTCATCGTGGATGACGCCCAGCTACTCCGCTACAGCCGACACATCCTGCTCGAAGAATTGGGCATCGACGGACAGGATCGCCTTTTGCAAAGCCATGCCCTCATCGTCGGCGCGGGCGGGTTGGGATCGCCCGCCGCCCTGTACCTGGCTGGCGCGGGCGTCGGCACGCTGACGCTGGCCGACGGCGACACGGTAGACGCCAGCAACCTGCAACGCCAGATATTGCACACGGAAGCGGCAATCGGGCAATGGAAAGCCGCTTCCGGCGCGGCCTCGATCATCGCCTTCAACGCCGGAACACGGGTCATTGCGCTGCGGGAGCGCCTGACAGGCGAGGCGCTGGAGGCCCAGGTGGATGAAGCCGATGTGGTGCTCGACTGCTCCGACAATTTCGTCACCCGCTACGCGCTCAACAGCGCCTGCGCGCGCCTGGGGAAGCCGCTCGTCTCCGGCGCGGCGGTGCGTTTCAGTGGACAGCTAAGCGTTTTCGACCTTTCCCGGCCTGAATCCCCGTGCTACCACTGTCTGTTCCCGGACGGGCAATACACGGAAGAAGAACGTTGCGCCGTGACCGGCGTCTTTTCGCCGCTCACCGGCATCGTCGGCAGCCTGCAAGCAGCGGAAGCCCTGAAACTGCTTACGGGCATCGGCGCGCCGCTCACGGGGCGGCTTCTGCTGGTCGATGCCCTGACCCAGACTTTCCGCAGCATCGCATTCAGCAAAGACCCGACATGCCCCGTATGCGGCGCGGGGAAGACGGTGGATTCTTCGGTGAACACCATGTCGTGAAAGCCTTCGCAAGGCGCGGTGAGCGTCGGGAATTTGCCGCTCCTGTCCCGATCGAACGCGCCGGGAGTGCGCACAGGTCATGCGAGCCGCCGTGGAGCGAACGGCTGGCGACGATGTGTCCGCCCGCGCCCATCAAAGTGGCAATGGACAAGCGCCGCGCCGTCTGCCCCGAAGCAAGCGTAATCGCGCCGACGCCCTCCTCCGGCGACCCGGCAAGATGACAAGACGGGAAATCTGCCCAACGGGTATACTCTGCCGTTCGGCAGCTCCTTCGCGTGCGGAACGCCTCCGCGCGCGGAACCTACGGAGAAAACAACATGGACGCGAACGACACGAGCAACATGGACGATTTGTTTTCGGCATTCGTCCTGTCGATAGTCGCGGTCTCTTTTCTTGCCGCGCCCGCCATCATCGCCGCGGGTTGCGCGACAGCCATGCGCAGGATACTGATTACTGATGAGCGGGCGCTGACGGCGAAACGCCCTATCCCGGTCAGGCCCAGGTGTTGACGACACTGCCCGCCGAACCGGTCACGGGCGGGGGCAGCGTCGGAATGGCCTGCACGAGCGCAAGCGCCCCTGCCGTCTCGACGTCGATGGCTTTCTTGAGCACGCTCAGCCCGACAGCGTTCTGGGTCTGCGCGGCGGTATTGACGCTGGCGGCGGCGGCGATGGAAGTGATGTCCATGTAGTCTCTCCTTTGAGAAACATTAATTACATCAATCGTCACCGCAGGCGAAGTGAAGAATCCACGAACAGCATGGATTGCTTTTTTGCATGCATTGCCTTCTGGGGGACTGGTTGCGAAGCTGTATAAAAAATGGTGTCATTGCCTTCTCTTCGAGACAAGAACCGCGACAGGCAGGTAGACGCTCTTGAGTATTGCCCCCCCCCCAGAATCCGCGCACCAGGATACCGTCGCGCCCGGCGAGGCGAAGCATCATTATCTTGAATCCACTGCCCGCTTCGTGGCCTGGGTGCGCGCTGCCGCGCCCTATATCCATGCCTTTCGCGGCAAGACTTTCGTTGTCGGTTTCGGCGGGGAGGTAGCGGCGGGGCCGCTGGCGCAAAGCCTAGCCTACGATTGCAATCTGCTCGCCGCACTCGGTATCCGGCTGGTACTGGTGCATGGTGCGCGCGCGCAGATTGATGCCGAAGTGGCGCGGCGGGGGCTGGCGTCGCGCTTCCACAACGGCTTGCGGATCACCGACCCGGCCACGATGGAGTGCGTGAAGGTGGCGATGGCGGTGACGCGCTTCGAGGTGGAGGCGCTGCTTTCGCAAGGGCTGCCCAATACGCCAATGGCGGGCGGCTACATGCGGGTGACGGGGGGAAATTTCATTACCGCGCGCCCGGTCGGGGTAGTCGATGGCGTGGATCATCACTATACCGGCGCGGTGCGCAAAGTGATCGCGGAGGAGATCAACGCCGATCTCGATCAGCAGAACGTGGTGCTGATCACGCCGCTCGGGATGTCACCGACGGGCGAAATCTTCAATATGTGCATGGAAGAGGTCGCCGAGGCGGTGGCGGTGGCGGTCAAGGCTGAAAAGCTGATTTACCTGTGCGATGCACCGGGGCTGCTCGATGGCGACGGCGGTCTCATCGGCTCGGTGACTGCGGACGAGGCACAACAACATCTCGATGCGGGCGAGGGACTGACCGAGGATTTGCATTGGTATTTGCCCTGCGCGATCCGCGCGACAAGGCGCGGGGTGGCGCGCTGCCATCTCATCGACCGCGACAAGGACGGAGCGCTGTTGCTAGAGTTCTTCACGCCCGCGGGTGTGGGAACGGTGGTGTCGCGCGATCCGCTTTTCCGCGTGCGCGAGGCGAGCGCCGATGATGTGGGCGCGCTGGTGGCGCTGATTTCGCCAATGGAGGCCGACGGTACGCTGGTGCGGCGCGGGCGCGAGCTGCTCGAATGCGAAATCGACCGTTTTTCAGTCGTCGAATACGATAACATGCTGGTCGCTTGCGCGGCGCTGTACCCATTCTCGGAAGAGAATGCCGCCGAGCTGGCCTGTCTTGCCGTGACGCCGGAATACCGTCGCGCCGGGTTGGGCGAGCAATTGCTGTGCCGGATCGAGCGGCGGGCGCGAAGCGGCGGGCTGGAACGGATCTTCGTGCTCACTACGCGCACGGCGCATTGGTTTCGCGAGCGCGGCTTCACTGAATCCGGCCCGGAGGCGCTGCCAAGGCGGAAACGTGAACTTTATAACTTGCAACGGCGATCCAAAGTGTTCGTCAAGATGCTGTAAACAGCTAGAATGTGCAGCCTAGGCCCTGAACGAGAGGACAGAACAATGACACGCATGGTCAATTGCGTGAAGCTCGGGCGCGAAGCGGAAGGTCTTGAGCGCCCGCCGCTACCGGGCAAGCTGGGCGCGCGCATCTTCGAGAATGTATCAAAGGAAGCTTGGCAGCAATGGGTTCGGTATCAAACCATGCTGATCAACGAAAACCGTTTGAACCTAATGGATCCCCGCGCGCGACAGTATCTGTCCGAGCAGATGGAAAAACATTTTTTCTCTGGCGATGCCGACCGGGTTCCCGGTTTTGCGCCGCCGGTGGCGTGAGGCGCGGGCATTATCGCCTGTTCCGGCTTTCTTTCATTTTCCGCACATTCTGTTGACGCATGACGCTTCTATTGATGCTTTTTTCGCTAGTGCTCGTTCTGTTGCTAGAACAGGTGCGCCCCTTGCCCGTGAAACGGGTCGTGCTTGATCCCCTGCGCGCGCTCGTATCGAGAATTTCCGGGGCCTGCGGTCACGGGCACATGCGGCTGGCCTGGGGGCTGACCGTTCTGGGCGGGACGGCGCTATGCGCGCTCGCCGCCTGGTTGCTGCCCTTGCTGGCGGGCGCCGTCCTCGCTGTCGTGGTGCTTTATCTCACCATGGGCTTTCGCCATGAAAGCCATTTCTTCACCGACATTCATCTTGCGTTGCGCATGCAGGAACTAGGCGCCGCGCGGCGTTTGCTGGCTGAATGGCGGGGCAGGGAGTACGAGGACGCGGATGCCGACGAGGTGGCGCGGCTCGCCATCGAGCATGCGCTCGTGGCCGCGCACCGCAACGTGTTCGGCGTCATTTTCTGGTTTGTGATTCTCGGCCCCTGCGGCGCGGTCATGTACCGGCTGGCCCGCTTCCTCCACGATGAATGGGGCGGACCCGGGGGCGGGATCCAGGACGGTTACGGCCAATTCGCGCGCCATGCGTTCTTCGTCATCGACTGGCTGCCGTCGCGGATGACGGCGATCCTGTTCGCTATCGGGGGAAATTTCGAGGATGCGCTGTTTTGCTGGCGCGCCCAGTCCGTATTGTGGCCGGATCGCGGCAATGCCGTCCTGGTGGCGAGCGGAGCGGGTGCGCTCGGTCTGCGCCTGGGGTCCATTCCGGGCGTCGAAGGAAACGATGCGGAAGTTCTGGATGTCGGCGTCGGCGACAAGGCCGGCGTCGACGATATGCAGGCGACGATTGGCCTCGTCTGGCGGGCGCTGATCGTATGTCTAGTGTTGCTGGCCCTTACGGCGGTCGCCGTCTGGGTTGGCGGTTGATTTTCAAGGAGAGGAGAAGTCAATGTCTGATCGTGAAGTTGTTGTTTTGAGTGCCGCCCGTTCCGCGGTGGGCGGGTTCGGCGGTTCCCTGAAAGACCTGGAGCCGTCTGAACTGGGTGGGCTGGTAATCAAGGAAACCATTGCACGTTCCGGCGTCGACCCGAATGAGATCTCCTTTGCCGCCGTGGGCAATATCATGCCGACCGACCCGCGCTATCCCTATGTCGCGCGCGTCGCCACCATCCAGGGCGGACTACCGCTGAGTTCCGTTGCCTTCGCGGTCAACCGCCTTTGCGGTTCGGCCATGCAGGCGGTCGTCTCATCGGCGCAGGCCATCATCCTGGGCGATACCGACTACGCACTCGCGGGCGGGGTAGAGGTTATGTCGCGCGCCGCCTACATGTTGCCCGCCTTGCGCTTTGGCGCGCGCATGGGCGACGCCGTGGCGTTCGACTCCATGGTTTCAGTCATCACCGATCCCTTCGGCGTCGGTCACATGGGCATCACCGCCGAAAATCTCGCGGTCAAGTACAGCATTACCCGCGAAGAGCAGGACGCCTTCGCGCTGGAATCGCAGAAACGCGCCGCCGCCGCCTTGCAGGCCGGTTACTTCAAAGGCCAGATCGTGCCGATCACCCTCAAGACTCGCAAGGGCGAGGTCGTGTTCGACACCGACGAACACGTCAAGCCCGGCACCACGCTGGAAGCCCTCGCCAAGATGCGTCCCGCCTTCAAGAAAGACGGCACCGTGACGGCGGGCAACGCCTCCGGCGTCAATGATGCCGCCGCCTTCCTCGTGTTGGCCGACGCCGCCAAGGCCGCCGCTGCCGGGCACAAACCCATTGCCCGCCTCGTCGCCTACGCCATCGCGGGCGTGCCCAACGACGTGATGGGCGAAGGCCCGATCCCCGCCACGCAGCTCGCCCTGAAGCGCGCCGGTCTTACGCTCGACCAGATCGACGTGATCGAATCCAACGAAGCCTTTGCCGCGCAATCGCTGACTGTTGCCAAGGTGCTCGGCCTCGACCCAGCCAAGACCAATCCCAACGGCGGCGCAATCGCCATTGGTCATCCGGTAAGCGCCACCGGCGGCGTCATCATCACCAAACTGCTGCACGAGTTGCAGCGCCGTCAGGCCCGTTACGGATTGGCGACGATGTGCATCGGCGGCGGCCAGGGGATCGCCACCATCTACGAACGGCTTTGACGCACAGGCCCTGGCGAGAATGGAAAACGGCGTCCGCGGACGCCGTTTTTTCGTACACCCGGCGCGGGAAGTCCCGCCGGCTTGCCGCGTGGCGCGACGCGAGAACGGCGGCACGGGTGTCGGAATTATTTACACCGAGGCGCACGCTGGTAATTTTCCAGCGTGTGCGGGCTGCCTCGGCGGGAAGGAAGGGAAAGCCCGGGAAATATTTCGAGCATATGCCGCAAGTCTTTCGCCTGCGCATTGCCAATTGATTTCATTGCGCAAAGCTCTTCATTCGAGCGGACTGTCCCGGATTGCGCGGGGATTGTGGTTTGTACTTATTTGCGAATATATAAAATTCGGCATGGCTCATGCTAATACAGTGCCGCGCAATTGTGCGCGATCCATCCACCTCATCACGAAATAATGATTATTTCATGAAGAGAACGGCTTGCCATATGCTGCTGGCGCTCGCTTCCCCGTCTCCCCTGTCTTCCGCGCTCGCGTTCGAACCTGTTTTTCCTGGGGGCGTTCCTAGCGGCAGCCTTTACATTCTCGATCCGAACCAAGACGTACACATGATTTACGTGGGCACCTACGTACCTTATAGAGGTCCCAATCTTCGTGTAAACTCTATAGATACTAGCGGGCGTATTTATATGAAAAGCGCGACATGGCCCGCGATCGTAGGTGCCAACGCTGGCACCAAAGTGCTCCGCCAAGGGGATATCCGCCCGATTAATAGGGCTTTTACTCGTTACGGCGGCGAATTGCTTCTCAAGATTGACACCGACAGTAAGAGCATGCCGGGAACGTATGGAAAGTCTTACTATACTGGGCGACTGGCGACGCAATCCCGACAACTACCCACACGCCAAGGTAGTCTATGGCTACGCCGGGCCGGGCACCGCGCTCGTCGGATTCGAGGATGAATACGGGGGTGGAGACCGGGATCACAACGATCTGGTGTTTCTGCTGATCAACGTCACCCACATACCGCCGTCGTTCTATGGGTGGCCTTCCGTGCCGAGCGACATCCGCAGCGCGATACCGTCGTGGACCCCGTCAGCCCCTGCCAGCGCGGCTCTGGTAACACCGACAAAATAATTCGCCTGGAGGAAACAATGAAACTCCCCGGCCCCGCCGCCGGGGAGTTTCACATTAAGCGCCCGGATTTCCATTTTCATCCCTGTCTTCAGGAAACCCGGAGGGAGGGGGAAATCCCTTGAAGGAATTCGTCATTGCGAAAGCCCCCCGCCTTGTCATTGCGAGGCGCGAAGCCGACGCGGCAATCCAGTTCGTTCCATGCGGCGCGCCGCGACGCCGTTTTTTCTTTGTGGTGGGGAGTGGACGGGCGTTTCGTTCTTTCGTCCTTTTTTAAGCGGGAAGCCGGGCCATCAGCCCCCCTCGACCTCGAACCCCGCCACGTTGCGCGCCTTCTTGCTGAATTCCACCCCAATCAAATGAATGGGCTGACCGAGCGCGCGGTATTTGTCGGCGTATCCCTTTTCCTTGATCTGCGCCAGCGCCTTGCCTTCGGCCTCATCCTCCACCACCTTGAACTCGAAGAGATAAACCTGCCCGTTGAATTTCACCGCCATGTCCAGGCGGCCCTGATTGCTCACGTCCTCCGGCACGATGTCCATTCCCAGCGCGGCGAAGGACGCATAGAACACACTGGCGTAATAGCCCTCGAAATGGTCGATGTC
>JAIRMC010000118.1 GCA_031258965.1 Azoarcus sp. | reverse complement strand
GGGCTATGCGGATAAATACCGCGGTCTCGGTCAGCCCATTCACTTGATCGGCGTGGAGTTCAGCCGCGAGCAGCGCCGCGTGGCGGGGTTCGAGGTACAGAGCATCGAGGCGCGCTGAGGACTTGAGCAGGTGTAGTGAGCGCGTGGGGCCGCACGGGCGGGCCTGTCGCCAATGCGTTGTTCAGCATGCGTTGCATTGCCGACCGCGGAAATTCCGTTTGCGCCGGTTTATCCGTTCTCTTTCTTCGCCCGCCGCTTCGACAAACGCTTCCGCCAATCCGCGACTTCCGCGTTCTCCGGCGCACAGGCGAGGTAGGCCGCAAGCAGCGCATCGGCTTCGCTTTCGCCCAAAGCCGAAGCGTGGCGGAAAAACTGGTCGAGATCCCGTTGCCGGTCTCGACGGCCCAGATATGCGGGGCGCACTTTTTCAAGGTCGATCAGCGTAGCCTCGAACCCTCCGTCCGCCTCGCGCAAAAATACGTGCTTGGGGTAAAAACAGCCATGGGTCAGACCGGACGCATGGAGTTGGCGCGCGGTCTTTCCGCAGGCGGCGAGCAATCCGGCGCGCGTGGCGCCGGAAAGCGTTTCCCACTGCGCCAGCCAACGATCCATTGCCCGCCAGCCGTCCAACGCGCGAGTCAGCAGGATCGCGCACTCGTCCACCTTGCGTGGCGTCTTTCCCGGCAAGCGGCGGCAAGCAAAGAAAACGACATCGAGCGCCGGTACGCCGAGCGTACGCAAGCGTTTGATTGCGCGAAATTCGCGCACGAAAGTCGGCTCGCCATAGGGACGGGTGATACTGCGCGTCAAATGATTGCGCTGACGCTTGAGGTAATACGCCCGGCCTTCAAGCGCCAGCCGGGAAACCTCGCTCCATCCGCCCCGGTCGAGATTGGGCGCATCAATGCCCGGCAGGCGCAAATCCCACAGCGCCTCGAAGCTGGCAAGACCGTGACGTTCCAGAAGGACGCGATCATCCGAAAAAATGAAATCTTCCATCACGCGCAGACTATCAAAGCTTCGGCGGGTTTATGGGTTTTTGTCGACTCGGCGTATCATTGTCGCTTTTGGGTGCCATCTTTCTTTTCCGCGCCCGGCTTCCACGGACAACCAACGCCCATGCATGCAATGGTTCTGGGCGCCGGTATCACCGGCGTCACTACCGCCTGGTATCTGCGCCGGGCCGGATTCAATGTCAGCATAATCGAGCGCCAGGGCGAAGCCGGGCAGGAAACCAGCTTCGCCAACGGCGGCCAGATTTCGACAAGCCACCCGGAACCTTGGGCCAACCCCGCCGCGCCGTTTACCGTCCTGCGCTGGCTTGGCCGCGCGGGCGCGCCCCTGCGCCTGCGCCCGCGCGTCGATCCCGCGCAATGGCAATGGGCGTTCGACTTCCTGCGCGAGTGCCTGCCCTGGCGCAGCCGCCGCAATACCGCGGCCATTGCCACACTGGCCGCCCACAGCCTTGCCGAATTGCACCGGCTGCGGGAACTCGCAGGCATCGCGGACGCTTACGACGCGCGGGCGCATGGCATCCTGCATCTGTTTTTCGAGCCGAGGGCATTCACGCGCGCCTGTGCCCGCACGGCGGAACTGGCTTCTTTCGGCATCGAATTGCTGCCTTGCACCGCCGCGCAATGTGTCGACACCGAACCGGCGCTTGCCACGCTCGCGCCCCGGCTGGCGGGCGGACTCTACGCGCCCGCCGACGAATCGGGTGATGCCATGCGCTTCAGCCGGGCATTGGCCGGTGTCCTTGCCGATGATGGCGTGCGCTTCCATTACGGCACGGAAATCGAACGCCTGAATACCGCCGACGGGCGCATCACCGGCATCGAGGTACGCCATCTCAGCGGCGAGCGGGACGTACGCGAGGCGGACATCTACGTCATCTGCCTCGGCAGCCATGCTCGCGGCCTATTGCGCCAGATCGGCGAAGACCTGCCGATTTTTCCGCTCAAGGGATACTCGATCACCGCCCCGGTGGCCAACGCCGCGCGCGCGCCGCAAGTCAGCCTCACCGACGAATCGCGCCGCATCGTCTGTTCGCGGCTTGGCGAACGCTTGCGCGTCGCGGGCACCGCCGAACTGAACGACTACGATACCGGCATCGACCCCGAACGCACGGCAGCCATGCTGGACTGGGTCGAAACCTGTCTGCCCGGCGCCATCGACCGCGAACGCGCCACACCCTGGGCGGGCCTGCGCCCAGCCACGCCCGACGGGCTGCCCATCATCGGCTACATGCGCCACACCAATCTTTGGTGCAACACTGGCCATGGCCCCCTCGGCTGGACGCTTGCCTGCGGCTCGGCCTCGGCGCTTGCGGCGCTGATGCGCGGGGAAGAGCCGGCAATCAACTTCCCGTTCTGGCGCGGATGATATTTGGTCTGGAAAGCGCCGATCAAGTTTATCGTCGTTGCGCGGCCTGATGCCCCGTGGCGCGCTATGCGGCACATGGATCGCCATGCCTCGCCTCAATGACGATTGACTTTATCGATGTTTTGTCGGCGCAGAGGCGCTTCATGATCGACGATGTGATACTTCGTCGATATTCCGCACACTACGGATGCGCGCGCATGTCGGAAGCGGGATAATCGCCCGCATTGCCAACCCTGATTCCGGGAGTTCCCATGCAGCATCGTGTCAGCCTTACCCAGTTTCTCATTGGCGAGCAGCGCGCCGGGCATGTGTCGCCGGATTTGCGATTGCTGCTCGAAGTCGTCGCCCGCGCGGTCAAGGCGATTGGCGTCACCATCTCCAAGGGCGCGCTGGCCGGAGCGCTCGGCGAAGCGGGTACCGAAAACGTGCAGGGCGAGGCGCAAAAGAAGCTCGACGTCATCGCCAATGAAATCCTGCTCCAGGCCAACGAATGGGGCGGCCATTTGGCGGCGATGGCTTCCGAGGAAGTCGAAACCGTACACCAGATTCCGTTCGACTACCCCAAGGGCGGCTATCTGCTGCTGTTCGACCCGCTCGACGGCTCATCGAACATCGACATCAACGTCACCGTCGGCACCATTTTCTCCGTACTGCGCAACCCGCAGGAAAGAGACAAAGACCCTTCGGAAGACGATTTCCTCCAACCCGGACGCAATCAGGTCGCCGCCGGTTACGCCATCTACGGCCCCTCGACCCAGCTTGTACTGACCGTGGGCAACGGTGTGCACGCCTTCACGCTCGACCGCGAAATGGGCGGCTTCATCTACACGCATCCGTTCATGACCGTTCCCGAAGAAACACGGGAATATGCCATTAACGCCTCCAACATCCGCCGCTGGGAGCCGCCCGTGCGGCGCTACATCACGGAATTGCAGCAGGGCAAGGACGGCCCGCGCGGCGCGGATTTCAATATGCGATGGGTGGCTTCGATGGTGGCCGACGTACACCGGGTGCTGACGCGCGGCGGCATCTTCCTGTATCCGCTCGACGAAAAATGCCGCAGCCAGGGCGGCAAGCTCCGGTTGATGTACGAGGCCAACCCCATGGCGATGCTGATCGAGCAGGCGGGCGGCGCGGCCACGACCGGGCGCGAGCGCATCCTGGACGTTTTGCCGCAACGCCTGCACCAGCGCGTGCCGGTCATCCTCGGCTCCCGCGGCGAAGTCGAACGGGTTGCGTCCTATCACGGCGCGGCTTCCGCCTGATGCGGCCTGCGGGACGGAAACGACGCTGCGCACGATGTCCCCGTCCGCCCTCCCCTTCGCTGTCACCCTAGCCCTGGCGCTCCTTTGCGCCACTCCGGCATTCGCCGGGGGCATCGAAATCGGCATCGATGCGCCAAAAGAAATACAGGCGCTTTTACGGCAACATGTCCGCCTGCTGCGGATGGACGCTGGCGACATTCCCGCGCCGGGGCCGGATCGCGCCGCGCTGCTGCGGCGCACCCAGCGCGAAATGGCCGATCTGCTCGCCACCGAGGGCTATTTCTCCCCCGAAATCCGCATCGACCGCGCTGACTCCGCCAACTGGCGTCTGATTGTCAACCCCGGAGAAAGAGCCGTGATCGCGGCGGTCGACATTCGTTGCCAGGGTGCAATCGTGGATGTGGACGGCGGCCAGGGAGCACAGTGCGAAACATTGCGGCATGACTGGGCGATGCCCGCCGGGACGCCTTTTCGCCAGGAAGATTGGGAAAACGCCAAGCGGACGCTGCTCGACGCTTTGCAGCGCGAACGCTACGCGGCGGCGAAGTTCGTATCGAGCCGGGCCGATGTGGATGCCGCCACGGCCAGGGCGCGGCTTGGCATTGTCATCGACAGCGGCCCGGTTTTCCGCTTCGGACCGCTCGAAGTCAGCGGCCTGCGCAAGCTGCCGCTGGATTTCATCGCCCGCTACAACACGCTCAAGGAAGGCGGCATCTATAGGCGCAGCGATCTGCTGGCCTTCCAGGAATCCCTGCAAACCGCGCCGCAATTGTCCGTGGCGGTAGTGAGCATCGACCCCGATCCGCAAAAAGCCGCCGCCGTGCCCGTTCGCGTGGCGGTGACGGAAGCGGCGGCACAACGGTTGGGTTTCGGCTTGGGGCTATCGAGCAACACTGGCTACCGGGCAGAGACCTCCTACCGCCACGTCAACCTTTTCGGGCAGGGATGGGAGCTTGCAAGCGGTCTGCGCCTGGAGCAGCGCCGCCAGTCCGTCTATGCCGATCTCTTCCTGCCGCCCGAACAGGCCCGCCACCGCGACAGCGCCGGGGTGAGTTTCGAGCGCAGCGATCTGGAAGGACTCCGCATCACCACTGGCGCGGCGGGGCTGGCCCGGAACATCCGGCGTGGCGACATCGAAATCCAGATCGCCACACGGATGCAGCGCGAAGAAATCCACCCCGACGATGCCGATGCGGACAGCTACAACACGCTGACGTTGAACTGGGGTTGGGTGCGGCGGGCCGTCGACAATGTACTCGACCCGCGCAGCGGCCATGTGCTCGAAATCCAGCTTGGCGGCGGTCTCGGCCTCTCCACGCAAGCGCAGAGTTTCACCCGCGGCTATGGCCGCTATCAGCATTATTTCAGCCTTGGGCCGCGCAATGTCTTCATCCTGCGCGGCGAAGCGGGCGCAACGCTGGCGAAAACGCGGGATGGCGTACCGCAGGATTTCCTTTTCCGCGCCGGGGGCACGCAATCCGTGCGTGGTTATGCCTATCGCAGCCTAGGTGCGGAAGAAGGCTCGGCCACCGTGGGCGGACGCTATCTTGCCGTCGCCAGCGCGGAATTCGTGCGCTGGATCAGAGCCAACGCGGGCATGGCGATATTCATCGACTCGGGCGACGCCGCAGACGCAAGGGCATCCTTCCGCGCCCACACCGGCTACGGTCTTGGCGCACGCTGGCTCAGCCCCGCCGGGCCGTTGGCTGTCGATTTGGCCTGGCCGCGCGGCGAAAAACGCCCGCGCCTGCACTTCGGGGTGGAAGTCGCGTTTTGAAAAAGGCGGGGATTGCCGACGTGTTTGTTTACGGCCATTCCTCATCTTCAAACTGGTTGCCAAGCCAATGGATTGCATTGTATTTAGCCGCCATCATGATACCGCCGCAATTGGATACCGTAGCAATGGTTGAAGTATTTTTTCTTATTTTTATGTATGTTTCCATACCTGATATTGTTCTATTGTAAGTCCCTTGTTTTTCTTTAGAAATTCCTTGCTTTCTTGGCCTCTATTGTCGCAGCATTCACGTTCAAATGTAAGAAAAACAGGAGCATGAAAGACAAAATAATGGTTCCCGTAGCCTAGCATTTTTTGTACATATTTATTTCACTTTTTGCGGTTTTTTATAATCTTCTTTAAGATCTTCAATCTTTACTTCTTGAACACTGCTAGAAATAAAAAACATTGTACCTCCACCACTTATCGGTTCGTAAGCTAGAAGTATGAATGGTTCAAGCAACTGATTATGAGCAAGTGTTTCGTATTTTCCCTTATTACGGCCTTCTAACAGAATTTTGATTCCGAAATTTTCTTCAATAGATTTCCTATTATTATAGGATGTCTCTACAATATTTCGGAAATTGGTTTCTTGTGCAGGGCTATTGATACCCACCCAATGATGACCGTATCCACCCTTCCAATTATCATGAAGCGCGGTTTCAATCTCGATATTTACTGCGTTCGTTAACACCGCTTCCCGAAGCTCATCCTCGCTTAGCAGCCGTCCCGCCTTCAGGCAAACGCCTTGCGTTTGCGCGTAAGATTGATCCGGCGCTCTTTCAGCGCACCAGCGACACGCCGAGCCTGAATTGCGGGTGGCGCGATTCCTTGTATTCGAGCAAGGTCTGTCCGTATCCGTTGAAATACTGCAAATGGACGAAGGCGCCGACGCCCGAGAAGATGCTTTCCCGCAACGGGTAGGAGAGGTCGATCTGGGCGCTGCCGACCCCGGCCGTGCCGCGGCGCAGGATGGCGGTGAGCATCAGGGCGGAGTCGCGCCCGATGCGCAGGCCGAGCTGGCCGTAGCCGCGGTAGCGGGCGATGTCGGGATTGTCGCTTCTGTCCATGTAGTGCCATAGCTTCGGCTCGATGCCGACGTAAGTCCTGCCGTCGGGCAGATAGTGGCGCAGGTCGGCGCGCGCGAACCATGTGTCGATGCTGCGGGAATCCGGGCCGTCGCGGCCATTGGATTCGTGTTCGTAACCGCCTGCCAGCGCCAGGGAATCGCCAAGGGGCGGGTCGACGGCTTTCCACTGGAAAAATAGCGACGGGCGGAAGCTGGTGTCGCGGAACGGCTTGGATTCGGATTCGAGATCCCACATCGAGGTCTGGGTGAAGGCAAAGTAAAGCCCTTTTGTCACCGGCAGGTTTTTGCCGACCATGCCTTGGGCGTCGAACAGGCGATAGCGGAAGCTGAGCTGGTAGCGCGCCGATCTGGGATGCTCGCCGCCGAATACGATGTAGATGGGTTCATGGAAGTTCAGCGCCGTCGATTCGATGACGGCGTTGGCCGCGTCGGCGGGCGCGATGAGGTTGGCGTCGCCGGCGGTCTGCGCGACCGCGGTGTTTTCGGCCTGGCTGCCGTCAGGCAGGGCGCGCGCGGGGAGCATCGGCGCTGTCCTGAGCAGCAGGCGAGCATTGGCGGCATCGGCCAGCGTCAGTTCGTTGACGCCCACGGCTTCGATGGGCCAGCGTCCGAAATAACGTTGCCTCGACGGACCGGGTTCGCCTATCGCCGTCAGTTCCAGCGCCATGCGCAGGCAGTTGCCGGGGAGTTCGACCCGTGCGGATAGACGGGACGGCCAGCCCGCTTCGCCCGGCTCGCCAGTGACGACGACCTCGAATGTCTGTCCGGGCGAGACTTTCGAGACAGGCGCGGCCAGCAGCCAGTCCGCCGCGTGCGCGGACGCCGCCGGGACAAGGGCGGGTTTGAAACCCGCCTCCGCGCAGTCTTCCGCGCGCGCCGCCGCCGCTAGCAGCGCCAGGAATGTGCCACGCAAGATGTGGTTCTTGTTGGGTATTGTCATGATTCGTCCGCCAAACGGTTTTCCGGCGCCCAATCTTACGCATTCCGGTACGGCTGTGGGAACATCGTGGGGAAAGCGGCATTGTCGCCGCCGGACGATGCCGTGCCGCGCACCGGGGTGGGGCATAATCGCGTTCGTTCTGTTGCCAGGGTCGATCATGCCCGAGTCTCTCTCCGTGCTGTTTCAATATCTGCTGCCCAAGCGCCTGCTGACGCATCTGGCGGGCAAGCTCGCGTCCTGGCGGGGCGGGGCGCTCACGACGGCGGTGATTTCCGCTTTCGCGCGCCGTTATGGCGTCGACATGAGCGAGGCCGCTGAGCCGGATTTGCGCGCCTACGCCTGTTTCAACGATTTTTTTACCCGCGCCCTGCATCCGGGACAGCGGCCACTTGCCGATGCGGATCTCGTCTGTCCAGTCGATGGTGCGATCAGCGAGTTCGGCGCTATTGCGGACGGGCAGATTTTCCAGGCCAAGGGGCATCACTATTCCACGCTGGCCCTGGTCGGCGGCGATACCGGGCTGGCGGCGCGCTTCGAGAATGGCAGCTTCGCCACGCTTTATTTGAGTCCGCGCGACTATCACCGTATCCATATGCCTTGCGCCGGGCGTCTCAGCCGCATGATCCATGTGCCGGGCAGTCTGTTTTCGGTCGATCGGACCATGACACGGCGGGTGCCGGGGTTGTTCGCCCGCAATGAGCGGGTGGTGTGCGTGTTCGAGTCCGCAGCGGGGCCGTTCGCGCTGGTGCTCGTCGGCGCGGCGCTCGTCGGCAGTGTGGCGACCGTCTGGCATGGGGTGGTGACGCCGCCGCGCCATCGCCGCCAAAGCATCTGGCAGTACGAGGAAACGGGCGTTGAACTGGCACAGGGCGCGGAAATGGGGCGCTTCCTGCTCGGTTCAACCGTGGTGGCGATTTTTGCGCGTCCGGCGCTGCGTTTCGCGCCGGAGTGGATGCCGGGGCGGCCTGTGCGCATGGGCGAGGCGATGGGAAGCCCCGGCACGGCCTGACGCGGCGGAAAGTCGATGACGCTGACGCAGTCCGCGTTTGATGCGTTCACTTGCCCGCTCGACGGTATCGCGCTGATCGAGGCGTCGGCGGGTACCGGCAAGACCTGGAACATCTGCGGTCTTTACCTGCGGCAGTTGCTCGAAAGGGATTTGCCGGTGAGCCGTCTGCTGGTCGTGACCTTTACGCGCGCCGCCACGGCTGAGCTTTCCGCCCGCATCCGGGAGCGCATCGTCGCCGTTTTGCGGGCGCTCGACGGCGGCGATCCTGGCGGCGATCCTTTCATTGCCGCCCTGATCGGCGCGGCGCGGCGAGCCGGGGTGGATGAACCCGCCATGTGCCAACGCCTGCGGGGGGCGCTGGCGGTGTTCGATGAAGCGGCCATTTTCACGATCCACGGTTTTTGTCAGCGCGCGCTGGTCGATACGCCCTTTGCCGCAGGCCTGCCTTACGAAATGGAAGTGAGTGAGGACGACAGCGATCTGCGTCTCGAAACGAGCCAGGATTTCTGGCGGCGGGAGATTGCGGGCATCGACGGGGCGTTGGCCGGGCATTTGCTGGCCTGCCGCGACAGCCCCGAACGCTGGGCGCAATGGCTCAGGGAGGCGCAGGCGCGTCCTCTGGCGTGGGTGGTGTGGGATGAAGAAACCGGCGGCGAGGCGGTCGAAAGCGGTCTCGACACGCTTTCGGCGGCATTGGACGCCCGCTATGACGAGGCCCGCCGCCTTTGGGGCGATGGCGTTGACGTCCGGCGGGCGATCGAGGACGCCACCGGCCTCAACAAGGGGAGCTACAAGCCCGGCGCGGTCGATACCGCGCGCCAGTCCTGGGCCGCGTGGTTGGCGGCGGGCGACGCGCGCGCTGAATCCGGTTCTGGCGGCGGCGGCAAACTCAATCTTTTCTGTGCCGCGACGCTCGCGGCCCGAACGAACAAAGGGCACATTCCGCCCAAACACGCTTTTTTCACCGCCGCGCAAAAGCTATTGGACGCGCGCCAGCAGTTTGATGCGGCGTTGGCGCGCGGGCGAATGCGCCTGTTGCGCCGCTTCATCGAAGAAGTCGGCGCCGAATTGCGCCGCCGCAAGCAGCGCGAGCGCCGCGCCGCATTTGATGACATCCTGTGGAATGCTCATGACGCCCTCGCTTCCGGCCGTCAGCCCTGGCTTGCCAAGGCTTTGCATACACGCTACCCCGTAGCGCTGATCGACGAGTTCCAGGACACCGACCCGCTGCAACTGGCGATTTTCCAGCACATTTATGACTGCGACGGCCGCCGCGGCAGCCTTTTCCTCGTTGGCGACCCCAAACAGGCCATCTACAGCTTTCGCGGCGCTGATCTCCAGACTTACTTCCGCGCGCGCGCGCTGGCGGATGCACGCTACACCCTCGATGTCAATCGCCGCTCGGCGCCGACGCTGGTCACGGCCTGCAATACCCTGTTTGGCGCGAATCGCGCGGCCTTCATGGAAGCCGGGCTGGATTTCCGGCCTGTGCGCTCGCATGAACTGCCGCAAGGTCTGGACGACCAGACGCCTTCGGGCGGCGCTACCGCCTTGCGGCTGTGGCGTATTCCGCGCGATGGAAATGCCGAAGCCCGCGAAGGGGACGAAGGCGGCGGCGCGGGCGGCGAGCGTTTGCGCCGCAAACAGGCAATCGCCCGCGCGGCGGCGGCGAGCGCGGCGGAGATCGCCCGTCTGCTCGCGGCGGGCGCGCGGGGCGAAATCCGCATTGGCGAGCGCGCGCTGACGGCGGGCGATGTCGCGGTGCTGGTGCGCACGCACAATGAAGGCGCGCGTATGAAGGCGGCGCTGGCGCAAAAAGGCGTGGGCAGCGTTGAACTGTCGCAAAACAGCGTTTTCGCTTCCGGCGAAGCCGGAGAATTGACGCAGGTCTTGCTGGCGATCGCCGACCCGGCGCGTGAACGCCGGATCAAGGCGGCGCTGGCGACCCGGCTGATGGGTTGGGATGCCGCCGCATTGACGCGGCTGGCGGGCGACGAGAACGGGCTGGTCGAGCAGTATGAGCGTTTTGCCGCCTGGCACGAGGATTGGCTGCGGCACGGCTTCGCCTTCATGGCGTGGCGCTGGATGAACGTGGACGAGGTGGCTTCGCGGCTGCTCGTCCGTGATGACGGTGAACGGCGGCTGACCAATCTGCTGCATTTGCTGGAGCTTTTGCAGCGGGAGGCCGGGCGCGCCCCGCCCGCCGTCCTGCTCAGGCTGCTCGAACGCCGTCGCGCCGAAAGCAACAGCAGTGACGATGCCCTGTTGCGGCTGGAGTCCGACCGCAACCTGGTGCGGATCGTCACGATCTACCGCGCCAAGGGCTTGCAGTATGGCATTGTGTTCTGCCCCTTTCTCTTCGATGGTTATACCGTTGGCCATCGCGGCGGGCCGATGCGGCTCTGGCACGACGAGGACGGCAGCCAGGTGGCGGACTGGCGCGCAAACCCGGACGACGAAAACCACATCAAGGAAAAACTGGATGCCGAGCGCGATGCCGAAACCCTGCGCCTCATCTATGTGGCGCTGACGCGGGCCGTGCATCGCTGCTATCTCGTCGTCGGCTGTTACGACAAGGGCACAAGCGGAAGCGGAAATTACAAGGAAAGCGCCCATAGTCTGCTGAATTGGCTGGTGGCGGGCGCGGACGCCACGGTGGACGCCTGGCAGAGAAAAAACCATTCGCCCGCCGAGGTCGACGCGCTCTGGCGCGGGCTGGCTTCCGCGAGCCATGGCGCGATCACGCTCGACGACCTCCCTTCGGGGGAAGGCGCGCCCTTGACGCCGAAGACCACGCGGCTGGCCTTTTCCGCGCCACGCGCGCCGAAAGTGCCGGGCGGCTGGCGGCTTGGCAGTTTCAGCGCCTTGATGTCGGGCGCGGCCCACGAGGACGCGGCGCGGGATCACGACGCCCGCGCCGAACTCGTCGACATGTCAGGGATCGGGCGTCCGGCAGCAGGGACGGCAATATCCACAGACGAGTACGGCGTCGGGGATCAGGCGGCGTCTGGCGATTCCGTTTCCGGGCACGGGGCTTGCGTTGCCGACGACGACATTCTGCGTTTCCCGCGCGGCCCGGTGGCGGGCGATTGCGTGCACGCCGTATTCGAGGCTATCGACTTCACCCGACCCGAAACCCGCGCCGCCGCCATCGACCGGGCGCTTGCCGTCCACGCGCCCGCGACGGACAAGGACGCCGCGCTCCTGGCGCGCATGCTGGCGAGGCTCGTCGATGACGTGCTTGCCATGCCGCTTGCCGACGGCCTTGGCGCGCCCTTGCGGCTGGAGACCGTGCCCATGGCGCGGCGCATGACCGAACAGGGCTTTTACCTGCCCGCGCCGCGCCTTGCCGCCGCCGCGCTCGGCGACTGGCTCGCCGCCCGCGGCTATGACGCGCCAAGGCCTGCCCCGCGCGATCTCGCTGGTTATCTCAAGGGCTACATCGACCTCGTGTTCGAACACGAAGGGCGCTACTGGGTGCTGGATTGGAAATCCAATCACCTCGGCGACACCCCGGCGGCCTACGCGCCCGCGGCGCTGGAAGCGGTCATGGCGCGGCATGGCTACCATCTCCAGCATCTGCTCTACACGGTCGCCCTGCATCGCCATTTGGCGGGCACGCTCCCCGGCTACGACTACGAGCGCCATTTTGGCGGCGTGCTCTACCTTTTCGTGCGCGGCACGCGGCCTGGCTGGCGTGTCGACGGCGGGCAGGCAGGCGTATTCCGCCACCGCGCCACGAAAGCGGCCATCGAATCGCTCGACGCGCTGCTGGCTGGGGCTGGCCGCACTGCCGGAGCGGAGCCGCGATGAGCGCGGACGCGGCCTTGCCCTCGCCAACCGCCTTGCGCGATGCACCGCACGCCGCGCGCAATGCGCTGGCCGATGGTTTCGCCGTCCAAGCCGGGCGATGGGCGGCGCGGATGGGCGCGGCAGCCGCCGACATCACGCTCCTGACACACGCGGCGCGCGAACTGGCTTTTGCCGCCTGCGACGGGCACGTCTGCCTGCCCCTGCGGGAATTGTCCGAAACGGCGCCGGAAACCGCCCGGCGCGCCCTACTCGCCAGCGGCGCGGCGGTCGAAGCCGGGTCGCGCTTCCTGCCCGCCGCCGCCTGGCCGTTGGTCATCGACGGTGAGCGCCTTTACCTGCGGCATTTCTTCGATCTCGAAACCCGCCTCGCCGCCGCGCTCACGGCGTTGGCCGCCGCGCCGCCCGCCGACGCGGCTCCGGCACAGGTCGAACATCTGCGGGCCGTGCTCGACGCCCGCTTTCCGCCGCGCCTGCCTTCCGCCGGGCCGGACTGGCAGAAAGTCGCGGCGGCGCTCGCGTTCGGGCAGCGGCTGACCATCATCAGCGGCGGCCCTGGTACCGGCAAAACCACTACCGTCGCCGCTTTCATCGCTTGCCTGCTCGAACTCGAACCGGCGCTGCGCATCGCGCTGGCCGCCCCCACCGGCAAGGCCGCGGCGCGGATGCGCGAGGCGCTGGCAGCGCGCGCGCGTGAGTTGCCGGAGGCAGTGCGCCTGAGATTGCCGGGCGAGGCCCACACCATCCACCGACTGCTCGGCGCAACCCCGGAGCCAGGGCAGTTCCGCCACCATGCCGCCAATCCGCTCGCGCTCGACCTGCTCGTGGTCGACGAAGCCTCGATGCTCGATCTCGCGCTTGCCGCCGCCCTGCTCGACGCCCTGCCCGCGCACGCCCGGCTGGTACTGCTCGGCGACAAGGATCAACTCGCCGCCGTGGAAGCGGGGGCGGTATTCGCCGATCTTTCCGTCAGTTGGTGTTTCAGCGCGGCGCGGGCGGCCCGCCTTGCGGCGCTGACCGACGTGCCGCCCGATGCGTTGATGCAGGGATCAGGCAAAGGGCAAGGCGCGGCGCTCACCGATTGCGTGGTCTGGCTCACCGAAAGCCACCGCTTCCGCGCCGATTCCGGCATTGGCCGTCTGGCGCGCGACATCAACGCGGGCGAGGGCGCGGCGGCGCTGGACTGGCTGGGAACCGGCGTCGATCCCGACGTACTCTGGATCGAGAGCGAAGCCGTCCAGGACGGCACGGACGCAGACGCAGCGGCACGCGCCTGGCCCTCCACCGCCGCGTTGGCGGCAATGGAAAACGGCTACGCCGCCTACTTTGCGGCGCTCCGGGAAACCCCTTCCGGTGAGCCGCCCTCGGCGCGCGCGGCCAGGGTGTTCGCCGCTTTCGAGCGTTTTCGCGTGCTGGTGGCGGTGCACGGCGGCCCGTGCGGACTGGCGGCGATCAACGCGCATCTCGCCGCGCACGCGCGCGCCGTGCTCGGCATCGCCCTTGCCGCTGGGCCGTTCTGGGCCGGGAGGCCGGTCATCGTGCTGAAAAACGATCCCGTCACGCGGCTTTTCAATGGCGACATCGGCCTGTGCCTGCCTGACGCCAGCGGCGCGGCGCGGGTGTTTTTCCCCACTGCTGACGGCGTTTATCGCGCCCTGCCGCCGCAAAGGCTGCCGGAACACGACACTGCCTTCGCCCTGACCGTACACAAAAGCCAGGGGTCGGAATTCGCCGAAGTCCTGTTCTTGCTGCCTGCCCGTCCGTCGCGCGTACTGAGCCGCGAACTGCTCTACACCGCGATTACCCGCGCGACGCGGCAAGCCGTCATCGTCGGCGCCGGGCCGGTTTTCGCCGCCGCCTGTATGGCGCGCGGAGAACGATTCAGCGGATTGAGAGACAGACTGCGGGACTAGAACTTATAATAAACGACGCATTTATTTTTGAATTGACAATAAATTGAAAATGCCGGTTTGTGCGTTTACCGGAATCCGGGGAGCGATCCGACATGTTTCATTTCCGGGTAGCTTCCGGAATCTCGCGACCTGAAAGGAGAAACGGAATTCCTTTCGGGTCAGGGCCGGGCCGGGGGCATGAATGCTGCTTGTTTTACCGCTGGACGTCCCGGTTTTTTGCGTGATGTCCGTGGTGGCAGAGACGAAAAAATAGTGCTATGAACGCGCTTATAGTCTGAGTCTGGCGGCACGGTCTTGGCTGGCCCGCCGAAGCGATGGTGGTTCGTTCGGGAACGGTTCGTTTCCGGGCGGTCTGTTTCCATTTTTCCGCGCATGGTCGACGTTTTGAAGTAATGTCGTAAAATCCTTGCTCGTGCTCTGTGGATTGTCGAACCTTTGAATAGTTCCGCCTTTCTCCTTCGCATGCCACATCCCCGGTTGTTTGCCTTGCGCGAGCGGCTGGCGGCGCGTCTTACCGTGCTTGCGGCGGTGGCCTTGCTTTCAATTCTCCTGTTGGCGAGCTTGGTGTTCGGGGGCGCCATATTCGCCGCAATCAGCATCTGGAAAGAGGGAGGCGCACAAGGGCCGCTACTGACGTTCTGTTGCGTTGCCCTGGCGTTTGCGGGGGGATACATGGCGGTGCGGCTGCTGTTCGTGCCCCTGCCCGCGCCGGAAGGCGTCCAGATATCGCCGGAGGAAGCCCACGACTTCCATCGCCTGATCGAAGGTATGGCCTGGGCGCTCGACGCCGACAGAATCGACCATGTATGGGTGACGCCCGAGATGAACGCCGCCGTGCTGCAACGTTCCCGTTGGGGCTATTTCGGGCGGATCGAAACACATCTCCTGTTGGGCCTGCCCCTGGCGCACAGCGTGACCTGCCCGCAGATGGTGGCGGTGCTGGCGCATGAATTCGCCCATCTCGCCGTGCAACGCAAAGGGTTCGGCAAGTATGGCGCCCTGCTGCGGGCATGGTGGCTGCGGGTGCTCGACAAGATAGGGGATATGTTTCCCATCCTGGGCGCGTGGGCCGACCGCTGGCTTCGCGGGTTCTATAACAACATGGCGCGGCTGGCGCGTATTGAAGAATTCGAGGCCGATGCACTGGCGACGCGGATCGTCGATGCCGACCTGCTCGGCGAAACCCTGATCGAAGTCTCGCTCAAGGAGCAATTCCTGTTCCGGGACTACTGGCCCCGGGTGCTGGCCCAGAGCAAGGTGCGGGCAAAGCCGCTGGTGCGGCCATACCGCGATCTCGGCCTAGGAATGACAGCCGGTTTCCTGCGCGTCGTGCGCGACGATGCGCTGGCGGGTGAAAACCCGCAGCGATCCCTGCACCCGACGACCAAGGAGCGCCTGAGCGCGCTGCGCGTGCTGCCACAAATGTCTTCCGAAGATTTGCCCTCGGCGGCGACGCACTACTTCTCGCAACTACTGTTGCCCTTGGCCTGGACATTCGATCGCGCCTGGTGGCGGGACGTGCGTCCGGATTGGCAACTTATTTACCATGACGTCCGGCAAGGACGCGAACATAACAACAAACGCCAGGGCAAATAGCCAGATACAAAAAGGGTCGTGACGTATCGCCGGGCTTGCATGCGGCGGGCTGTATTCTGGACAGAATCCGGCATCGTGGCCAATATGCGGGAACGCGCACCGAATTTGGATGAATAACATGCTGCAAAACATACTCGGACGCTTTGTCGACCGAATCGTCGATTTCCTGCCGGGAAACGTGCGGGCGAAAGTCCATAGCCATGGACTGAAGCTCGACAAGCCGCTATCGAAAAAATTCGTCCTCAAGCTCGCGCAAACAAAAGAAGAGCTGGAAGCGTGTTTCCGGCTGCTGCATGACGAATATGTCGCAGCGGGTATCATGAAGCCCGATCCGTCCGGATTGCGGGTAACGTTCCATCATGCCTTGCCAACGACTTCGGTACTGATGTGCTGTCACGAATCGACGGTTATCGGAACGGTTTCACTGATCCGCGAAAACTGCCGGGGTTTTCCCATGCAGCAGGTTTTCGATCTGGATAGAGTTTTCCAGAAAGGCGGCAATGTGGCCGAAGTATCGGCGCTGGCAATCAGCAGACAGTTCCGCATGGTCAGGAACAGGATCCTGATGCCGATGCTGAAATTCCTGTATGAATATGCGGAATACCGTTTCGACACACAACATCTGGTCATTGCCGCCCATCCTCGCCATATGGGATTCTACGAAAACGTTTTATGTTTCAAACGTCTTTCTCCGTATCGGGTAAAGCATTACGATTTCGTGAATGGCGCGCCCGCCGCAGGCGCCCATCTCGATCTGGTGGAAGCCAAGGAAATATTTCACCAGAAATACGGTCATTTGCCCGCCGGGAAAAACCTCTACCATTATTTCACCGCCGCGTCGCTGCCCAATTGCCAGTTTCCGCACCGGCGTTTCCATACCACGACCGATCCGGTCATGACGCCGGAACTGATCGACTATTTCTTCAGGCAGCGCACGAACCTGTTTCGCAATCTGAATGCGCGGGAAATACAGTTGCTCCACACGCTTTACGATCTGCCCGAATACGAACGCTATCTGCCGACGCTATCCACGGCCATGCCGGGTAAAAAAGACGGCCATACCCACAGCCACCGCTTTCCGGTCAGATGTCCGGCTCGCCTGAGCATAGATATATGCGGGGTCTGGCATACCGTGGCACTGGTCGTCTATGAGTGTTCGGAAACGGTTTTTTACGCCCACTGCGAGCGGCCCTTGCAAATGGCGATGCGCGGCAAGATCGAAGTGGATCTGGGCGAATACGAGCGTTGCACCCTGCCCGTGGAAATCCTGCGCCTGAGCAAACACAGTAAGCGCGTCATCATGCTGCGCGTCCTCGACATCACGGGCGAACAAGGCAGGCTATGGCTGAAGTTCGTCCGCGCGCTCAACAAGGCGGCCATCGGCGCCGACCTCGAGGACGCGACGCGCTTCTGCAACGACGCGCCGGGCGATATACATGTACAACATACAACTACCGTATAGTCTCGCGCCGCCCGGAATCTTCGCCCGCGCCGCGAAGCCGGGCCTGTTCCAGTTGTTCGCACATGCGGGCCGCGCCGTCGAGCAGCCTGGGCGTGTGGCGCTGGATGATGTCGGGCGGGATGAAAAACAGATTGTCCGCCTTCGCTGCCGCGAGTTCCGACCAGCGCCGCCACTGGTCGAGCCACTCCGGACGCGCTTCACCCATGCCGCTGGCGACGATGGCTTCCGGGCGGGCGGCCAATACGGCCTCGATTGAGACCGTAGGCGTGAGTGGGCCGGATTCGGCAAAAACGTTTTCCCCGCCGCACAGACGAATGACCGCGCTGATGAGGTGGCGGCCATTGATCGTCAGGAGCGGCTGGTTCCACACCTGGTAAAACGTGCGCACGCGGGGCCGCGCCGCGTAACGCTGGCGCAAGTCGTCCAGCCGGACGCGGAAAGCCCGCGCCGCCGCCCGCGCCGTACCGGAACTGCCCGCCAGCGCGCCGAGCGTTTCCAGACTGCGAGCGATATCCTCCAACGTGCGCGGTTCGTCGAGATAGATCGGCACGCCCAACGCGGCCAGCCGGGCGAGCTGTCCGGGATGGCTGCCGCTTTGCCAGGCCAGCGCCAGGTCGGGCTTGAGCGCGGCGATGGCTTCCAGATCGAGATTGGCATAATTGCCGATGCGAGGCAGGTTACGCGCCTCGGGGGGGTAATCGCTGAACGCCACCGCGCCGACGACACGCCCGCCCGCACCCGCGGCGAAAAGCTGTTCGGTGAGATGAGGCGCGAGGCTGACGATACGCTCAGCAGGACGCGGCAGCTTCACGGTATGCCCGGCGGCGTCGACGGCAGAGATTTCAGCGCGCGAGGACGCACAAGCAAAAACCAACAACAGCGCGGGGAAGAAAAGCGTTTTTGAATGCGACATGATGCGCATGATGCTGTTTTGCAGCTTTGCATGGCCCTTGTCGGCGCCACCGCCCGGCAGGCATTGAGGGGCTTTATTTATTCGTGTCGAAGAGTGCCAACTGAAGCCCAATGGAAATCCTTGATTAATCGTCATCGCGAAGCGCGCGGCGCCGCGGTAACCCATGCGCCGCACTGGATCGCTTCGCCTTGCTCACAATGAGGGTTGATTTCCGCATGCGTCACAAATGGCATTGCCGTGTCCCGTCAGGGGATTGATTTTTCGCCCCGTTCCGCACCGTGCGTCAACGAGCCTCACTGTGTTTCGACGATTGTCCATTCGTGGCTGATTTCGGCGGTCTTGCCGAGCATGATCGAAGCCGAACAATATTTTTCCGCCGAAAGGCGTATGGCGCGCTCGACCGCTTCCGGCTTGAGTCCGCAGCCACTGACCGTAAAGTGGAAATGAATGCGGGTGAACACTTTGGGGTCGGTTTCGGCGCGGGCGGCTTCGAGCCGCACCGAGCAGCCGCGCACGTCCTGGCGGCCACGTTTGAGAATCAGCACCACATCGTAGGCGGTGCAACCGCCAGCGCCAGCCAGCACCACTTCCATCGGCCTCGGCGCCAGATCGCGCCCGCCGCCCTCGGATGCGCCGTCCATGGCCAGCAGGTGGCCGCTGCCCGTTTCGGCGAGAAAGGTCATGCCGTCCACCCCAGTCCATTTGACGATGCATTCCATGTTCATTCCTCCTGTTATTCCCCGGAAGCTTTCAGCGAGAAGCCTCGCACTCGAAGCTTATCCGGCCCACCTCGAACATGCTCAAAGGCTCTCCATCCACGATCCAGGCCCGGCGTCCGCAGCCGCGCCATGTACCGCCAGGCAATTCTTTCCAGAGGGTCTCCGCGCCGACCAAAAGCGCGTCGCTGCGTTCGTTTTCCGACAGGATATATCTCGAAGGCATGTAGGCGATCTTGGCGGGATGGCCGGGGAGCTTGAGATCGACAGGCGCCCACACCAGTTCCATGGCCTTTTTCGGAGCAGGGATTTCCAAGCTTTCGACCATATCGAACGGTATCCAGTAGTAAACGCCGCCCAGGATGATTTCGATGACCGGCCCAAGCCGTTCGTCGCCATCCGCGATCCACTCGAACGCGGTTTCGCCATAGCGCCCCTGGCTCGGCGGCGCTTCGGACAAGGCTTTCCGGCGCATTTCCGCCGCCTTGCCGTCCGCCTCGCGCAAGGCGGCGATCATGCTTTCGAGCCATTCTGACGGCGGCGTCAGCAAATCCGGCAGGATTTTCCCCCCAAACACGGCTTCACGAGTTTGCTCGGCGCGCACGAGCGCCCAGATCAACTGCGCTTCCGGGATCAGGTCGACATCGAACTGGCAAGCGAGCTGCAATTGCTGCAAGGCTTTCGCGTAAGCCCCTTGCACGAGCCGCAATTGCGCCAGCGCCAAACGATGGGAAGCCGCCAGCGGTTCGGCGCGGATCGCGGCGTTGATTTGTTCTATTTCCTGCTGCAAGCCATTGGTGACGAGAGAAGTCATATCAGATACCCAGTCGGTTGAAATAACAATTGCTTCCGCCGTCCGGCCTCTTGGGCGCAAACCGGCGCGGCGCCGAAAGCGACAACGATGACATTAGGATTTTTCCCGGTTATCCTCGACACGCCTGCTTTTTCCGAATGTGCGCTCAATGCCACCCGGTTCGACCAGTTTGACGACGGGCGTCACCAGCAAAGCCTGCCTCAGGCGATCGACGACGTGGCGTCTGAAACGATCCATTTCTTCAAAGGAATCGCTGAAAGCGTCGGGTTTCAGTTCCGTCATGACCGTCACCCTGTCCATACCGGTTTCATTGTCCAGCACGATGCGGTAATGCGGCGTCACGCCCCGGATGGCGGAAAGCGCGTCTTCCACCTGGCTCGGAAAGATGTTCGTACCCCTTACGATGAGCATGTCGTCGGTGCGGGCGCGCACCTTGGCCATGCGCGCATGTGTGCGACCGCAGGCGCAAGGTTCAGTGGTAATGCTCGTCAGATCGTGCGTCCGGTAGCGCAGCATTGGAAACGCTTCCTTGTCGAGCAGGGTCAACACCAGTTCGCCCTCGCGGCCTTCCGGCAAGACTTCGCCCGTGGCGGGGTCGATGATTTCCCACAGGAAATGGTCTTCCGCGATGTGGTTTTGGTCGCGCGAATGCAGGCATTCTCCCGCCACCCCAGGGCCGTTGACTTCGGTCAGGCCGTAGTTGTCGGTACATATGATATGCATCCGGCTTTCGATCTCGCGCTTCAGACCCGGCATGCAAGGCTCGCCGCCGAAAAGCCCTATCCGCAGGCTCGCCGATTTCCAGTCGAAGCCAAGCGCCTCGCCGGTTTCACACATATGCATGGCATAGGATGGCGTCGAGATCAACACCGTGGTTTTATAGTCCTCGATCATCATCAGGTGCCGCTCCGTGTTGCCGGAACCGGCGGGCACCATCATGCAGCCGAGTTTTTCGCAGCCGTAATGCAGGCCGAAGCCGCCGGTAAACATACCGTACCCGAACGCCATCTGTACGCGGTCGGCGCGCGTGACGCCAGCCATTGCCACCATGCGCGCCACGCAGTCGCTCCAGGCATCGAGGTCGCGGCGACTGTATCCAATGACGACAGGTTTCCCGGTCGTTCCCGAGGAAGCATGCAGCCGGACGACTTCATCGAGCGGAATGGCGCACAGGCCGAATGGATAGGTCTCGCGCAACACCTGTTTATCGGTGAAGGGCAGCAGGCGAACATCTTCGAGATTGCGAATGTCCCTCGGTTCGATACCGAGTTCCTGGAAACGCTTTTTGTACCAGGGCGTCCGCTCATAAGCCCAGGCGACCTGTTTCCGGAGTTTTTCCAATTGAATACACCGGATGCGCTCGCGCGGCGCGCTTTCGATCTCGGGGTCGAAATAGTTCTTTTGCAGCATATTCGTCATGCCTGTGATTACCAAGTCGTTCTCGCGGCAGCCCGATCAGACGCGCACCGATGTCGATGATATTTCTTCCTGCGTGACAAGCTCGACCGGCTGATTCTTCAGCGCCGCTTCCGCTGGGGAAATAGGGTCGACATGAATGGCGATGATGGTCGAAATCAAGGAATAGCTGTAGAGCACGTTGATTCCCGCTTCCGCAATGACGCCCATGACGCGCGCCAGTTCGCCTGGTCTGTCGAGCAGGCGGATGCAGATCACTTCCGCCTGGGCTGCCGCCCAGCCTTGTGTTCGCAACACATCAAGCGCCTCGGCGGGTTTATCCAGGATGAAACGCGCGATCCCGTAATCGCCGGTATCGGACACGGAATAGCCGCGCACGTTGATTCCCGCAGCCACGAGGGCGGCAAGCACACGCTTCAGATGCCCCGGCTGGCTTTCCAGGAAAACGCTGATTTGCAAAACGGCCATGATGAACCAGATTTCTTGAGGAATAAAAGGCGCAATCATACCGAGGTTGGAGCTATTGCACACGCGGATGTCGTTTAAAGAGGACAAAAGAAGCCGTTCTCATTCAATTCGTTATGGCATGTCATTGTAAACATTTGTGAAACCAGGTTTGTTCCCGGTTTTTGCCGGGAGACGGAGACGCCCAATCGCGCTGTGCGCGGTACTTACTGTATGGCACGGATAGCTCTGGGTGGATGTATCGGAGTGGGCGGAAGACAGCGAAGCCTAACACGCGATCAATCGAAGCGGCTGATCCACTTCTTTGCTTCTTTCTTGCCAACCAAAAGTTTCGCTACTCGGAACAGGCTGCTCCCGTAATCCGTGAAGCGCACCAGCTTGGATCATTACGCCGCCTGGATAGGGATAAAGCGTACATTCGGGTTCCAGCGCACTTTTCACCATGGCAAGCCCGCCAAGCTCTTCCGGAATGGCATCGCCTAAAATGGCGAGCCAGTTGATGCATTTGATACAGTTATGAACGCCTTTTGTTTCCATAGTAAAGTCAACAGGCGTCCGAACATCCAGCCCGATATATTTCTTCAAGGCTGGGTGGATGTGGTCGTCCCTGCGAAACGCCCAACCTTCTTGTTCCGAGTGGGATGGGATCATTTCATGAGTCTCATGTATTCCCGAGGAATGACAATACCCTCCCCTAAAACCCGGGAGAAACAGAAATGCCCACCGACGATAATGCTTGATGTCGATATGGATGAACCCCGGCGCATATTCCTCGAAGCCCTTTCCCCGGGCTGTCGCGTCCGTATCTTCCTTCCCCTTGGCGCGAGCGGCGCGTATGGCGCACAGACTGCCCCGCCCTTCGCGTTGCAGGAGCCGACTGACTCCGGCAAGCGTTACCGACTACTTGAAGCCGAAGGGCCTGGAGAACTACCGGGTACTGGCGACCGATCATTGAAAAAGCCATGCGGCGGATGACCCAAAGAGACAGCAAGCGCCAGAAGGAAACTTCCGTCGGTGCAAAGCTGCTCAACGAATACATCGTCCTCATCACCTCACTGCCCGGTGAGATCAGCGCCGACGAGGTGCTTTCCGCTTACCGATACCGATGGCAAGTCGAACTTTATTTCAAGCGGCTCAAATCGCTGCTGGGAATGGGGGAAATCCCGAAAAGGCGTACCGAGTCCATGGAGGCGTGGCTAAACGGGGAAATGGTGCTGGCGGTTCTCTTTGAAGTCCTGCTTTCCAAGCTGGACTCCCCCCCCCTCGCATCAGAGGAAATGGGAAAAGTGTAGTCTATGGAGAGAGATGTCTTTCTTCGCGTTCGTGGTGAAAAGTAACACTGTTTCCTTGAGCTAGGTCGCTCACTGTTTCGCCAGGGTAAGCAAGCTGTTCTTGATCGAAAAACGCCTTAAAACAAGAAATTTACAATTATATAATGCCAAAATGTAATATTAGGTTAGATATCGTCGTCACAAGATCAGTGTTGTTCTATAAGGGACAAACCTCTTGGAGCATCTCATGTCTTGCGAACAACATCGGCACGATATTTCGGATCACGCCTGGTCACTTTTGGAAC